>CANKTH010000039.1 GCA_947486185.1 Deltaproteobacteria bacterium
GAGGCCGTGAGGTGGATCGGGAGGTAGCGGGTCGCCGAGACCGCGTCGGCGAAGGCGGCCGAGAGCGGCTCGCCGAGGGAGAGATGCACCACCACCGCGGCGTCTCCCAGATCGACCACCCGACGAATACGACGTACCATCTCGGCCTCACGCCAGACCCAGCCGAGAGGGGTGTCGAGCCGCCCAAGGACCTGGTCCACCATGCCGGCCGGGCTGGCAGCGGCGAGCAGCCGGCCCTCGCCGGAGTGGGCGAGCAGCGCCTGTGCCAGAGGGCTTTGGCCCCAGATCGGTGAGAGCAGGCGCCGAAGGTGCCCACCGACGCCCGCAGCGCGCGGCGCCGGCGCGCGCGCCAGGAAAGCGGCTGCCTCCCCAACGCGGCGTGAAAACTCCGTCTCGTTCGGTTCGTCCACCGCGAACCGGAGCAGCGGGCGAGCGAGTTGAAGGGCTTGTGCTTCCTCGGCTTCCCCACGGCTGGTCGGGCGATGGGCACCCAGGCCCCCGACGACCGCGGCCGTAGTGACCGCACGAAGGCGCTCCACCGCGGCACCGGCGAGGGCCTGGTAGAATGCGAGGGAGAGCTCCCGGTCCGCGTCGAGCCCGCGTGCGAGCGGCTCGTGGCCGAACACCAGGCAGCGGCTGGGCCCACGCGCACGCACATCGGCCGAGGGCACCGCCCCGTCTACAAAGGACATTTCTCCCACGATCTCGCCGCTCTCCAGGACCTGCAACACGGTCTCAGGTGAGCTCCGGCGATCCACGACCTCCAGCGCGCCCTGCTCGACGGCGAAGATGTGCGAGCTCCGGATCCCGCGGCGGATGAGGACTTCTCCGGCGGCGACGTCGCGCGGGCGGCCGAGGCTCACGAGCCGGGACCAGAGGGTCGGCTCGAATCGAGAACGAAAGTCCGAGCGGATGAAGCTCGCGGCGGAGGGGATGCTCACGGCGCTACCGGGCCGCCGCAACCGATCAACGGACAGGCACGCCGGGGTGACCGCCTCGCGCGGACCAGGGGACAGGAAAAGGAAAGCGCAGCGGCGATGGGCATCATCAGGTGGCCGGGGATAGTACCACGATCCCGCTCCCCCCTGAGGCTTGGATGCTGACGACGATCCTACCCCTGCTCGCCCTCCTCTCTGGCTGTAGCCCCGACAACCCGGCACCCGCCAGCGGCAAGGCCACCGAGCCCACCACCACGCCGCCCCCCGGGCCTGCGGCCCCGCTCACGGACGCCCAGGTGTCAAAGGTCCTCGCCCCTTCGCCCCTCGGGCTCCAACGGGAGGTCAAAGAAGCCGGCGTTGCGGGCTCACTCGCGAGCCTGGTGCCCCAGATGCCCGCGGCCCCGCCCGCCGCGGACAAGGACCGCGTCGCGCTGCGAACTGGCGTGGTCCTCGCCTACACCATCCTGGGCGGGCCCGGCGTACACAAAGAGACCTTCCTGGCCCAGCTCCGGGAGGTGCGCGCCGGCATGGTCGCGCTGGGCACTGGCGCCGGCCTGTTGCAGACCATCGACAACTGCATCACCCAGGTGGAAAATGACACCGCATCCCGCGGCGATTTCCTCCAGGCCCTGGACGACGTCGCCGGCTATGCCGTGCCTGAGGAAGGTTGGGGCCCCAACGACAAAACCGGGCCGCTGCTCCAGGCCGGCGCCTGGCTCGCGGGCACCCAGCTCGTGGCCAAGGCGGTCGTCGCCTCAGGCCGCGCGGACGCCGCCGACAAGCTGCTGCGCCGCCCCGAAGTCCCGGCCTACTTCCTTGGCTACCTCAAGGGAGAGGGTGCGACGAAGGCCGAGGGCGTCGGGGCCAGCCTCCGCGCGACCCTGACCGAACTCGACACCCTGGTGCGGAAACCCAACTTGAGCCTTGAAGATGCCTCTGCCGTCGTGACGGCGACCGACGGTCTGCTGACGCTGCTCTGAGCGCGCCCGCCCCCACCGCGGCGGCGGGGGCACGACCTTCGCACGGAGCCACCGCCGTTGAACCTGCGGAGAGCCGGATGCCGACCGTCCCCTCTTAGAGCCGCGGGACGGGGAGCAGATCGCCTTCACGGACGGGGCTGGTTGAGGGCAGCTTGGGCCCGGTCCAGCTGCTCACGGGGCGACCGAAGACCAGGCCACGCAGCACATCGTCGGTCTTGGGGCGGTCACCCACAAGCCACAAGGTCCCGTCCTGCTTCTGGAGCACCATCGTGCAGGTGCTCGCCCCGCAGCTCTCGTAATAGGCGGCCTGGTCAACCAGCTCGACCACCGTTCCTTCGCCTTTCGTCGGGTACATCGTGTAACGTCCCTGGATGTTGACCTCGAGGCGCGCGGGGACGTTGGGCGTCTTGGTCGGCGCTGCGACCCCGCCGACGCTCGCGTTTTCTACCGCGATGAGGCCGATGCTCTCGTACTCCATCGCATAGAGGGCGCCGAGCGCCCGCACCACCCCCGCCAATGAGGCGTCGGCGGACACCGCGAGCTGCGCCCGACCCCGGCCGTTGGTCTTCAGATCGGCCGCGAGGATGGCCTGCAAAAACCGGCCGTTTGGCGGCTCTTCGGTCGGCGCACGGGCCAGGAGCGTCTTGGCGCGGGTCAGGCTCACGTAGCCCTTCCCCAACCGCACGTGTACGGTCTGCGGGCCATTGGCGTCGGTGAGCGGCGGGCTGAAGACCAGGCCTCGAAGCTGACCATCGGCCTTCGCTCGGATCGCGATACCGATGCGGCTGAAGCCCGCCTTCCGCGCCCGATCCACCAGATCGAGGAACGTGACGGCGTCCGTACTGACATCGAGGTGGAGCATGAGGAGCCCGCGGGAGAGCGTGCTCCTCCAAGCCGTCAGGGTGCTGTCGAGCGCGTCGGCGGCGATCTCCTTGCCTTCAAAATAGAGCTTGCCCTGCGCGGTACGCACGACCGCCGCATGGGCCTCGACCACAGGCCTCGCATCCGCAACAGCGGGCACGTTGACCCAGGACTGCGGGGCGACGCCAAACCGGAAGCCGCTCCCCGTAGTGGCCACGTCCACCTTGGCGATCGCGACGAGCTCGCCGGTGCGCTTCGAAGGCTTGCCCGTGGGTAGGTCGGTCACTGCCGCACGGACCGGCCGACTGAACAAAAACCGGCGCTCAAGCGCGTCTTCGGCCAACGTCACCTTCCCCGCGAGGTAGCGTTTCCCCTCGGCGTCGACCGCCGCGAGCATACAGGTCTCCTTCTTCTTGCAGTCGAGCTCCCAAGCACGCACCGCGTTGGCCTCGACCTCGCCCTTCCCATCGCCGCCTTCCCAGGAAAATCCGCCATCCGGCGCGATGTTGAACGTCCGGGTCGCGACCAGCCCGGTCGAGACCGCCTCGGCGGCGGCGTTACGCGGCGGGATCTGGGAGGGACGCCACGACACGTCCACCTGGCCGTAGCCGAGATCGCGGAGGCGCTGCAGGATCGCGGCGCCGTCGGCCCAGGAGACCTCATCATCCACGAGCAGGTGAGCCGCGGTGCCCGCGGGGTTCTTCGACCGATCGACGTTCAGGAGGGCGTCGAACGTCGCTACGTCACGAACGTTGTCCTTCCGCTTGATCTCCAACCAGACCGAGGCCCCCGCGCGTTGGAGGAACACCGCGTCCGGGGTGACCCGCACCTGGAGCGTGTGCGGCGCGAGCGCGAACTCACCGACATGTACGCCGAAGGCGAGCGTCGTCACCGCGTCGGCCGCACCGCCGGCGAGCTCGACCTGGCTGGCGCCGCCAGCCGCCACTCGCGCCACGACGCTCCGGAGCTTGCCAAAGGTCTGCGCCTGATCCACGAGGATTGGGCCGGCGGGCAAGGTGCGGGCCGAGCCCAACCAGTCCAGCTGCTCGGCGTCACCGACGTAGAGCTGCGCGGTGTTGGTGAGGGTGATGGCCTCCCCGGCGCCCGGGGGGCCGCCCTTGAGCTCAGGCAGCAGGATCGGCGCGGCGGCGCGCACCCCCGCGCCAAGCAGGGTGAGGGCAAAAAGCACGACGAGGGGACGAGGGCGTGGCATTGTCGCTCCTAAGGCCGGCCGCCAAGCTATCCTGTTGTGGCGCCGAGGTAGCGTGCCCGCGCCCCGTCGACCGAAATTCCTGGAGTGCCCGTGTCCCTGTACGCGATGTTTGTCCCCAATGGTCCGAGCGGTTTCGGATATCGAAGCACCGCCGAAGAGGTGAGCCAGGGTCTCGAGCTGAGCGGCAAGAACGTCCTCGTCACCGGCTGCAACTCCGGCCTGGGCTTGGAGACCGCGCGGGTGCTGGCGCTCAGGGGGGCCCGGGTCCTGGGAACCGCGAGAACCCTCGAAAAGGCCAAGCAAACTCTTACAGATTCGCGTGCGGTGCCGTTGGAGTGTGAGCTCTCGGACCCTCGGAGCGTCTACGCCTGCGTAGAGGCGGTCCGCGCTTCGGGGCTACGCCTCGACGCGATCATCGCCAACGCGGGCATCATGGCGCTCCCGGAGCTGAAGCAGGCCCACGGCATCGAGCTCCAGCTCTTTACCAATCATATCGGTCATTTTCTGCTCATCACCGGCCTGCTCGACGCGCTCTCCGACACCGGTCGGGTGGTGATGGTGTCGAGCGCCGCCCACAAACGGGCACCCTCCGCCGGCGTGGAGCTGGACAACCTCTCGGGCGAGCGTGGCTACCAGCCCTGGCGGGCTTATGGTCAGTCAAAGATGGCGAATCTCCTGTTTGCCAAGGAGCTCGCCCGTCGCTTCGCCGACAGCGGGCGCATCGCCCTCGCGCTGCACCCTGGGGTGATCGCCACCAACCTGACCCGCAACGTGTCTCCCCTCCTGGCGCAGGCGTGGGCGGTCTCCGGACCCCTGGCGCTCAAGAGCCTCGGCCAGGGCGCCGCGACCCAAGTCTTCGCGGCGGTCCATCCCGGGGCTGTCGGACTCAACGGCGCCTATCTCTCGGACTGCAACGTCGCCAAGCCACGCGCGGACGCCAACAACGCCGACCTCGCCCGCCGCCTCTGGGAGGCGAGCGCGTCGATCGCCGCGGGTCTGCCGCGCTGACCGTGCGGCCACGTGCGGCCAGGAGGGCGCCGGACGGGAGTGGCTCCTGCTCGGGCTCAGTTGGCCTTGTGCCAGCTCCAGAAGGGGTCAGCCCAGGTCGCCGAGTCCGGGCTGACCGGCTGCTTCGGGTAGGAAGGCGCCACCCACTCCGTGCTTCGGCCGGTGTAGCCGTCGACTACGAGGCTGGAGACCGCGTCGGCGTCACGGTACACCGCGTCGATCTGCGACCGGATTGCGCGGACGTCGCTGTCGGTGATCTGGCCACTGGATGTCGCTTTGTAGAACTGGACGGTCACGCGGACCGGGTAGCGGCTGTCCCGCTCGACCGCGAGGCCGTTGAGCTCGGTAAATGGACCCTCAACCTGACCATGACTCACGACCGCGGTCTCCACGTCGGACCGTTTGGCGGCGGCGCCCATCGGGGCCGCGGAGGGTGCAGCCGCCATCTCGTCCGCACCGAGGTCGTAGCCGCGCGTCTGGGCCCGCTGTTTGAGCGGGACCTGGATCACCATGACCACATCCAGGCCGGTGTCGGGCGAGTCGGCAGGCACCACGATGCCCTGCTCCGCGGCCCAATCGGAGAGCCGGGTGGCGGTAAAGGGTGCCCGCTCGCCGTTATCGTTGAAAAACAGGGGCTCGGAGAGGTAGCCGCCGCCGTTCTCGATCACCTGCATGCTGGTGCCCTCGCGGGTGGCGGTGATGGTGAGCACGGCCGGGTTGCCCGGGTAGGACTGGTAGTTGTAGATGACGGGGGTGAAGGTGGCCTCGCCCGAGCGCGGGATAGGCAAGAAACAGGCCTGCGCGGAGACGATCACCGCGTCGTCGCGGCTGGACCACAAAGAGTGGCGCGAGCCGGCCCAGCTATAGGGATCATGAAGGTAGGACCTCGGGCTTTGGAGCAGGTCCGCGAGGCTCACGGTCCACAGGCTCCGGCCGCGGCTGTTGCCTACGCGAAGCCGCAGATCATCGGCGTCGATATCGCCGGTGAGATCGGTGTAGTTGTCGAAACGCACCACCGGCATCGGGTGAAGCGCGCCGCGTGGATCTCGCACACCGATGGTCATGTCGCTGATGTTGGGTCCCCAGACCGATCCCTTGCTCCGCGCAGTGTCCTCCCACGTGACATTGACGAGGCTGAGGCCGTGGCGCCGAACGAGGCTCTGGGCCGTCGAGTCCCACACCATCGCCTCCACCCGGGAGATGGTGTCATTAAACGCGCGTTCAATCGAGGTAGACGCGAAGGTGCTGGTGGCAAGGAGCAAGCTGAGCATCGGTTTCTCCGGTTCGGCGCGAGAACGGAGGGGCGGGCTCAGAGCTTACAGGCGGGGAGAAGGCCCGGAGGCGGAAATCGGGGGAACCAGGAGATGGGCGCTGCCGAGCGCAGCGTCGTATCGGACAGGACACGTGGAAGCATGGGAGCCCCCGACAGGGCCCACCCCTGGTGATGCGTGGAAATCAAAGAGGGAAGTCGGAGAGTACGGGTGGAGGGGAGGCGGGGAGCCCCGGATCCTCCTCCGGGCGCAGCACCCATTTTGTAGCGCACCCCCGGGCCCTTCGCAAGCCGCCGCCCACGAAAAGTCCAGCGATGAGGCGCACAGTTGAGGAATCCGGCTGACGGGTCGATAACTTCGCCAAACCTATGGATAAGTACGCATTAGACCCATAAAACCATTACTTTTTCCATGGATAACCTTGTGGAGGAACCCTCGCCGAGTCGTCAGCCACTTCGCGGCGTCCGCGGCTTATGGAGAACCTTCAGACACCGCCGGGGGCAGGCTGCGGAGCAGCTCCTGCGCGGCGGGATCGTCGTTGAGGACCTCACGGGCCAGCGCCTGATCGGCCGGGGACAGCCGGGGCCACTCCTCGGCGACCACCCGGCGAAGCTCGGAACGAAGGAGGATCTGCGCCTGTTCTCGACCACCCTTCCCCCACACCATGCCATCGACCCTGATCGCGGCGTCGGCTCGGTCGGCGTCGCGGTAGAGGCTGAGCTCGCCCTCGAGATGGCAGAGGTTCTGCCCACTGAAGTGGAGGATGACCAGGCTCGGGGTGAGGCGACGGGTCGCGCCCGGGTCGCCCGCGGGGGGAAGGGCGAGGACGTCGCCGATACAGGCGCGCAGCACCGCGCCGACTGAGGTCCACGTGGCCGGTCGGATCGGTCCGAGCTCGTGGAGCTTGGCGGAGAAGGCGAGGTGAACGCCCGCCCGGTGAAGGTAGATGCGGTGGACCCCCGAGGACCACTCCTCGACAAAACAAGCCTCTCCACTCGGACTCTCCATCATCTCCCGTAGGACGGCGCACCGGTCGGCGACGAGCGGCGCGGCAGCGGACAGGGCGGGCAGCTCGAGCCCCGCGGGCGTCGCGCGGCCCGAGAGCACATAGACGGCAGGAGGAGGGGGCGGCTGCACGCTCGCCGCGGGGTCCGAGGGGGCGACCCCCTGCTCAAAAGGCAGGTTACAGGCTAACAGAGCGATTAGGAGCACTGGGGCGACCCGGGACAGTGGCGACGGGTTTGACGGAAGGGAGCCGGGATTATAGGAGGCGACGGCTCGCCGGGGTAGCTCAGTTGGTAGAGCAGCTGATTCGTAATCAGCAGGTCGACGGTTCAAGTCCGTTCTTCGGCTTTCGATACAATCCACGCTCGCTCCTGTAGCCTACAGGGCGAGCGTTGGTGCTTTTGGGGTCGCTGAGGGTCGCCGCTTTCGATCGCATCCCGCGGCCCTGTCCCGCGGATTGGAACAGCCCGTCGGATGGGCGCGCCCGCAGCTCCCCGACACGGGGACTCGCGGCCCAGAGCGTCCCGCCCAAGCGGGGCGCAGCGGGATCGGCGGCCACCAGGACGAGGCGGTCTTGGCTGGACGCTATCAAATTCTCCTTTCCTGGGCCGATATTCAGGCCGAGGTGGACACCGCTTGGGAGGAGCAGCCGGAACGCCTGAAGCTCCCACGTTACAACATCGCCCCTCGCCAGTCGATCCCGGTCGTCGTCGCCGACGAGGCCGGTCGGAAGCTCGCGCCGATGCGCTGGGGCTTCCCGCCGATCTGGGCCGCCAAGAACGGGAAGGACCCGTTCAACGAGCCACCGATCATCAACGCCCGGGCCGAAGAGGCGACGAAAAAAAGCACCTGGTCCGCCTCTTTACGCCAGCGCCGCTGCCTCTTGCCCGCGACGGGCTTCTACGAGTGGTTGCGCCGTGACGGCGAGCTGTTCCCCATCCTGTTCGCGGCCCCCGACTCGTCCATGCTCACCTTTGCCGGTATCTGGGCTCCTTTTGACTGGACCGCCTCCGCTCGCCTGGACTGGCCTTGCGCCGCGCTCCTCACGGTGGGGCCGTCGCCGGCGGTCGCCCCCGTCCACGACCGAATGCCCGCGGTTATCCCCAAAGCTGCCCGGGCCCGGTGGCTGGATCCCGACACCAGACTGGAAGACGCCGTCGCCTTGCTCGGCCCCGATCCCAGCCTCATACCACGTGAAGTGCACACCTCCTTGAACCGCTGGGTCACCGAAGGGCCGGGCACCCAGACGGCCAACTGGACCTGGACCGAACGACCGCCCGCCTGAGCACACGATGTCGGCCGCAGAGAGTCGGGGTTCTTAGAGCAGCTCCACCGTCTCGGTCGCGAAGGTCATGACGCCGTTGACCTCGTACACCTCGACGATGCGCACTGTCATCGCATCGTCCCACACGGCGTCGGTCACGTAGAGCGTGTAGCCCGCCTCCTCCACCGCCTGTTCGGCGTCGGCGTGGTAGTGGCCCGCGAGATCGGCCCACACCGCCTCGGAGTGGGGCGCGAGCGTGTCGATGAGCACGTTGAAATCGTCGACCGTGAAGCCGCCGGGGCTCATGTGCATCGGGATGTGGCTGAACAACACCATGCTCTGTCCGTCGGAAGCGTCCAGCTCCTCGCGCAGAAAAGGCAGGGTACCCCCAGTAAAGTCGTGGAGATGCCCCCGCTCACCGAGCAGCGGATCGATGACCCGCGCCGCCCAGTCCACGCCCACAAAACGTAGCCCCTCGTAAGTGAACCCGAGGTTCGTGAACCAGCTCTCGCCGCCGTACTCCGGGTTGGGCACGGGCGCGGCGCCGAGCCCGAAACCGTCCAACTCATCGGCCAGGGCGGCGTAGTGATCGGCAAAGGTGTCGTAATAAACGGCCTCATCGCCGACCTGGATCTCGTTGTCGCCCGTGATCGGGACGTAGGGCAGCTCCAGCCGGTCGAGCGCGTCGCGCGCCGCCGCAAATCCTTCGCTCCACGCCACATCGCCCAGCACGAGCACCAGCCGGAGGTCCAAGGCCGCGGCCTCGGCGTTGATCCAGTCGACTGTCTCGTTGAGCCGGTCGACGTGTTCGCCCTCTGCTGTGTAAACATGCGGGTCGGCGATCGCCGCAAACCGGAACTTCAACACCGGCTCCGCCACCGTCTCCTTGAGCGCGGCGCTGTCATCCACCGGGGGCGCGCCTGCACACGCCAGCCCGAGCAGGATCATGGTTTCGCCGCCGACGCCGCTGTCAGCACCTGCTTCACCTTCTTGTAGTCGTTCGGGCCCATCGAGCCGGTGCGGACACAACGAATCTTGTCGTCCGCATCCACAAACACGTGAATGGGGATGCCGCTGTCGGGCGCCAGACCAAGGCTCGAAACCCACGCGGCCACCAAGGCATAGTCCTTGACTCGCTCCGACGGGGGGACATCCGGGTGGCTCTTTCGGAAGCCCGCCACGACATCCGCGGTGTTGTCGACCGAGATGAACTCCACATCTACGGCCACTTTTTCGGATTGAAGCTGGGTCTCCCAGCGGGCCAGGAGCGGCATCTCCTCCACGCAGGGCCCACACCAGGTCGCCCAGACGTTGATCCAACGCCATCCCGCAGGCTCGGCCGGCGTCGGCCCGTCGAGCTCTGGCCAGCTGAAGCTCCGAGCGGAGTCGCCCGCGCCGCTGACCTCGCAAAAATCAGCGAGATCCGCAGCACTTGTAGGTTTCGCCATCACCGCGTCGACGCGGGACGGGGGCGGAGTGGCGGGTTTCGTGTCGTCGTCACAGCCAAGGAGCAGAACAAACAGCACGGTTCGTAGGCTCATAGCTGGCAGTCGATCCACGCGACGAAGGCGCTACGGTTGAGATCCTGGGGTTGGCAAGCCTCATCGCCCGTCCGCTGCCATTTGCAGAACTCGGTGTCGAGCTGAGCGAACTCTTCGCCCAGCCACAGGAGCCCGACCTCCTTTTCGAGATCAGGGTCCTTGAAGGTTGCGCGCAGGTGGTTCAGCACCCCCTCGCCGCGCGCCTGCGACAGCGCCCGGTTCACCACCTCGGAGCCTTCAGGCGAGGAGCGCGCTACCACAAAAAAGTAGCTCCCCCCGCGCTGATCCGCAAATATCCTATCCAGCAGGGCGGTGTCACCGGCGTCGAGCTCGGCAGAGTTCTTGTCGAACTGAATGATGCCGGCACGATCCGCAAGCGGCAGGAACAAGGCGTTGAAGTCGTCGCCCGCGAGCGTAGCGACGTTCTTCGCCTCCAGGGGCTGGCAACCGCGCACCTCACCGGACGAGAGCAGGCCGCAGCTCTGGAGTACACGTCGAAGGACCTTTTTCAGGTCGGCCGCGCAGTAGCCCTCATCCGCCGCTGCGGCGATCGCCACCTCGGGCTGGGCCTCCGGGCTGGCCTCCGCCTCCTGCAAACGGTCCTTCGCTGAGCCGATCCAGATCGCCGTCAGCCCGGAAGGAATGAGGAGGAACAGGGCGGCGAGCCCCAGGTGCAAGGTCGGATTCATCAGCGTCCTCCGTTCTGTTGGGCGAGCAGGCGGCTCAGCGCGAAGTCCATACCCAGATCGGTGTCTTCGTCACACAGCTTCTGATTGTTGACGTAGATCTGTGGGGTGAGGACCGGGATCTGGTTGGCCACCGCCCACCGCAACGAGCGGTTGAGCCGGGTCTGTGAGGCTGGGGTGCCGATACAGCTCGCCAGGTCAGGGAAGGCGGCCTTGACCATGTTGGCAGCAGCATCCGGGTTCGCCGAAGTTTTCTCCCGAATCTCCTCCTGGTGCTCAAACGCCCAGTCAATCACGGGACCGGCCTTGTCGCCGGCGCAGAGGATCGCCTCACTCACCACGCAGGCGCCCGGGTGCATGGAGCTCCCGATCATCCAGTTGCAGGTGTTGTCCAGCGGGAACATCACGGCCTTCCGGTTGAGCTGGGGCATGAGGCCCGAGGCTTCAAGGCGGTTTTCGAAGCCCTTACAGGCCGGGCACAGGGGGTCGAAGATCTCAATCGCCGGAGCGCCGCTGGCGTTGCGGTCGAGGTCGATCATGATGCCGTGGTCGTCTTTGGGCTTCGGAAGGGTGCCGCAGGTGCCCACGAATCGCGCGTGGTCCGGCGCCAGAATGCCGTACACCAGGATGGGTACGATCACAAAGCTCACGCCCACCACGAAGGACGAGACGCGCGCCGGCCATGGCGACGCTGACCCATCGAAATTGTCGTACTCCGGCGTACCCTCCGCCGCGGCCGCCGCCGCCTGACGGTAGTTGAGCCCGGCGGCCAGCGCCGCGACCGCGCTCGATGCGTAGATGCCGATACACAGCTTACACGCCGCATCAAGCTCGACGAGCGACAGGTAGCCCATCACCCCCGAGGTCAACACCGGCACGCCCGTCGCAGCGAACAGGAACAGCGCCGGCTCCTTGTCGTCCGGTCGGCGGTTGATCAGCAGATCCACGCCACGAAAGAGCAGAAAGGAGAAGACCGCCAGACCGGGCAACGAGATCGGGATGCCGCCCCAGATCCACGAACGCAGCACCGACGAGTAGGGGCTCATCAACGTGGTCTTGCAGCCCGAAGCGCCGGTTTCGGCCTCGGCGAGACCCGGGATGAACGAACAGTGGATCGAGTGGACCTGCCGGTCAAGATGCTCGACGAAATCCGCAGTCGAGAAGCCGGCAAAAACCATGCCGGCGCCCACAGCGGCCAGAAACACCAACAAAAACGGACGTGAGCCCACGGGGCCTCGGAGAGGGCGGCCCCCTACTGGTACGACCGCCCGTTGTCAAGGAGCCGGGGCGGCGATCCTGACGTCGCCCTTCCGGCGCGTGATGCCGCGGGCGTCCAGCCACTCCAAGAGCGGGATCGCCGTCCGCCGGGTGAGACCGGTGAGGTCCTTGAACCCCAACGGGTCGAGGACCTCATGGACCGTGAACCATGCTTTGACCTTGAGGATCAACTCGTCCAACGCGGATCCCGCGACCCATCGGCCGCCTACCTGGTCGAGCTCGCCGCGCTCACGCATCAGAAAGAGCAGCGCCTCGCGATCGGGGTGAACCTCCTCGATGGTGTCGATACCCTCGAGGCCGGCGGGCGCGACGCGCGCGCGCACCCCAACGATCCACGCCTCGTGATCGGGCCGCAGCAGGACCCGGAAGTCCAACGCCGCCACTCGCGCCCCCTCGAGCCTCACCGTGCCGGTACGCAGCTCCTCGTCGATCAACGAGAGGTACTCCCTTTCGGGCAACGCCAACAGCAGACCCGTCCGTAGCGCCTTGCGGTTGGCGCCCGGAGTCAGCGGATGAGCGAGGTGAAATGCGGCCAGGGCAGCGTGGAGGGCCGCGCGAAGGGCGATGAGGTGAACGGCCGCGATCCGGCGCTCTCCCAGCCGTTCTCCCGGTATTTCGCCACCCCCCTGGCACTCAACCCTGGCGCGCACCTCCGCTTCGAGCAGGCCCGCGGGACCCGCACGCTCCAACCATGCCTCCGAATCTCCCTGTTCAATCCTGGACAGGAGCGGAATAGCCGCCGCTACACCGCGCGCACGCACCACCTTGGCCCAGGGATCGACCAGGATGCCCCCGCCGAGGGTCGTCGCCGGGCTTTCTCGGCGTAATACATACCGATCCCCCGGAAGGCAGGGCAAGGGCTCGGCACAACGCAGCTGGATCAGCCCCTCCCAGCCCGGCGTCAGCTCGTCCGCGCCGAGGGGCACCACGCGGGCGTGGACCTCCCGGGTGCCGTGCAGTACCACCGCGCGGATTTCGCCCGCCAGCATCGGCGCATCGGGCAGGTGGCGATATCGTGCGTCGATCACGTGGGGGGTCGGGACGGCGCCCGGCGCGCATATCCAGCTTCCTCGCGGCGTCTCGCTCACGTCGACCCCCGCGAGGTTCAGCGCCGTTCGCGCGCCCGCTTCAGCGGCCGACACGCCGGTACGGTGGACCTGGATCCCGCGCACCCGGACGCGACGTCCACCTGGAACAAGCTCCACTTCTGCGCCATCCCGGAGCAGGCCCGACCACACGGTGCCGGTGACCACCGTGCCAAAACCGCGCCGGGCGAACGCACGATCGACGGGCAGCCGGAACGGCGCGGACGTGTCCCGCTCAAAGATCGGCATCTGATCGAGAATCTGTCGCAGCTCGGCGATGCCCTGCCCGGTCTCGGCGGAGGTGACCGCCACGGGCGCCCCGTCAAGGAAGGTGCCGCGCACCTGCTCGCGGATCTCCTCAATACAAAGCTCCAGAAGCTCCGGATCGACCGCGTCGGCCTTGGTGACCACCAGGATCCCACCGATCACGCCCATCAAGCCGAGGATCGCGAGGTGCTCCCGAGTCTGTGGCATCACCCCATCGGGGGCGCTGACGCACAGCATGACCGCGTCCATGCCGCTGGCACCGGCGACCATCGTGCGCACCAGCGACTCGTGCCCCGGGACGTCCACCAGGCCCGCCACGCGGCCCGAAGGGAGCGCCAAGGGGGTGAACCCCAGGCTGATGGTGATGCCGCGCGCCCGCTCCTCGGGCAGCGTGTCGAGATCGACGCCGGTAAGCGCACGAACAAGAGACGTTTTTCCGTGATCCACGTGGCCGGCGGTGCCAACCACCAACGGAGGGCCTGAGGTCGTGGAGTCCATGAGCTGCCGCGGAGTCCGGGCCGCGTAGCCCCTTCCGCGGGCTCGCGCGAGTCCCGGCGAAGATGCTACGTAGCAGAGATGAATTCGCGCACCGCCCAGGACCTGCTCGACGCCCACATCCACCGCGAACGGCTCAAACACACCGGGCAGAGGGTGGTGGTGCTCCAGACCTTCCTCTCGGCCGAGGGCCATGTGTCGATCGACCAGCTCCTCCAGGACTGCCGAAAAGTTGCGCCGGGCATCGGTCACGCGACGGTATACCGCGCGATGAAGCTGTTCGTAGACGCCGGAATCGCGATTGAACGCCGCTTTCAGGACGGGCAGACCCGCTTCGAGCCCGTGAACCCCGAGGGCCACCACGACCACCTCATCTGCACGGTGTGCGGCGTGATTGTGGAGTTCGAAGACCCCGTCATTGAGGAGCGCCAACACGAGGTCGCGCGCGCCAACGGCTTCCGTACCACCCACCACCGCCACGAGATCTACGGTACCTGTCTCGACCCCTCGACCTGTGCCCGCCGCCCGAGCCTCACCGCCTGAACGCCGAACATCCTCGCATGGCGCGCGGTGCCATCCACCCGCCGCGGCGCCGGTCTGTCGCGGAGTGCACCACTTCCTTGGCAAGACGCGCCTCCCGCGCTAAGGGCCGCGGTCTTTTTGAGGCAATCATGTCCCTGTTCGCGCTGGTCCTCGCAACCCTCGTCGCCTGTGAGCCGCCTCCCCCGCCCGTTCCCGGCGAGTTGGATCGCACCGGCACCGCCCTCGTCACCGTCAACCAGAAACCGATCACCCAGGCTATGCTCGATGCCCGCGTCGCGCAGTTCCCGGCCGAGGCCCGGGATCGTGTGCTCGCGCAGGGTACGGCGCGGATCAAGGATCAGCTCGTCGTTGACGAGGTGCTCTACCAGGAGGCGATCAAGCTCAAGCTCCACGAAAAGGCCGAGATGAAGACCTCTCTCGCCTTCGCCGAGCGGATGGTACTGGCCAACGCGCTCGTGGAGCAGATGGTCAAGGAGCGCACCACCGACGAGGCGGTCAAGACCTGGTACGACGAGCACAAGGTCCAGTTCGCCCGGCCGCAGGTCAAGGCTTCCCACATCCTCGTCAAGGACAAGGCCGAGGCCGACGCAATCTACGCCCAGGTCACCAGCGGCGGCGACTTCGCGGCGATCGCCACCGCGAAGTCCACCGACAAGGGCTCGGCCGAGAAGGGCGGCGATCTGGGCTGGTTCGAGCAGAAGCGTATGGTCAAGGAGTTCGCCGACGCCGCGTTCGCGGCCGAGAAGGGCACGATCGTGGCCCCGGTGCAGACCCGCTTCGGCTACCACATCATCCGGGTGGAAGACAAGCGGGACGCGGTGCCCCTCGAAGACGCGGCCGAGCAGATCAAGTCGCAGATGAAGAGCGAAATCGCCGAGAAGTACGTGGAGGAGCTCAAGAAGGCCGCCACGATCACCGAGGCGGGTGACGCGGGAGCGTCGGTAAGCGCCCCCGCCGCTCCTCCGGCCGAAAAGAAATAGGCTTTGGCCTGGGCCCTCGTCCTCGGCGCCAGCTCAGGCTTCGGCGCCGCGGCGGTACGCGCCTACGCGCGAGCAGGCTACGACGTGATCGGGGTTCACCTCGACCGTCGGAGCGCGGCGGCGCAGCTCGTGGAGCTTGACGCCGATATCGCCGGCCTTGGTAGAAGCTTCTTACGTTTCAACATCAACGCGGCGGACGACACGCGTCGCGCTGAGGTGCTCGCCAGCCTGAGCGAGCGCCTGCCCGCGGGCTCCATCTCGGTGGTGCTCCACTCCCTCGCGTTCGGCAGCCTCGTGCCGCTGGTAGCACCGAAGGGGAAACCGGCCGTTACACGCGCCCAGCTCGACATGACCCTGGACGTCATGGCCAACAGCCTCATCTATTGGGTGCAGGATCTGCTGCGCGCCGGCTTCCTGGCCGAAGGCGGACGGGTCTTCGCGATGACGTCGAGCGGCTCCCATATGGTCTGGGAGCGCTACGGGCCGGTGAGCGGCGCAAAAGCGCTGCTCGAAGCCCATATACGGCAACTCGCGGTAGAGCTCGCCCCCTGGCGCATCACCGCGAACGCCGTGCTCGCGGGGGTGTGTCGCACGCCCGCCCTGGAACGGATTCCGGGCGCCGACCGCCTGATCCAGAAGGCCGAAGCTCGGAATCCTTATGGTCGGCTCACGCGTCCCGAGGACGTCGCCGCTTGCCTCGTCGAGCTGTCGCGCCCGGGCACATACTGGCTCAACGGCAACGTGCTGCACATCGACGGCGGCGAGGATGTGTCCGGATGATGGCGCTCTGGCTCCTGGCCTGCGCCGACGATCCCGCCGCAAAGGTACAGGATTCGCGGAGCTCCTCGACAGCTCCCGACCTGGCATCGGAGCCCACGCCCGACGAGGTCCTGGCTACGGTCCGCGCCAACCGTGACGCTGGGCTCTCAGCGTGGTCCACCAGCCACGGCTGGCCGGTCAAAACCACCGATGGCTGGCTTTTCGTGACCGCCGGGTCCCTGCTCCTCGCGGGTGATCATGACGACTGGGCGGGTACCCCGATGAACCCGGAGTCTGGGTTCTCCTGGTTGGTCCTGCCCGACCTGTCGGCGGGAAGCCGCTACAAATATACCGACGGCGCAGAGCGTTGGGAGGCCGACCGCTGGTCGCGCGCGTACGCGACCGACGAGTTTGGTGAGATGAGCTTGGTAGCGCCGGTCGAAGCGCATCTTGAACGGTTCTTTTCCGTGGAGGATGGCGTGCTGGCCGCGCGGGACCTGCACCTCTGGGTGCCTGCAGGCACTCCGACCCATGTGTTGTATAGCCACGATGGGCAGAACCTCTTTGACCGGCAGGCGTCATGGGGCGGCTGGCGCCTCGATGAGAGCGCTCCGCCCGGCCTGTTGATCGTCGGCATCGACAACACCGTCGACCGGATGGACGAGTACACCCACGTACGCGACAAGCTCCACGGCGAGTGGATCGGCGGAAATGGAGCCTTATACGCTGAATATGTTGAAAACACCGTGCGTCCGCTCGTGCATCGGGTCTATTCCGAACCCACCGTCGTCGGCACCCTGGGGTCTTCGCTCGGCGGGCTGATCAGTTTTGAGATCCCAAGGCTCTACCCAGGATCCTACCGTTTCCTGGGCAGCCTCTCTGGCACGCTCGGTTGGGGGAGCATCGGGGCCCAAGAGGAGACGATGATCGCGCTCTACGCCGCCGCAGGGCATCAAGATACCGCGATCTACCTTGATTCTGGCGGGAGCGGTACCACGTGTGCCGACAGCGACGGCGACGGCACCAACGACGACGACTTCGAATCCTCGGACAACTACTGCACCACCATGCAGATGAAGGCCGTGCTCGAAAGTTCAGGATATACCTACGATACAGACCTATGGCACTGGCATGAGCCCAATGCTGAACACAACGAGGCCGAGTGGGCGGCGCGTGTGGCGCGACCGTTGGAGTTGTTCGTCAACCTGGACTGATGGGCCAACTCAGCGGCAGGACTCCTGATACCCAAGCTCACACGCCGTGATCTCCAGGCGCCGCGCGGTACGACGACTCTTCTTGACCCCTCGCCCGTCGCGGTACAACATCGCGAGGTTCGCACAGCCCAACGCTTCGGAGCCGTTACACGCGGCCTCGAACCATGTGGCCGCCGCGTAGGGGTCGGCTGCGATTCCCCAGCCGTTGAGGGCGAACACGCCGATGTCATTACACGACTGGTGATGGCCCAGGTCGCAGCCACGGGCGTAGGCGGCGGCCGCCGCGACCATGTCCAGCGCCACGCCGCGACCGCTCTGGTAGGCGGTGCCGACATTGCGGCAGGCCGCCGCGATGTCCCCGTCGCACGCCCGTCGGTAGAGCGAGAAAGAGAGCGCCGGGTCGGGCGCGACGCCCCGGTTCATGGTCATCATCGCGCCGAGATCATTACACCCGTCAAGGTGGCCGAGATCACACGCTTTTTGGTAGAGCGCCACCGCGCCGACGTCGTTGACGGGGGTGCCCAGGCCCTGCTGGAGCGACCAGCCCAGCTGGCGGCAGGCAAGCCCGTTGTCGAGGGCACACGCTTTGGTGTACCAGACGTTCGCGTCGGCGTCGCCCTGCGGGACGCCGTCCCCACTTCGATAGAGCTCGCCCAGGTTGACACAGCCGTGGCCGTCCCCGCCGACGCACGCACGCTCATACCACAAGGCCGCCGCTGCGCTGTTCCCCGCGCCGCCCACCCCCGTGTGGAGCAGCACACCGACATCGTTACACGCCGTATACGAGCCACCCTGGCAGCCTCGACGGTAAAACCGATCCGCCTGCACCAGATCGTGTGGCACGCCGATGCCCTTCTGGTACATCCACCCCAGCTCCCGGCATCCCTCCGACGCGCCCAGCTCACACGCCCGTTCTAGCGCGCGGGCGGCCAGTGGGTAGTCCACCGCCACACCGTCCCCCGCAAGAAGAGCCTTCCCAAACGCCAAACACCGGTCCGCCGACCCACTCAGGCACACCTCCTCATCCCCCGCTGGCGCCGCAACCGGCGTAGGTGATGCGGCAAGACTGAAGGCGACCACGATGAGCATATAGGGGCGTCAGCTTGCCTCAGCGGCGGCCTTCCTACAAGCGCCAGCGCCGCTAAACCGCGGCGCCCGCCGGTAACTCCGCTATCAAACCGATGAATGCTCCAGCAGCTGAGCTCCGTCAGCGTGCGGGCCGGCAAAGACAGGAGCGCGATGCGGTCGCGGGGCTTCGGCAGGGCGGTCCGGGAGTTGGGAAAGCTCTGGCGGCGGCCGCCCCTCCGCCTGGCTCGGGCGCCGCGCCCCTCGCCGTCGCGCAGCACGGGGTCGGGTTCAGGGCGATCGCGGCGCCGCTCGCCACCCCCGCGGGGACGTTGGCGACACTCTGCGGTCCGGGATAACCCACTGTTCACTTGGGGTGTCCATGTTGTGTCCGATGTGCTCCTCCACCCTCACCCCGCGAGAGCTCGGCTCGGTGCACGTAGACGTCTGTGACGGCGGCTGCGGCGGGGTCTGGCTCGACGGCCGCGAGTTGCGCCTCTTGGATGAGGCGCACGAGGGAGATGCTGCTTCGCTCATGGATATCCCGCGTACGGCCCACCACGAGCGCCGCCCCGGACGCCCGCTCTGTCCGCGCTGTACGCAGAAATATCCGCTTCGCACCCGGCGCTTTCACCCCATCGTACACGTGGACATCGAGGAGTGCCCCGGCTGTGGCGGCCACTGGCTCGACTTTGGCGAGCTCCACCGCATCCGCGCAGAGGCCCCCGACGACGCGACGCGCGAGGCCAAGGCCCGGAAGGTGTTCGACGAAATGTACGCCACCGACCTGTCTGCCAGGCGACAGGAACACCAGACCCAGCTTGAGCGGATGCGCCGTTGGCTCTTCCGCGCCCCGACCGCCTGACCGCCGGCAAGCGCGACGTCGGGCTCAGTCTCCGTCACCCTCACCGTCGTCGCCGCCCCGCTCGCGCAGCTCCACCGCCTTCACCCATTGCTCCGCGGTGAGCTCCGCCTTGATCTCCAGCATCGTCGCCAGCTTCAGCTGGTGGAGCTCGGCCAGCGCCGCGTCGATCTCCGCCAGTTTCTTGTAAGCAGCCTTCTCGTCCACGGGCTCGGTCATGAGGAGCTGCTTGAGCTCCAACCTGGCCTTCTTCACCTTCGCCTTCGTATCCACCGCGTCGATCTTGGCCTCCGAGACGATCTCACTCACCTTGGCCTTCTGGTCGCCTGAGAGTCCCAGCTCTGCCGCAAGCTTCTGGGCGCCCGACCCCGCGTAGGCGATCGAGAGCGGGAGTACACACACAAAGGCTACTACACCCATCATCTTCCACATGTTCATGTTCGCTCCTGGACGGCCATCGAGCCGCCGCTGACAAGGAGACCCCCACCGGGCCAACTCGGGGGACAGCGGAGTGAACAAGGACCGCCCGGCGCTCGGGAGGCCTGAGCGGTTAAGCCGACGCGCGGCCGAACCGCCGGAGCCCGGTGCTCTTCAACAGCCTTGATTTCCCGGTCTTTCTTGGCCTCACCTGGCTGGTCTGGCGCGTGGTCCACCTCTGGCGCCTCCCCCGCCTCCTGTGGCTGCTGCTCACCAGCGCGTTCTTTTATGGCTGTTGGGAACCGTGGTATCTCTGGCTGGTCGCGATCTCGATCACCATGCAGTACGCCACCGGCGAGCTGATTCGCCGGGCGGACACCGAAGCCAGCCGTAAGCTCTGGTTATTCCTGGGTATCACCGGCGACGTCGCCTTGTTGAGCGTCTTCAAGTACGGCAACTTCCTGCTGGAGAGCGCCGCCGCCGTCGCCACGCTGGTCGGACACCCGATCGTAGCGCCCCGGCTTGAGGTCGAGCTGCCGGTGGGCATCTCGTTCTACACCTTCCAGGGCCTGTCCTACACCATCGATGTGTACCGACGTCGCATACCACCCGCCCGCGGCTTCCTCGAATTCGCGGTTTACGTCCTATTTTTTCCACAGCTCGTCGCGGGACCCATCGTGCGGGCCGCCGATTTTCTGCCCCAGCTGGATCAGCGCCCGCGCACCGAGACCGCCGCCCTGGGCGCCGGGATCTTCCTCATCCTCTCGGGGCTCATCAAGAAAATGGTGCTCGCCGACACGATCTCGGCGTGGTGGGTAGCGCCCTTCTTTGCGCGACCCGTGGGTCACAACACCGTCGAGGTGCTCACCACGATCTGGGCGGCAAACTTTCAGGTTTATTGCGATTTCTCCGGCTACTCCGACGTCGCCCGGGGCGCGGCGATGCTGTTTGGCTTCTCTCTCCCGATCAACTTTGACCGCCCGTTCTGGTCCACCACGCCGATGGAGCACTGGCGGCGCTGGCATATTTCACTTTCTACCTGGCTGAAGGACTATCTGTACCTACCGCTCGGCGGTTCGCGGCTCGGCGCGGCGCGTACGGACCTCAACCTGGTCATCACCTTCTTCATCGGCGGTGTCTGGCACGGCGCCGGATGGACCTTCGTGGTGTGGGGCTTCTACAATGGCCTCCTGTTGGTCCTGTGGCGGCGTTTTGGCCCGCGCGAAGCGGTCTCACGGATCGGAAAGGTGATCCAGGCTTTTGTGACGTTCAACAGCATCTGCCTGGGTCTGATCCTGCTACACGCCCACAGCTTCGCCGACGCCTGGGCCGTCTTCCTCGGCCTCTTGCGGCCGCTCTCCCCGTTCGGCGACGTCCTGAAGCCCGCCGGCGTCCTGGCTTTTGGCGTGGCGGTCCTGCTTCATCTGACCCCCCAGCGATGGAAGCTCGACCTTGAGCGCGGCTTCGGCCTCGCGCCCAGCTACGCCGTGGCCCTCGTGGTCGTGCTGGTGGGCTCCGGGCTCGCCCTCTTTGGCAACATGGCCGAGCCCTTTTTCTACTTCCAGTTCTGACCCTCGACCGGAGCGCCGATGTCCCTCACCGTCTACGGCATCCCCACCTGCGGAACCGTCAAAAAAGCCCGGAGTTGGCTTGAACAACACGGGATCGCCTACGAATACGCGGACCTGCGCCTCGCTCCGCCCAGCGCGGCCCGGGTCGCCGGATGGATCCGGGTTGTAGGCGTCGATCGCCTGAAGAATCTCAGCGGTGGCTCCTACCGTGCGCTGGGGCCCGAGCGGGAGCGATGGAGCGAGGCCGAGTGGTGCGCCGCGTTCGCGCGTGACCCGATGTTGATCCGCCGGCCGGTCATCGAGCGCGACGGAGAGCTCGTGCTGGTGGGCTTCAAGGAGGACGCCACGGAGCTGGCGCGCCTCGGCGGTTGAGGGCCCCGACCGGGGTTCCTTGATAACGGGGAACGATGCGCACCGTGCTTTTTGTCGCCCCCTTCCTCATGGACGCCACCCTCAAGTTTGTCCGCGCGGCAGCCAGCCTCGACGGCGTACGCCTGGTGGTGCTGACCCAGGATGAACCTGAAAAGGTCCCTCAAGGGGCCTTGTATTGGCGCGTGGATGACGCCACCTCGGTAGCCAACCTGGTCCAGCACGCGCGTGGCGTCGCCCAACGTTACGGCGGCATCCACCGGATCGTCGGAATCCTGGAGAACATCCAGGAGGAGATCGCCGCGGTCCGCGAGGCCCTGGGCGTGCCCGGCACCAGCGTAGCGACCGCAGCGCGCTGCCGGGACAAGGCCCTGATGAAGACCGTGTTGCGCGAGTCCGGCTTGCCTTGTGCGCGGCACCGCCTCGTGATCTCCCTCGACGATGCACATCAGTTTGTGCAGGAGGTCGGTTTTCCGATCGTGCTCAAACCACCCGCCGGCGCGGGGTGCAAGGCGACCGTCCGCGTCAACAGCCTGCCCGAGCTCCAGAAAGAGCTGTCGGAAATGAGTCCCTCGGGGCAGAACGCGGTGTTGGCGGAAGAATTCATGGCGGGAGACGAGCTGTCTTTCGATACGGTCATCATCGATGGGCGTGTGATGTTCTACAATGTGTTGCGATACCTGCCCGGGCCGCTCCATGTGTTGCGTAATGACTGGATCCAGTGGTGCGTGATCGCCGATCGGGACCTGGACCGCCCCGATCTGGACGCCATTCGTGTGGTAGGACCTGCCGTGTTGCGCACCCTCGGCGTGAGGACCTCCCTGACCCACATGGAGTGGTTCCGGCGCCCGGACGGCACCCCCGCGGTGTCGGAGATTGGTGCCCGGCCTCCGGGAGCGCAGTTCACCTCATTGATGTCCTATGTCACGGACCGCGACATGTACCGGGTGTGGGCGCGGGCGGTGATTGACGAGGCTTTCGACGGGCCGCTCCCCCGGAAATACGCGGTTGGCGCCGCATATCTTCGCGGTATGGGCCAGGGTCGCGTCGCGGCGGTGGAGGGCATCGCCGAGGCTCAGCGCCGGGTGGGCGAGGTGGTGGTCGAGGTCAAGCTCCCGCAAGTAGGCGCCTCCAAATCCACCAGCTATGAAGGAGATGGTTACGTGATCGTGCGCCACCCCGACACCGCGGTGGTGGAGCGCGCGCTCAAGGCGGTGGTGGAGACCCTCCAGGTGCGGTACCACTGACCATGCATGTGGTCTTTCTGGCGCCCAACTTCCCGATCGAACAACGAGCCTTTGTTCGCGCCCTTTTCAGGGCTGGCGCCCAGGTCACCGGCATCGGTGACGTCGCCCCCGAGCAGATCGACGCCGAGTTATGGCGTTCACTCGCGGGGTATCACCCGATCGCCTCGCTCGATGACGAGGCCGGCCTCAGCGAGCTGGTAGCCCGGATCGGCGCGGAACGGCCGATACACCACCTGATCTGCACGGTCGAGCCCTATCAGCTCATCGCGGCGCGGCTGCGGGATCAGCTTGACCTCGCCGGGCCGTCCGCGGCTCAGGTCGCCCGCTGCCACAACCGGGACACCCTCAAACAGCTCGTTCGCGGGTTGGGTTTGGGCGCGGCGCGCTGTGGGACGCTGGAGACCGCGGATCAATTACGCCGTTTTGTGGCTGAAGTTGGCCTTCCCGTGCTGGTAGGCGAGGGTGGGCTCCGGGCGGACAGCGGGGGGCAGGTGGAGGAGCTGATCCGACGGCTGGCGTTACCGGACAAGCCGGGCCGGCGGCAGGTGGTGGTGGAGGAGCTCTACCTCGGCCACGAGGGGTTTTTTGACACCCTCACCGTCAACGGTCGCGTGGTATTTGAGGCGATTTCTCACTGTTATCCCAATCCACTGGAGGCGATGCGCACGCGCGAGCTCAACCCGTACATCGTGTGCACCAACCGGGTGGACGCGGAGAGCTACGCGGAGCTGCGCCGTTTTGGCCGGAGCGTGCTGGAGGCCGTAGGTGCCGACACGGGCGCACAGCACCTGGGCTGGTGTTTTGGGGACCGCGGCTTGTGGCTGTCCGAGCTTCGGCTTCGGCCCCCGGGCGCGCGCTTCTGGGAGCTTCACGGGCTCGCCAACGAGGTCGACCTCTACGACGCCTGGGCGCAAGCGCTCGTGCGAGGGCGGGTGGACCTGAGGCCCACCCGACGTTTTGCCGCCGGTCTACTGGCGATCCGTCCCGACCGCGACGGCAGGGTGCTCGGCTACCGCGGGGTGGACGAGGTGCGCCGGCGTTATGGGGAGTTCATCGTGCATCTTCACCTCCCGGCGATCGGCCAGCACACCGCCGAACTCGGCGCAGGATACACCGCCCACGGCTGGATGTGGGCGCGCCACCCCGACTATGACGAGCTGAGGCGCCTCCTGGAGCGCGCGGGAGAGCTGCTCCAGATCACCGCAGGCTGAATTTCGGGGTAGTGTGGGCGCGGAGGACTCCCATGCGCCTGTGGATCGTCGGACTCTTGCTCGCCGTCGCACCGCTCACTTCCTGCGGCACCCCCGAAAAGACGTTGGTTGAAGACTGTTTTAGCGGCGTGGACGAGGACGGGGACGGCGCGGTCGACTGCGCGGACTCGGACTGCGGGGTGGACGACGCCTGCAGCCCCGAGGACTGCGGCAATGGTCTGGATGACGACCGCGACGATGCCCTCGACTGCGAGGACGCCGACTGCGCCGGGAGCACCGGCTGTGACGGCAGCAACGCCGAAGACTGCGCAAACGGCATCGACGACAACGGCAACGGCTCGGTGGACTGCGACGATGCCTCGTGCGACGCAGATCCCGCGTGCGGCGCGGCGCCTACCGAGAACTGCACCAACGGCCTGGACGATGACTCGGACGGCGCGTTGGACTGTGACGACAGCGACTGCGCCGCCGACCCCGGGTGCGCCGACGCCGAAGACTGCTCCGACGGCCTCGACAACGACCAGGACGGCCTGGTGGACTGTGACGATGACGCCTGCGATGCCGACGGCGCGTGCGCGGGTGGCGGCGAAATCTGTAATGATACCCTGGATAATGACCTTGACGGCCTCACCGACTGCGACGACGATGACTGCGCGGCCGACGGTGCCTGTCTCGTGGGCTCCGAGATCTGTAACAACAGCACCGACGACGATGGCGACGCGCTGATCGACTGTGACGACGACGACTGCGCCACCGACCCCGTCTGCGGGGCGAGCGGCGGAGAGGTGTGTAACGATAGCAGCGACAACGACGGCGACGCGCTGATCGACTGCGACGACCCTGACTGCGCCGCGGACCCGATCTGCGGGGTTAGCGCCACCGAGATCTGCGACGACGGCGCCGACAACGACGGCGACGCGCTCATCGACTGCGACGACGACGACTGCATTGCCGACCCGGGCTGCGCGACCGGGCCCACCGAGATCTGCGACGACGGCGCCGACAACGACGGCGACGCCCTGATCGACTGCGACGACGACGACTGCGATGCCGATGCGGGCTGCGCGGACGGGCCCGCCGAGATCTGCGACGACGGCGCCGACAACGACGGCGACGCGCTGATCGACTGCGACGACGACGACTGCGTTGCCGATCCGGGCTGCACAGCCGGGCCCGCCGAGATCTGCAACGACGGCACCGACAACGACGGCGACGCGCTGATCGACTGCGACGACTCCACCTGCGCCTCCGACCCGAGCTGCGGGGCGGGGTCCGGCGAGACCTGCGACGACGGCAGCGACAACGACGGCGACGGGCTGATTGACTGTGACGACGACGACTGCTCAGGGGAGGTCACCTGCCCCCCGCCGCCCACCGAGATCTGCGACGACGGCAACGACAACGACAGCGACGGCCTCAGCGACTGTGATGACCCGGATTGTGGCACTGACCCGGTGGCCTGTCCCTGAGGCGCTGCGCCTAAGGCAGCCCGTCCCAGCCGCAGCCAGCCGCGCGGCGACTGGCTTGGCTCCGGTGCCCCGTCACGGTACTCTGGGGGGGGGCGCCGCACCGTCATCTGCGCGGCGGCTGCCTCAGGTGGTGATCACCCGATCAAACGAGAGCCAGCGTCGCATCAGGGTCTTGGTCATCTCGCCGTTCTTCGCCATCCGCACAGCGGTGGTCCCCATCTTGACGTAGTTCGCGGCGTGCGCGAGCTGGATCACCGGCCAGGGGTGCTGCTTGAGGAAGCTCGAACGGGCCAGGGGTCGTAGGGCGCGGCGGGGTACGAAGGGCTTCGACAACAGTTGGATCAACGCGATCCAGAAGGTGTCCTCGACCGGCCGCGGGTACTCGAGGTTGACCCGATGCTGGTAGAAGATCTTGGTGTTGGTGCCCTCGATGTCGTACTCGCTGATGAGCCCCGACTCCAGGAGCTTGTGGTTGAGCTCCGAGCCCGGGAAAACCGTCATCGAGAAGAGGTAAAGGTCAAAGGGGTGCGGGAAGGTCGAGATCAGCTCGAACAGCTTCTGTTTGTCTTCGTCGGTGGAGACCGGATCGTCGAAGATAAGCTGAAAGTGAGGCTTGATGCCGAGCTTATGGTAGAGCTGGGCGATATCGCCGATCGTCTGGTTCTTCACCCGCCGGTCGTACAGGTGCCCGGTGACCCGCTCGCTCGACTGGACGCCCATGTAGACCGCGACGAGGCCCGCGTCACGGAGCATGGTCATACGCTCTTCGTTCACCAGCTTCGGCTCGATGAAGATCTCGAAAGGAAGCCCGACATCCCGAGGGTACCGCTCACAGAAGTCCTTGAGCCAGTCGATCTGGAAGTTGAAGACCTCGTCATCAAACCGGATCCTCTTGAAGTCCCAGTGCTTCCGGGCAGCCTGGATCTCCGCCACCATCGAGGCGGGCGAGCGGACGCGGAACCAACGTTGCCCCGGGTAGACGTCCTTCTTGTACGTGGAGTTGTAGCAGTAGCTGCATTTGTAGATACAACCGCGACTTCCCATCATCTGGAAGACCGGATCGCCGTGCATGGGATCGCCGGTGGTCACCTTTCCGCCCCAGATGAAGAGCTTGTCCTGGTGACTGTGGTAGTCCCGGAACGGCAGCGTATCGAGGTCGTCCACCAACGGCCGAAGTGCGTTCTTGGTGTACTCCCCCGGCGCCTTGCCCTTGAGCCACACGTTGCCGGTGTCCGACACGTCCACACCGTCTCGTAGGCGGTTCGCCAGCTCGACCAACGCCAGCTCTCCTTCGCCCTGGAGCACCATGTCGGCGTCTTCGATACACTGGGCACCCATGAGGGTGGGGTGCATGCCGCCCCAGAGGACGGTGGCCTGGGTGCGCTGGTGGATCGCGTCGGTCAGGTGCCGCGCGCCCATGTAGTAGGCGCTCGCGCGGATCGAGATGCATACAAGATCCAGGCTGCGATCCTGGATGATCTTCACCAGATCGTCGAGCTCCTGGTCGGTGGCGGGGTCGATGTGGTTGGAGATCCAGTCCTTGAAGTAGATCTCCGTGGTGGGGTGACCGGCCTCGCGCAGCCCCGAAGCCAGGATACGAACTGCGTTGTTCTCCACGTCGTACATCGAGACGATGCCGATACGCGGAGACCTGCCGCGGGTGGACTGGGTCAGATGTTCGATACGTTCGTTCATGACGGCGATCCCACGTCCTCGCACGGTACCACCTCTCTGCGGTCTCCGGGGGCGCTCCGCTGTCGGTGGCCTTACGAAACCGCGTCAAAGCGGGGAGTACGATGGGCCGCCTGCCGGCCGCCTGACGGTAATCGTGGGTAGACGTTCTCCCCGCAGGAGGTACGTGGGAAACATGGCTCGAACGGATAAAGCCCCGACGTTCGCTCTGGGACCTCCCCGACTGGAAGACGAGATCGATCTCATCACGGAAGAAGAGGAGGAAGAACGCTTTTTCACCGAACGACCCACCCAGGTCGCCGCGCCGCCCAAGCGCCTCGCGCCCGCGGCTGTGCCTCGCCTGCTCCGCGGCATCGCGCAGGGCCGCCAACCCCCTCCCCGCGACGTGGTCTTTCTTCGTGCCCGGCTACCCGCGAGGCAGCTGTTCTGGTGGTTCCGGCGCCTCGCCGAGCTCGGCCTGGTGCTCGTCGCAGCCGCGCTCACCTGCGTCGTCGTGACCACACGCGCCGTACAAAGCCCGGTGGAGCTTCAGATCCTCGCCGTGCTGCTGATCGCCGCCTTCGTCGGGGGCGCGGCGGTCGTGGCGTTGATCTGGGCGCGAGTCGTTCAGCGCCGCTGGAGCATATTCAGTTTGGAGGGCATCTATCTTCTGCCAGACGCCGTCGTGGTCTGGTGTGGCCCGAGCGCGGTGCGCCTACCGCGGCGGCTCATCGAAGAGGTGCACTTCCGGAACGGCGGCTCATGGCGAACGCGCACCTGCGTGTTCAACTGGCGGCCGGCCCCCGGTGCCGCGCCGGAGAGCCTCGTCGTCGGGCCTGAGTTTGGTGGCTTCTTGACCCGAGATGTCCGGCAGATCTCCAACTGGCTCTTTCGCACGAGCGCAACCGGGGACCGGGACCCCTTTACTTGAGCCCGGGGCTCGCCGCCTGCTCCCGGCGCGCCACCTCCGCGCGGAGCCCGTCCACGAGCCCGGTCACCCCAATACGACCGGCCTCCGCCTGGGCCCATTCGGGCACCGGCACCTTCCCCACCACGACGCTCCAGTACTGCACGACCGTGCCGCTGGCATGCGCCTCGAGCTCGTAGGCCCCCCGCAGCGCTTCGAATTGAGGGCCGTCAAGCAGATTCCACCAGACCCGTCGCCCATCGGCGCAGCGCGAGAGGCGGTACTCGACGTCCCCGATCGGCGTCGGAACGCGAAAAGCGACGTCGGCGCACGGCGCGGAGGGGATCAGCACCTCAGAACGTTCGAGGCGTGGAAGCCAGAGCGACATCGAGGCATGGTCCGCGAGCACGCTGTACACCGCGACCGTCGGCGCGGGCACCAAAAACCAGGCGCGAAAGCCTCCTTCCGCGTCTCGACTGGACACCACCCCGCCACCGGCGACGTCCCCCAGCTCCGCTGGGCTGAGCCCCGCGAGCGCACCCGCCAGCGCCGTTGAAATCAACCACATGCCCTACGCTAAACCTTTTGCCGCAAACCCGCAGCCCCAATCGAGCCGTGTGACGCCATGGGGGGCCAGTCGCGCCTCCAAGCCCACCGGCCGAAAGAAACCGACCGGCCAGTCATTAGGTTCTTCCTCGCACATTTCCATCTCGCCCGTTAGGAGCGCGGCCAGCCGGGAGGCAACGTGAGCTCCACCCCAGACCAGATTCGTGTCTCGTACGACATCTCCAACGCCTTCTTCCGTTTGTGGCTCGACGAGCGGATGCACTACACCTCGGCGGTCTTTCTGAGCCCCGAGCAGACGCTGGAAGCGGCGCAGGCCCACAAGTCGGAGCTGCTCTACCGCTTCGCAGAGCTCTCGCCCGACAAGTCCGTGTTGGACATCGGCTGCGGGTGGGGGGCCAACCTCGAATACCTCGTAGCTCGCGGGGTGCGGAAGGCCCACGGAATCACCCTGTCACCGGCGCAAGCGGAAGAGATCGAGGCGCGTGCCCTCCCGGGCGTCCAGGTGTGGGTCGCCGACTATGCGCTGTTCGAACCTACTGAACCTTATGATGCGCTGATCTCGATCGAGATGGTGGACCACCTCGTCTCCCCGGCCCAGGCGCGAAACGGCGAGGCGGTAGACCGTTACCGGGCTTACTTCAGCCGGGTGGCCGAGTGGGTGTCCCCGGGGGCGTGCTTCGGCTTTCAGGCGATCCTGCGCAACCGAGTGCCCCGAAACCGAAAAGACCTGCTGGACCTTCAGTTCACCGCCGACGTGATCTTCCCGGGCGGCCTCAACCCCCGCCTCGAGGAGCTGGTCGCGGCGGTCAACCCGCACTGGGAGATCGTGGAGCTGCACACCCGACGGGAGGATTACGGGCGCACCACGGGTGAGTGGCTGAGGCGACTGCGCAGCCATGAGGCTGAGATTCGCCAGCGGTGGGGAGACCAGGTGTTCGACGACTACGACCGGTACTTGTCGACCTGTGTCCGAGCATTTGCAAGCCACTGGGCAAGCGACGTGCAAATGAAGCTCCGCCGGATCTGAGTGTCGCACGTGCCGCCACTCTCCCGCGGAAATCGTGAGCTTATCGTGTTCTTTCGATGATCCGCGCCGCGGTTGACACGGAGGAAAGGATGACGGATAACGACCGCCAAGAAGGGTCGGCCCTCTAAGGAGATCATGCGTACCGGAGCCGAGCTCGTCCGAGCCACCAACCCTTTCGCCCAAGAGGACCGAGCTCGGTCCTGGCTCATGCTGGGCGTCTCAACTACGCTTTACCTTCTGGCCGTGGCGGGCGCGGCTTTCGCCCCCGCCTGGGGCTTCCGGCTCGGCTGCTCGGTGCTGGCCGCGTTGATGATCCTACGACTATTCATGTTCTACCATGACTATCTTCATGGCGCGCAGTTCGGGACGTCCCCAGTGGCGCGTCGCTTCTTCACCGTTCTGGGGCTCTGGGTGCTCAACCCCAGCTCCGTCTGGCGGCAAACCCACGACTATCACCACAAACACACGGCGCGTATCCTGGGCGCCTCGATTGGATCCTACCCGGTGGCCACCCTGGACATCTGGGGGCAAATGAGCCGTGTTCAACGCCTGGGTTATAGACTAATCCGCAGCCCGCTCAACATGATGCTGGGCTACGTCACGGTGTTTGCATTGGGTATGTGCCTGCGTCCGTTCGTGCGTAATCCTCGGCAGCACCCAGACGGCGCCCTCGCGCTCGGGCTCCACGGGCTCGTCGTGGCGGCTCTCGGCTATTTCGGAAGTTTGGAGCTCGCGCTCTTCACGGTGGTCCTGCCCCTCGCCCTCGCCTGCGCCGCGGGGTCCTACCTCTTCTATGTACAACACAACTTCCCCGACATGAAGCTCAGGGGCCGCGCCGAGTGGGAGTATACCTTCGCGGCGCTACGCTCCAGCTCGATGATGGACCTCAGCCCGCTTCTGCACTGGTTTACCGGAAACATCGGCTTTCATCACGTACATCACCTCAACCACCGGATCCCGTTCTACCGCCTGCCCGAGGCGATGGCGGCGCTGCCGGAGCTCCAGACACCGGCGCGCTCTTCGTTGCGGCCGGCTGACATCCGCGCCGCCTTGGGCCTGGCGCTCTGGGATGGGAGAGCCGACCGGATGTTGGCCTGGCACGAGATCCCCGGCTGATCAGGGGCAGACGGGATCATAACCGCAGTCGGGATCGTCACAATCGACGATGCCGTCTCCGTCGTCGTCGGTACCGTTGGTGCACATCTCGGGCACGCCGGTTCCGCCGCAGTTGGTGGCAAAACCACAAGTAGGATCGTCACAGTCGGCCAGGCCGTCCGCGTTGTCATCGATGCCGTTGTCGCAGAACTCCGGCACGATGCCGCCGCCGCAGGCCGGGTCACCGGTGCAATCCGAGTCGCCGCAGTCCACGATCGCGTCGGAGTCGTCGTCGACCCCGTTGTCGCAGATCTCCGAGCTCGTGCTGCTGCAGCTCGCGTCGCTGGTGCAGTCACTGTCATCACAGTCGGTGAGGCCGTCCCCATCGTCGTCGATGCTGTTGTCGCACGTCTCGCCGCCGCTCGAACAACCGGCATCCGCGGCACAGCTCGCGTCGTCGCAGTCGGTCTGCCCGTCGCCGTCGTCGTCGATGCTGTTGCTGCAGTCCTCGGGGGTCGCCCCGCAAGCCGGGTCAAACGTACAGAGAGAATCGTCACAATCCGAGAGCCCGTCCCCGTTGTCGTCGGCGCCGTTGTCGCAGATCTCGGTCGCCGCGCCGCAGGCCAGGTCGCTGGCGCAGCCGGCGTCGTCACAATCGATGGAGCCGTTGCCGTCGTCGTCGACGCCGTTGGCGCAGATCTCCACGACGCCGCCCCCGCAGCCCGGGTCGGTGCCGCAGTCGGGGTCCCCACAGTCGGAAGCGCCGTCCCCATCGTCGTCGATCCCGTTGTCACAGACTTCGCCGCCCGATGTACCGCAGCCCGGGTCCGCGGCGCAGTCGGTGTCGTCACAGTCGGCGAGGCCGTCGCCATCGTTGTCGGCCGCGTCGTCGCACACCTCAATGCCAGCGCCACCGCACGCTGGGTCGCTCAGACAGACGGCGTCGTCGCAGTCGGTGAAGCCGTTGCCGTCGTCATCGAGCCCGTTGCCGCAATCTTCGCCCGCGCCACAGGCGGTGTCGTTGAAGCAGTCCTGGTCGTCACAATCGACGTAGCCGTCGTCGTCGTCGTCGCTGCCGTTGGTACAGTCTTCGCCTGATCCGCCGCACGCGGTGTTCGACGCACAGTCGTCGTCGTCACAGTCAACGAGGCCGTCTTCGTCGTCATCGCTGCCGTTTTCACAGTCCTCGGTCAGCGGCGTACACCCGGCGTCGGCGACACAGTCCGCGTCCTCGCAGTCGGCCACCCCGTCCGCGTCGTCATCCAGGCCGTTGGCGCAGTCTTCGAGCGCGGCGCAGGCTTCGGCACAGTCCGCGTCGTCACAGTCGACTACGAAGTCCCCGTCGTCATCCTGGCTGTTGGTACAGTCCTCGTCGGCCTTGACGTCGACCGGGTTGCAGGAGATGGGCAGGAGAAGGAGCAGGAGCAGGCGGAACAAACGCATGTCGTATCGTAGCAGGGTCCGGCGACGATGCCCAGAGGTCAGGCTTACACCCCCGCCCCATTACACCTCAAAACGTGCCCACGCCCCGCGCCACACCGCCGCGCCTTTGAACCCGGCCTTCATCATCGAGGTGAGGTTGATCGCCCACCACACTCCGAGCGCGCCAAAACCAAGGGTAAAGGCCAACCCATACGCGAGCGGCACCCGCAACACGTTGAGCGGCACCGACAACAGGGTGATCGTGCGATGGTCTCCCGCTCCGGCGAGCACCCCCTCCCACACCGCCTCAAGCGCCACAAAAACCTGGGAGAAGGCCAGAATCTGCGCGTAGAGCACCGCCTGCGCGAGCACGAGCGGATCGTCGGTGAAGGTGGCACAGAGCGGCGTCGCGCCAAAGTAGAAGATCCACCCAACCAACAGCCCGAGTCCCAGGGCCATCGGCGTGCCGAGCCGGCCCGCGCGCGCCGCCTCGTCCGGCTCACCCGCCCCCAGCCGGCGACCGACCACGCTCGACACCCCCATGGAGATGCCGAGGAAGAGCGGATAACTCACCCCTTCCAACGCTGAAAATCCGATACCCAAGGCCGCATTGAGCCCGAGCGGCGAGATCACCGCCCCCAAGAGCGCCCAGTACACCAGGGCGTAGGCCACCACCCCCGCCGAAGCCGGCAGCCCCACCCGCAACATCCGCCACATGAGCGCGGGCTGGCTCCGAAAATCGGCACGCGTGAGGCCCATGATCGACGACAGGGTGTAGAGGCCGATCGCCGCCGCGAGCGCCTTGCCCAACGAGGTCGCCAGCGCCGCGCCGACGACGCCGAGGCCGAGCTGATGGATGAAGATGGGGTTCAAGGCAGCGTTGAGGCCGGCAGCAAGGCCTTGGAGGAGCATCATCCGCCGCGGCCGACCCAGCGCGACAAACGCGGCGTCGCACAGGGGCAGGAGCGCGCCGGGCAGGCTGCCCAAGAAGATCATCTGCAAGAAATCGACCGCATCGACGGCGGTTTGATCCCGGAGACCGAGCAGGCCGACCACGCTGGGGGAGGCAAACCAGCCGAGGACCGCGAGCACCGCCATCAGGGCCACCGACAAGGTCAGCGCGTTGGCCCAGGCCTCTCGGCGCAGCTTCGGATCCTGGGCACCGGTCGCGCGGGCGAGCAGCGGACCGGCGCCAGAGGCGACGAGGACCTGAAGGCCGTAGATCGCGATGAAGACGAAGGTGCAGGAGCCGATCGCGGCCTGCGCGGTGGGGCCGATGGAGCCGGCCGCGTGCTGATCGATCACCCGAAATGCGTTGTTGAGCAGAGCGGACGCCGCGGCGGGCACAGCGAGCCCGATCAGCTCACGTCGGGTGACAGGGGGCATAGGCCCGACGGCTATCGCCCGGGGGGGCGGGAGGCACGATTCGCACCGCCGACTGTAACGACCTCGATCCCGCGCTCTCCCCCGAGGCCGCTGACACCACGTTGGACGGCATCGACCAGGATTGTGATGGGGTGGATGGGTCCGATACAATGCAAGACCGCGAGCCGGCATGCGGGTGTCAGGACGGGGCGAAGGGTGCGGTGTTTCTGTTGGCGCTCGCGGGTGTCGGCTTGCGGAGGAACAGGAGAGAATTGTCGTAATTTACGGTTTATGGACCTGCTCGCCAGATCCGGTCATCCCCGCCCGCAACTCCTCCACCTTCTTACGGTACGAACGCGCGCGTACGTCTTCCGTAGGCGCGGGTTGTTCCGCGAGCACCGCATCGAGCACGCGAACGGCTTCGCGCACCTTCCCCAAACCCTTGAGCGCGTTGGCCAGCATCATCGCCGTCCGATACCGCTGATCGCCCCATGCCCGCCGGTGGGCCTCCCGCGCCGGCGCCTCTGCCTCGGTAAACCGGCCTTGTTCCACAAGGAATCTCGCCTTGGCATATACGAAGGTGAGCTCGTCCGGAAACGCCGCATCGGCCCGGTCGAGCACTCGTATCGCCTCATCCAAGCGCCCATTTTGGACGTAGAGCTCCGCCAGGAAGATCTGGTGGCCCTTGTCCTGTTTCGGGTCACCGGTCAGCGCCGCGCTCAGGCTGCTCAGGGCCGCCGCATGGTAGGCCGCGGCCAGCTCGGGCGATGCTCCTTCCGCCGCCAAAGCAAAATAATCGGCGGCCTGCGCGGGCGTGGCGCTGCCGATGAGCTCCCCCAGGCGGAGGCGAAGGTTGGGATCCACCTTCAACGCCGCGTAGACCCAATCTCCTGCCGCGGCGTGCTCAAAGAGCCAGGCGGCGTCTTCCGCCGACGGGGTCAACAACAGACGCGCGATCCGCAGATCTTCCCCTTCGCCCTTCGTTCCCGCCATCGTGACGTAACGCGCAGCGGCCTCCAACTGGTCTGCTTCGGCGAGCCTGCGCGCGGCGGCAGCGGCCTCCCGACCCGTCAACGCCGGCGAATCAGCGGCAGCGAGCTGGGCGATAGGCACGGCGCGGCTCAGGCCCGCCAACCACGATAGTGTAGGCTCCAAACCTGGATAACCCACGAGACGGTCGATCTCGGTGCCGTCCGCCGCCACCGCGACCAGGCTCGGATAACCGCCTACGTCGTAACGGTCTTTGAGCTCAAAGGACTCCGGCCGATCCACGTCGAGAGGCACCAGCTCCAGCCCGGCAAGCGCCCCCGCCCGTGCCGGATTCTCGAGGATCTCGGCGTTGAGAAGATTGCAGGGTGGGCACCAGACCGCGCCAAAATCATAGAGCCGGATGCCGCCGCCCGACGGTGCCTCCCCTCCCGGGGCGGCCCCTGGCGCCGCCGCGACCCTGGCGTGGAGCACCAGCTCGTGCGTCACCCCCAACAGACCTTCGCCACGAAGCGTCCACATCCGGCAACTCCCGGACACGTCGTCACAGAAGGCGACGCTCGCCTCCGCCGCGATGTGCCCCCGTGGGATCCTCAAAGAGGCGCCATCCAAGGAACCATTCATGTCCACCCGCCACTCGCCCGCCGGCCCGGTCATCCGCCACGAGCTCGGAGCGTCCGGCGAAGCATGCTGGCCGGGCGGCGCTTCTACCTGAATCGTCGCATACCCGCCCCGCCAGTCGACCACGATCGCCGGGGGCACCGGCAACTTCGGGGCCTCAACCGCCGACCCCGAGACTGTGCTCGCCGACACCCACGAGAGCAGCCACAAGCTCACCATCATGCCTCCCGCCCCCGCCAGCGTAGTCCCGCCCACGTCGCTTGTCGCGGCCCACGCCTCTCAGCGGGACAGGGCGGCGGCGATGACCTTCGGGGGCTCAAACCCGAGGTTCTCCGCGATCCAACTCACGATCCGGGCCATGCCCGCGTCCCCGGTCTCGCCGACGTAGCCGGTGAGCGTCAGGCTATAGCGCCAGGCGTGAAAACGCGCCCGGCCCAATGTGTCGGCGTCCACCGGACCATACTCCCCGAGCAGCTCGGCGTGGGCGGCGGACGGCAAAAAGGTGTAGAGGATCGAGAGATCGAGGGCGGGGTCCCCGGCGTGGGTGTCGCCCCAGTCGATGACCCCCGTCAGTCGTTCGTTTTGAAGCAAAAGGTGGCGCGGATAAAGGTCGCCGTGCACCCAGACCCGCGGCCCGGCCCAGGGCGCCGTCTGGCCCAGCGCGGAGATCGCCGCCGCTGCGCTCGGAATTCCGCCGATCTCGGCGAGCTGTTTCAGCAGCCTCGGGGTGCGGACGACCAGGTTGGCGCGGTCGAAGGGGTCGGACCCCAGATCCACGGGCACCGTCACCGTATGGAGCTGGCGGAGAAAGGCGCCCAGCGGACGTGCCAGTCGCGCACGTTGCGCCGGCGCGAGCGGCGCGCAGCCGGTGACGCCGCGAAGCCGGCGGTAGCCCGCAAAAGGGAAGGTGCCCCCCTCCTCGACGAGCCGCGAAGGGCGCGGGATCTCGAGATCGACGTGGTCGGCGAGCTTGGGGAGGTGCTCCACCTCCCGACGAAGCAGCGGCACCGCGACAGCGCGACGGGGAAAGCGGAAGATCCAGTCCCCGATCTGGTAGGCGGTGTTGTCGAAGCCGGCACCCACGAGCCGGACCGGCGCGCCCGCGAGCTCGGGAAAGGCCGCAGCCACCCGGGCGGCAGCCTCCTCAGCGGACGTGACAGCTTCGGGGGTCCAATCGGGCATCGCCGCTCCTGACCAGCTCAAAAAAGGGAAACCCCAGCGGGGACACCGCCGGGGCTCCGTGCCGAATACCGGCTTAGTAACGGTAGTGCTCGGCCTTGTAGGGGCCCTGCACCGTCACGCCGATGTAGGCCGCCTGCTCGGGGGTCAGCTCGGTGAGCCGCGCGCCAAACTTCGCAAGGTGCAAACGCGCCACCTTCTCGTCGAGGTGCTTGGGCAGCGTCACCACCGAGGGCGCCGCGCCGCCGGGGTTGGCCACCTGGTTGACCCCGTAGGACTCCGCGTTCTTGTGGAGCTCCATCTGGGCGATGGTCTGGTTGGTGAAGCTCGCGCTCATCACCAGGCTCGGGTGCCCGGTGGCACAGCCGAGGTTGACCAGCCGGCCCTCGGCCAGCACGATGATCGAGTGACCCTTACCGCCGGGCCCGTGAGTGGTGTTGAGGAACCGCCACTCGTGAACCTGGGGTTTGATCTCGATCTTCTCGACCTCGCCGCGGTTGACCATCTCGTTGAGGCCGGCCATGTCGATCTCGTTGTCGAAATGGCCGATGTTGCAGACGATCGCGTTGTGCTTCATCTGAGCCATATGGGCGGCCGAGATGATGCTCTTGTTGCCGGTGGCGGTCACGAAGATGTCGGTGGCAGCCACCACGTCCTCGATCCGCACCACGTCTACGCCCATCATACACGCCTGCAACGCACAGATCGGGTCGACCTCGGTGACCGACACCCGGGCGTACTGGCCGCGAAGGCTCTCCACCGAACCCTTGCCGACGTCGCCATAACCGAGCACCAACACCCGCTTGCCGGAGATCAGCACGTCGGTGGCGCGCATGATCGCGTCCACGAGGCTGTGCCGACAGCCGTAGACGTTGTCGAACTTGGACTTGGTCACCGAGTCGTTGACGTTGATCGCGGGGAAGAGCAAGCTGCCGGCCTGGGCGCGCTCGTAGAGGCGGTGCACGCCCGTGGTGGTCTCTTCCGAGACGCCACGGATCGGCGCCGCGAAGTTGTGCCAGTACCGGTCACCCTTGACGTGGCGCACATCGAGCAGGAGCTGGAGGATGATCGCCTCTTCTTCGCTGCTGGCTTTGGCAGGATTGGGCAGCTCACCCTTCACTTCCAGCTCATAGCCGAGGTGGACGAGTAGCGTAGCGTCGCCGCCGTCGTCGAGGATCAGGTTGGGACCGCTACCATCGGGCCACACCAGGGCCTGGAGCGTGCACCACCAGTACTCTTCCAAGGTCTCGCCCTTCCAGGCGTAGACCGGCACCCCGGCCGGCTTCGTCGCGGTACCATTGGGGCCGACCACCGCCGCTGAAGCCGCGTGGTCCTGGGTGGAGAAGATGTTGCAGCTGACCCAACGTACGTCGGCGCCGAGCTCGGTGAGGGTCTCGATGAGCGCCGCGGTCTGCACCGTCATGTGCAACGAGCCCATGATCTTGGCGCCGGCCAGCGAGCGGGAGGGGCCGAACTCGGCGCGTAACGAAGCGAGACCCGGCATCTCGACCAGGGCAAGATCAAGGTCCTTACGGCCGTAACGAACGGTGGCCTCGGACATGTCCCGCACCTTGTAGGGCAGGCCGGAGAAGAGCGGCAGGCCGGTGTTCATGAAGGTGGGCTGGGTGGTCTCGACGGTGGCGATCATGTTGCTCCCTGAAAAGAAGGTTTGGACCGGAGCTGCCGCGGCGATGACGCCAGAAGCAGGCCAGCCCCAAAGGTGCCCGGAGCGGTCCCCCGGCTGACATCATTCGTGTATCCGAATGGACGAATGAATGGCAAGCGGCTATTTCGATTTCGTGAGTCCTTCCGCACTTTTCGACCGCCTCTCCGCCCTCTCCGAGCCGATACGGGTACGAATTCTCCGCGTTCTGGCTCGTGAAGAGCTCGCTGTGGGCGAGATCGCGCGGGTACTGCAAAGCTCACAGCCCACCATCAGCCGACACCTCAAGCAGCTCGACAGCGGCGGCTGGGTACTGCGGCGCCGGGTGGGCACTGCCACCTATTATCGGCTTTTGACCGAAAGCCTGAACGAGGAGGCTCGGCGCCTCTGGGAGGTGGTGCTGGCGGAGACCGACGTCGATGCAGACGAGAGCAGCAGCTCCTATGCCGAAGATCTGCGCCGCCTCGACGGTGTGTTGAGCCAACGAAGCTCGGACAGCGAGGAGCTGTTCCGGCGCCTCGGCGGCCGTTGGGACCACGTACGACGCGAACTTTTCGGCGACACCTTCTGGCTGGCGCTCTTGGCGGCGCTCCTGCCCGAAGGCCGGGTGGTGGCCGATCTCGGCTGCGGCACCGGTGGATTGTTACCCTTGTTGGCAGTCAACGCCGGGCGCGTCATCGGCGTGGACCGTGAACAGGCGATGCTCGACGTCGCGGCGGAGCGGAGCGCCGAGCTGGCCAACGTGGATCTCCGGCGGGGCCAGCTCGACCAGCTCCCGCTCGACGGCGCGAGCGTGGACCTGGCAGTGTCGGTGCTGGTGCTCCATCACGTCGCGGAGCTGGGGCCGGTGCTGGCCGAGGTGGCGCGGGTGCTCGTGCCCGGTGGCGCCCTAGTTGTGCTCGACATGGTGGAGCATGATCGTGAAGAATATCGCGACACCATGGGGCATAAGCACCTCGGCTTCAGCCAGAGCTCGCTCAGCGGGCTCGCCCAGGCGGCCGGGCTCGTTCCGGCACGCTGGACGGTGTTGCCGGTCGATCCAGCGGCGTTGGGACCCGGGCTGTTTGTCGCGGTCTACCGACGGGCAGGCTGAGGGCGCGTCCGCAAATAAGCGGCGTGCACCGAACGAGTTGCCGGAACGTCGTCCAGGCGAGCCCTCAATCGCACCACCAGCCGCCCAAAACAAATCGGTTGCTCTCGTCACACTCTTCGACCGCGCCCTCGGCGTCCAGCTCGACCCGAACGCTCGTTCCCCAGTCAGACTCCTCGACGCTCCACGGCCCGGCCCACGCGCCCGCACCCGCCGGCAGCTCGAGGGTGACCGACTCGAGCTCCACCCCGTCGCGGTTGATCAGACGCACGGTAAAAGGCCCGGAATCCGCGAGGCCGATGTTGTAGACGGGCACCGCCATCGACGCCCTCGAGCTACACGAGGGGTCTTCGGCGTCGGCCTCTTCGTCGTCGTCTTCTTCCGCGTCGGTGTCGATGCCCTCCCCACAAAAAGTTGGCTCGCCGGCTACGAGATCGGCGAGCTGGTAGGACAGTCCGTCCACCGTCCCGCCCGTGCGGAAGTTGTTCCATCGCGTCCAGTTGGGCACCGGAGCGGTCGGGATGCTGCCGTCGTCCTCTACGTTGGAGATGGAGTAGGCGTACTGGTTCCACACGGGCCGAGAGGGCCGCCACGAACCGTTGGCGTCGCCCAGCACCGTGATGCCGCTCCAACCCGCGTAGGTGTAGCTGTTCGAGGCAATGACGATCTCAGTGGCGCCATCGTTGTCCACGTCCACGATGAGCGGGTACTCGTACAACGTGCCGCTCGCGTGCCCCTCATCCTGGAGCTTCACCGCGCCGGTCGCTCCGTCGTAGACCCAGAGGGTCACCTCGTCGGCGTAGACCACGTCCGCCGCGCCATCCCCTTCAAAGTCGAACACCGAGCTGCCGGTGACCGAAGAGGAGTAGTCCTGCACCGGTTGCGTCCACAAGACGCTGCCGTCGGTGTCGAACACCACGTAGACATAAGCGCCTGCGACGCCGATCTCAGGCGCGCCGTCCCCGTCGAAGTCGGCGACGGTCGGCGGTCCGCCGCCGCCGTTGGGCACCGACGCCGTGAACCGCACCACCCCGTCGAGCCCGGTCACATACACGGTCGGCGGGGAGACGTGCACGACCTCCGGGCTCCCGTCCAGGTCGAAGTCGGCCAACGCCGACCAGCCGTCGGGCGTGCCGTCGCTCATCCACACCGAGCCATCACCGCGGTAGACGGTGTTCCCCGCGATGATCTCCATTCGACCGTCCTGATCGACGTCGGCCGCAAACGAGAACCAGTAACCGTGGCCCGCGGTCCCTGTCTGGAGCAGCACCCCGTCCGCGTCAAACCAGCTTCGCCCGTGGATCACCTCGGCTCGCCCGTCCCCCGACAGGTCGGCGATCGCCGGCGCGCCGTAGCCGTAGGCCTCGGTGCCGGACGCCCAGCGAAAATCACCGTTGTTCGCCACACAGATCACCGCGACCGCCATGCCGCTCACACAGACCTCGGGCCGCCCGTCCGCGTCCAGGTCGCCGATCGCCACCCCGCTCGACGAGTGCACGTCGTAGCCGCCCGGCTGGTATAACGACCACAACATCCCGCTTCCATCGCCCGAGATCGCGGTAAGCGTGCCGGCGGAGGTGTACTGCCCGCCCGCGAAGCTGGTGAACACGACGTCGGGGATGTCGTGCTCGGTGACCGCGCCGTCCCCGTCGTCGTCGTTGAGGTTGGCCACCGCCGGGGTGGACATGATGTCCACATACCCAGGAACAAGCTCGTTGTTGCTCCATGACCACTCCACGACGGGCGCGAAGCCGCCGGTAGGCGGGTCCACCCGGCAGCTCGGATCGCCAGGCCGCGTCAGCGGCGGGAGCTCCAGCTCGCACGACTCCCCGGCGTAGGGTGTCTCCTCTTTGGGGACCACCACGTTCTCGACGCAACCGAGCAGAAACCACAAAGGAGCCTCCCCGTGACGACCCAACCGGTGCCGGACGGACGCCGGACGGAGCATCCGCGGTGTTGGAGAGATAGTAGCGCAGCTTGGGCCCCGGCGGGTCGAAGGAGCAAGGATGTCCGCAAGCTTGACGATCCTGCTGATCCACGGCGCGTGGATGAACGAACGCTGTTGGTACGGCTTTGAAGCCCGGTATGTAGCCGCCGGGCACACCGTGGTGTCCTCTACGACCGGTACGTCGCGCCGTGACCCGTCACGCCAGCCCGGAGGCGACCGTCGCTACATCGGGTGAGATTCCCGTGTGCCCCTACGCCGCTTCCGCCGCCGCCTTCTCGCCCAGGCGC
>CANKTH010000040.1 GCA_947486185.1 Deltaproteobacteria bacterium
CACGGCCCCACGATGATGGGCGATCTGCGGGCATTCTACGCCACCAAGCTCGCCGAGACCCACGCCGCCGTGAAACGGCTCCAGGCGCTGGAGTCCGAGCTCGGAGGCGCGCTGCATTACCTCGACGGTTGCCGCACGTGTGCGCCAACCACCCAGAAACACACCTGCCGGGTGTGCCCCGACGCGTCGCACTCCGGCCAGATTGCGCCTCCGCTGGTCGCCGCGGTAGCTGCCCCCCCTCCCCAGGACTGATTGATGTCCATCAAACTGCCTATCTACCTTGATAATCATGCCACCACTCCCTGCGATCCCCAGGTGGTGGAGGCGATGATCCCCTACTTCACGGAGATCTTCGGAAACGCCGGTTCGCGTAACCATAGTTATGGCTGGCGCGCTCAGGAGGCCGTGGAGCGGGCCCGGGAACAGGTGGCAGCGCTGATCGGCGCCGACCCCAAGGAGATCGTGTTCACCTCCGGCGCCACTGAATCGGACAACCTCGCCGTGATCGGCGTCGCGCGCTTCTACAAGGAGAAAGGCAAACACATCGTCACCTCCTCGATCGAGCACAAGGCGATTCTCGACGCCTGTCATGCCTTGGAGCGTGAAGGTTGGGAGATCACCTACCTGCCGGTCGACAAAGAGGGCCTGATCGCGCCGGAGGCGGTCTCCGCTGCGCTCCGTGACGACACCGTCTTGTGCTCGATCATGTGGGCCAACAACGAGATTGGCGTGGTGCAGGACATCGCGGCGATCGGCGCCGTCTGCCGGCAACGAGGCGTGTTCTTCCACACCGACGCGGTTCAGGCGCTCGGCAAGCTGCCCTGCGACGTAGCTGCGCTCAACGTCGATCTGCTGTCGATCTCCGCGCACAAGATCTACGGCCCCAAGGGTGTCGGCGCCCTCTACGTGCGGCGCGGCCGTCCGCGTATCCGCCTCGAACCCATGCTGTTTGGTGGTGGGCAGGAGCGCGGCATGCGTTCGGGCACCCAGCCGGTGCAGCAGATCGTCGGCCTGGGCAAAGCTGCGGAGCTCGCGCGGCTCGCGCTGGAGAATGGTGAGGTCGAACGTACACGAAGGCTGCGTGATCGTCTTTGGGACGGCCTGCGCGCCAACCTCGACGAGCTCTACCTCAACGGGAGCTGGGAGCACCGGCTGCCCAACAACCTCAATGTCTCCTTTGCGTATTGCGAAGGCGAGTCGATCCTGATGGCGATCAAAGATCTTGCCGTCTCGTCGGGCTCGGCCTGCACCTCGTCGTCGCTGGAGCCCAGTTACGTGCTTCGTGCGCTGGGCGTAGACGAGGAGCTGGCCCACACCTCGATCCGTTTCGGGATCGGCAGGTTCAACACCGAAGAAGAGGTGGACTATGCCATCGGGGTGTTGACCGAGAAGATCCGCTGGCTCCGCGACATGAGCCCGCTCTACGAAATGGTCAAAGAGGGCGTCGACCTCAAGAGCGTCAGCTGGGTCGCCCACTAACTTTTCCCCCTTCTACCTATTGGAGTTTGAGATGGCATACAGCAACAAGGTCATCGACCACTACGAAAACCCGCGCAACGTCGGCTCGCTCGACAAGTCCGCAGAGGACGTCGGCACGGGCATCGTCGGCGCGCCGGCCTGCGGCGACGTGATGAAGCTTCAGCTCAAGATCAGCGATGAGGGCGTGATTGAAGACGCCCGCTTCAAGACCTTCGGCTGCGGCTCGGCGATCGCCTCGAGCTCGCTCGTGACGGAGATGGTCAAGGGTCAAAGCATCGATTTTGCGATGAGCATCAAGAACAGTGACATCGCGGAGGAGCTCAAGCTCCCACCGGTCAAGATCCACTGCTCCGTGCTCGCCGAAGACGCGATCAAGGCGGCGATCGCCGACTATCAGAAGAAGAAAGCGGCCCGGGCGGCCGCGGCGGCGAGCTGAGCCATGGCGATCCAGCTCACCGAGCGTGCCGTCACCCGGGTGGTGGAGTTGGCACGTAAGCGGCAGACGCCCGAGGCCTTTTTTCGGATCGGCATTCGTGGAGGCGGCTGTTCGGGCCTCTCCTATTTCGTCGATTTTTCCGAGACCGCCGACCCCAAGGACAAGGTGTTCACCTTCGGCGCGCCGGACGCACAGGTCAAGGTCTTGATTGACCGTAAGTCCTACCTTTTCTTGAACGGCACTGAGGTCGACTGGAAGGCCGAGCTCATGAAGACGGGCTTTGAGTTCCATAATCCGCTGTCGGGCAAGAGCTGCTCCTGCGGTGAGTCCTTCACGCTCGCCTGAGCCGAAGCGCGCCCACCGTCGCCCGCAGGCCGGCGGATCACGCCGGGACGCGCTACGCGGGCGCGCGCCAACCTGGAGCCCGTCGCCGTGCCGGAGGCCGAAAATCTCGCATGCTGGAAGTGCCACGAGCGGGCCGGCGTGGCGGTGTGTGTCAGCTGCGGGGCACCCCAGCCTCCGCCCCCGTCTCCCGATCCCTTCGCGGTGCTTGGACTGACACCTCGCTTTTTCCTCGATCCGACCTTGGTGGACGAGGCCTACAAGCGCCTGACCCGGAAGTTGCATCCGGACCGATTCTCAGGAAAAGCTGCGGTAGAACGACGAATGTCTCTTCAATGGACCGCCATCCTCAACGACGCCCGCCGCGTGCTCAGGGACCCCGATCGGCGTGCGCGGTGGTTGGCGACCGGCTCGGCGGAGGTCCGGGAGCGGGGCGGGCCGCGGCTCGACACCCCATTTCTCCAGCAGATGTTTACGTGGCGCGAAGAAGAGGAGGAAGATCCTGGCGTGATCGCGCCTCGCGCCCAGGCGCTGGCCGCGAGCATCCGCGCGGAGCTCGATGCACTTTTCCGGGCCTGGGAGGCGGGCCAGGGGGAGCTGTCCCTCGTTGAAGACCGCCTCGCTCGCCTAAAATACCTCGACGGCTTCGCCGTCGTGCCCCCACAAAAGGAGTAACCTCGATGGCCGCCAATATCGGCATCGACCTCGGCACCACCCATTCGCTGGTGGCCGTGGTCATCGGCGGAAAAGCCAGGTGTCTTTTGGACGAAACTGGAGACCCGCTCGTACCGAGCGCCGTGCGTTATGCGCCGGACGGGGTGGTTGTCGGGAGGGATGCCCGGGATCGCGCCTCGGAGTTCACCGGTTCGACCTTCACTTCGGTCAAGCGCTTCATGGGCCGCGCGCCCCAGGACTGTAGCTCCGACGCGGCCTTGTTCCGATACGAGATGGATCCTGACGACGAACGGGTGGTCCGTCTGATCGCGCGTCAGGGTGAGCTGGTCCGCACGGTGACACCAGTGGAGGTCAGCAGCGAGATCCTCAAGGTCTTGCGCGCGCGGGCCGTTGAGGTGCTGTTCGGCGAGCCGGGCGGGGCCGTGATCACCGTGCCGGCGTACTTCGACGACGCGCAGCGGCAGGCTACCCGCGATGCAGCGCGGCTGGCGGGCCTCGAGGTGTTGCGCCTGCTGAACGAGCCGACGGCAGCCGCGATCGCCTACGGGCTCGACACCCGCGGAAGTGGTCGGTTTGTCGTCTATGATCTCGGGGGCGGCACCTTCGACGTGAGCATCCTGGAGCTCGACGGGGACGTCTTCCAGGTGCTGGCCACCGCAGGCGACACCCACCTCGGCGGCGACGATTTTGATCAAGCGCTCGCCGAGTTCGTACGCACCCAGCTCGGGTTGAGCGAGCTCGACGACGCCACCCATCGCGGCCTCTTGCTGGCGGCGGAGGCGGCGAAGCGCCGCTTGTCCGAGCTCGATGTCACCGAGATCCGGCTCGGCGACGCGGTTGTCTCCGTCACGCGGAGCCAGTTCGAGGCGCTGATCATGCCGGTGCTCCAGCGTACCAGCGCGGCGTGCCGCCAGGCGCTCGCGGACGCGAAGCTCGGCCGCGACGGCATTGACGCGGTCGTGCTCGTGGGTGGAAGTACCCGCACGCCGCTGGTACGGCGCCACGTCGAGGAGCTCTTCGGGCGGGCGCCATATTGTGACCTCAACCCCGACGAGGTGGTGGCGCTGGGCGCGGCGATGCAGGCGGACATCCTCACCGGAAACTCATCGTTGGCCGATGATCTTCTGCTGCTGGACGTGATTCCGCTGTCGCTGGGCCTGGAGGTCATGGGCGGCGTGGTTGAGCGCTTCATCCCTCGTTGTTCGACGATCCCGGTCTCTGCGAGCCAGACCTTCACCACGCACGTGGATGGGCAGACCGCGGTGGACCTGCACGTACTCCAGGGGGACCGGGAGCTCGCCAAAGACAACCGTTCTTTGGGACGTTTTGTGCTCCGCGGGTTGCCTCCCCTGCCGGCTGGGGTGCCGAGGGTCAAGGTGAGCTTCCTGGTGGACGCCGATGGCATCCTGCAGGTCTCCGCGAGAGAGGAGCACACCGGGATCGAGGCCAGGATCGACGTCAAGCCGTCTTATGGCCTCACCGAGGAAGAGATCGAGCAGATGTTGGAGGACGCGATCGAGCACGCGGAGACCGACGTCGACGACCGTATGTTGATCGAAGCGCGGGTCGAGGCCGAGGGAATCCTCGCCGCGGTGCAGAAGGCGACCTCGGTCGATTCTGGGCTGCTACAGGGGGACGAAGCGTCGCAGATCCGCGCGGTCATCGCGGACCTGCAGGCGGCGATGGACGAGGGTAATCGTAGAAAGATCCAGGATCTCTCGCATGCGCTCGACGCTGTCACCGCCCCCTTTGCCCAACGCCGTATCGAACGTGACCTTTCGCTCGCCCTCACCGGTCGTGACGCCAATACCGTCGCGATTGAGCTGGGTATCCCTGGAGCTGCCCGTGTCTGAGCATGATCATCAGGATGTGTTGGTGACGGACGGATCCCAAGCTTCCGCCACCGTGCACTTCGTACGTGACAACGTCACCGTGCGCGTGAAGCTGGGCACCTCGGTGCTTCACGCCGGGCTCGCGGCTGGGCTGGTGATGGAGTCCGCCTGCGGCGAGGTCTGCGCCTGCTCTACCTGCCATGTATGGGTGTCCAAGGGCCAGAATCTGCTGGAGGCGCCGGAGGAGGAAGAGGAGGACACGCTCGACAAGGCTCAGCTGATCAAGGCGGGGAGCCGGCTTTCGTGCCAGGCGCACATCGCCAAAGCGGGGCATCTGGAGGTAGCTTTTCCGCCTGGGAGCCACCTGCACCGGAGTCACTGACTCGGCAGCGCCAGGAGCACCAGGCCCAGGGTCGCGACGAGCACACACGCCCATCGGGCCGCCGGCACAGGCTCGCCGAAGAACACGCGCATCGCCACCACCGTCAGCACCGATGACAACGCGCTCGCCGGCCCGACCAGCGCGAGGGGTGCCATCTGGACACCCAGCGCCGCAAACCAGAAACCCAAGGCCTCCAGCGCGCCCATCAACGCGATAGCGCCGGGCCCGTTCGGCCAACGCACCATGCGCCCGCGGTTGGTCCAGAAGGGCGCAAAAAGTAGCCATTGAAGGCCCCACACGGCCGGCATCACCCCGCCCGTGCCCAGAGATTTTGTCAGTTGGACCACGCCCAACATCAGAACCCCGAAGCCGAACGACGCCGCCGCCGCCCAGCCGATACCGCGCCACACATCGGTGCGCGAGCTCGGATGTTCAACAGGAAGTGAAGGTTGAAAGAGTGTGTTGGCCACCCCGCCCATGACGGTCAGGAGCGCACCCAGCCCCTGGATCGCCCCGGGACGCTCACCCAGCACCAGGACGCCGAGGAGCGCCGCCACTGCCGACCATGTAGAGACGACCGGCACCATGAGCGTGAGGGGTCCCAACCGATAGGCACGGGACATCCCATAATATGCCAGCATCGATGAGCCGGCGGTGATCCCGAGCACCCACAGTGAGACCTCGCCCCATGGCGCTCCTTCCCACCACCAGAGCGGCAGGTAGAGGGCGGTGGCGAACAGTTGGCCCCACCACAAGGAGGGCAGCTCACCGTCTTGCCGCGCGGCCACCTGGACAAAACGGTTGGCGATGGCCCACGCCGCCGAAGCGCCGAGGCCAAGCAGGACGCCGGCGACAGGTTCGAGGTTCAGGGCTGGCTTTAGGGCGGAGTCGCTTCGGTGGGCAGGGCGACTTCGGGCGTCGTCTCACTGCCGGGCGCTGCGCCTGGGGGCGTCGCCGAGGTGCCGACTGGGTCCGAGCTCGCCGGCTCGGCGGGCGCCTCGCCGGTCGGGATGCCCGCAGGTACGCCGTCCGGTCGCGCGGCGCCGATGCTCAGGCGGCGGAGCACGAGTATGTCGCCGTCCAGCACCCCCGAGGCTACGGCCTCACGCCCGGTCGGCAGATCAGCAAAGCTGATCACCGAGCCATCCACCTCGATGATCCCCTGTTGGCCCAGGATCGCCACGTACCGGGAGCCCTCGGCGGACAGCACCATCGACCTTGTCGCCGGATGGAGGTCGCTCACTGTCCCACGAACCTCGTCGGTGGTGCCGCCGACCGGCGCGAAGAGCGCGGGAGGACGAGGCGGATCGGCAGATTTCAGCGCCTCCGCGCTGGTGCCGCAGGCCGCAAGACCAAGGTAGAAGGCCAGAAAACGGCAGTGTACGCGACAGATCATCGGCCCAACGCCTCCATCAATTCGGTCCATTCACGGCGGCTCAGGCCGCTGTTCTCCAACGTCGGCGGCTCGCCCGCCAGCATCGCCTGGACCACCTTCATCATCTGCCGCGACAGGGTGACCGCTCCCAGCCGGTAGTCGGCGAAGGCCTCCCAGACCAGCGGCACCCAATCGGCCACGAGCGAGCCGATGGTGTCGGCGTAGACGCGAATCTCGTACTGCGCGTGGCGGTCCATCCGCAACGACAAGAAGTGGAGGAGGTTGTGTAGGTCGATCTTCCAATACCACTGGGTATACCAGGACACTGGCAGGGTCATACGCGCGAGCTCACGCGAGAGGCCGTGGTGCTCCAAAAGCCGCTCGTACTGCGCGTGGTTGTGCATCGCGTCGTGTTTGAGCAACGAGAGCACCTCCGCCGCCTGCTCGGCGTCCAGGCTATCGCCGCGCCCTTGACGGTTCTGGTTGTCCTGAAGCGCCAGATCCTCGGCTCGGGGGAGGTAGAATTCCCGGTCGAGGATGGAGTAACGCGCGCTGTACTCGTTGACCGAGGCGGTGCGGCTACGAATCCACTGCCGCGCCACGAAGATCGGCAGCTTGACGTGGAGCTTCAGCTCACACATCTCGAACGGCGTGGTATGGCGGTGCCGCATAAGGTACCGGATAAGATTACGATCATCCGACACTTTACGGGTGCCGGTGCCGTAGGACACCCGTGCCGCCTGGACGACCGCCGCGTCGTCCCCCATATAGTCCACGACTCGGACAAAACCGTGGTCCAAGCATGGTAACGGCTCAAACATCCGAGCTTCGAGGCCCGGGGAGGAAGGGCGCCGCGTAGTGGTGACGTGAGAGCGGAGGGCGGCGAGCTCCTCCGCTTCTTCGGGTCGAAGCTCCATACGGTCGGCATAACGCGGCCGCGGTGGCCCGGGCACGGACGGTTGAGGAGCAACTGGCTATGTAGCGCCAGCACAGTACCTCGGAGGAAAATGCACCCTGATCTCGTGGCGATCTCCAACCTCTGGCAGGCCGATGTCACGATCGACCGGTTGAAGGCCGAGATTGAGGGGCTGATCCGCGGGGAGACCCGAGGCGCCCAGCGCGTCGAAGAGGCCACCGCGGCGGCTACAACCACCAAGACCACACAGCTGGACGTTCGAAAAAAGGTGCTGGCGAACGAGCAGGATCTCAACAGCTTCACGCAGGTCCGGGACCGGACCCGGGCCATGCTCAGCGACGGCAGCGCGCCCAACTATGCGGCGGCAGAGCGCCAGTTGGTGGCCGCGGCCGCGCGGATCGACACGTTGGAGACCGAAGGGCTCGAGCTCCTCGAAGCGCTGGATGTCGCGGTCGCCGCCCAGAAGGCGGCGGAGGCCGAAAAAGTGGCGGCGTTGGCGGCGTTGGCGGCGGCCCGGGAGGCCCGGGCCTCCCGGGAGGCTGCGGCGCGTTCGGAGCTGGTCGACGCTACCGGGGCCCAGCTCGATGTGGCCAAGCTCCTTCCCCACGATCTCCGCGCACCGTACGCCGAGCTTCGCCGAAAACGCCGTCCCGCGCTGGTCAATGTAGCGGAGGGGGTCTGTGTCTCCTGCCAGACCCTGGTGCCGCCGCATCGCAGCAACGAGGTGAAGATGAGCCGGGCGCTCCACAGCTGCGCCGGTTGCGGCGGCTACCTGCTGCCCTGAGCGAGGGCCGTCGCGCCCGGCGGGCCGGCCGCGTTCGCGCTGGCCGCGGATGGCCTGCGCACCCAGATCCCGTGTTTGAACGAGGCGCCAAGGCCGGACGACGCCGCGTGAGTGTTTCGTCTGGTCGGGCTCCGTGTGTGGCCCGGCCACGAAGAGGGCCCGGGCGCTCGCGCCCGCAGCTCCTCAAGTTGGTTATGAGCCGCCCCCGCCCGGAGCTCCCGTGTCCGAGACCCCCGAAGCCCTCGCCGAACGTGCCCTGAAGGCCCTCCAGAACGACGATCCCCGCGCCGCGCGCACCTTGCTGATGCAGGCGCTCGAGGCTGGACCCAACCGGCCGGACCTCATCCACGCCCTCGGCGTGGTGCAGCTGCAGCTTGGCGAGCCGGAGATGGGGAAGGCGCTCATCACGCAGGCGATCGCGATTGTTCAGGAAGAACGTATACTTCCTGCGCGTCGTGAGCAAGCCGAGATGATGCTGGAGGGCTTCCGCCTGGGGCTCGCGGCGGCGTGCGAAGACCTGGACGAGCCCGAGGAGGCCCGCCGACTCTATATCGAGGTGCTCGAGGACAATCCTGGGCAACCCCGCGCGCGGCAGGGGCACGCCCACCTGCTGCTCGCGGTTGGCGAGCTCGACGCAGGGCGGGCAGAGCTGGCCACCTACGCGGGGGAGGACCGCGACGACGACAACTTCATCGAAGGCGCGACCGCCCTGAGCGGCGAGATCGCGGCCTTTCTGAAGGACGATGTGCACCCGCGCGAGTTCCTGAACGCCCACCGGGGTGCCTACGTCGAGTTTTTTGACGAACACGCCGAAGAGCAAGGTCGTTTGGGCTGGATCGCCGAAGCCGCGAAAATGAAACGTAACCCGGACGGCACGATCGTCCCGGCGGTGCCTGAGGGCGCGCAGCCCTACGCGGGGGTCCGGGTCGACCTGGTCAACCCCCGCACATCTGAAGTCGGCCAGATCGGCGACCAACCTATGGTCGTGGCGCTGGAGCGTTTCCCCACCCTCGCCCGCGCACCGATCCTGTTCGCCTGGCGAGACCTGCCCTTTGACCTGCGGGTCTCGTCACAGTGCCCCTGGGATCAGCTCCCCATCCAGGTTCTGCTGGCCCACGCCAACGGGGCGCTCGCGCTCGACGGGGTGGTCGGCGACTGGTACACCGCCGGCTTTGACGGCCGCTGGGGTAGCCGGGAAGGAGGCCGGTTCCACTATGTTTCTGACCCCGAGCCTCGGCGCGGCGGGCGCGGCGTGGTCTACCACGTCGATCTGGGACGGGCGGGCGTCGAGTGTATCGACGACCTGATTCGACGCCTGATCGTGCTCCACGCCTCGGCGCCTATTCAGCGAGTTGTGTTGGGTCGCGGGTTTTTGCCGGCGGTCTGAGCCAGAATCCGTTTTTTCACACCCTTCTGTCCCGAGGTGTAAGATGTCGCATCTGGTCCTCGTTCCGGCGCAAACGGAGCGATTCATGTTGTTGACCCTCGTCCTCTTCTCCTCCTGCGTCCCAGACGCCGACGCCGAGCGGGTGATGGCCACCCCGCCGGCGCGTGATGAGGGTCGTACCCTGGTCTCCACCGTGGGCCTGCCGTCGGGCTCCGCGATCGTGCGCGAGTGCTACGCCAAATCCCAGCCTACGCCCAGTCGTAACGTCTCGTACGGGACCTCGTCGTCGGCCTCGTCCTCCTCCTCGTCGTCGAAGCCAAAGTCCACATCGGCGACAACGGGCGCTCGGGCGCCGACGCCCGCTCCGAGCGAGCCGTCGGTCACGAGGATGTCCTCGGGCGACGCTGATAAAGGCGCGGTCGCCAGCGGCGGCTCGGCTCGTGAGCCGGCCCCCCCAGCTCCCGCCGCCGCGCCCGTGGCCGAAGTGAGCGCCGCACCGTCCGTCGCCCGCGCCGATGATGTGACAGGCGCGGCGTCACCCGGTCGTAACAGCGGCGGCGGGGCGCTCGGCGTTCTCAGCGGCGCAGGTGAATCTGCGGGCGCGTCGGCGGACAGTCGCGCGAAGCAGGCGCCGGCGAAGAAAGACAGTACCAAGACGGTGGCGACCGAGGCCGGCGAGAAGAAGCCCCAGGAGCGGAAAGAAGAGGTGGGTCGATCCCGCGCCGCCGATGAGGAGGCCAAGAGGCGGATCTACACCCCAGAGGGAGAACTGGCCGACGCCGATGTTCCGGCCGAGCCCGACCTCGACTGGGGCGCGACGGTCTACCTCTCCAACGACGACTCCATGAGCCTCGCTTCGGCGCAGCGCCTTTTGTGGGCGATCCAGAAGAGAGCTTCGGTCAGTCCATCCCAGATCCGCCCCCACGAGTTCCTCAACTACTTCAGCTTTGACGCAGCGCCCTTCGTAGGAGACGACGTCTTCAGCGTAGGCGGCTCCGCCGAGCTGACCGACGGCGACACCTTGACCATGGCCTTTTCGGTCAAGGGCTACGTGCCGGAGCGGCGCCCGCTCGATCTCACGCTGGTGGTGGACCGCTCGGGGTCGATGTCGTCGGAGGGACGGATGGAGTACCTCAAGCGCGGCTTCCAAAAGATGACGGAGAACCTACAGAAAGGTGACCGTATCGACCTGGTGCTCTTCGATCACGAGGTCTGTACGCCGCTCGAGGACTACGTCGTCGGCCGCGACGACCCCTCATTGTGGACGGACGCGGTCAACGCGCTCAAGCCCCGCGGCTCGACCAACATCGGCATCGGGCTCAAGGAGGGCTACCGCATCGCGACCGCTCGTGACGATGATCGGCGTAACCAGCGGATGATGCTGCTCACCGACGCCCGCGTCAACACCGGGGACGTCAACCCCGACACCGTGAGCGAGATCGGCAGGGCCTACGACGAGCACGGGATTGCCTTCACGGGAGTCGGCGTTGGACGCGACTTCAATGACACGCTCCTCAACAAGATCACCGAGAAGGGCAAGGGGGCCTATGTGTACCTCGGCAGCGAAGCCGTGGTGGACCGCATCTTCGGCGTCGGCTTCAACGCGCTCGTGCAGAACATCGCCCACGACGTACACTTTTCGGTGGACCTGCCGGACAGCCTCGCGATGGAGCGCTTCTACGGGGAAGAAGCGAGCACGGTGAAGGCCGATATCCAGCCGATCAACTACTACGCGGGTTCTGGGCAGCTTTTTCTTCAGGACCTCAAGGTGCGCGGCCGGGTGGTACGGAAGGACCCGGTGACCTTTGCCGCGGAGTGGCGCGATCCCGAGACGGGGGGGACCCGCAACCAGACCTGGACCACCACGGTCGGCGCGATGATGGACGCCGATCAGCACAACCTGCGTAAAGCCCGGGCGTTGATGGCCTGGACCGACATGATCACCTACCGGGCGATGGGTGCGGGTTCCCCGTGCGGCGACTCCTTCAGCGCGTGGAAGGACCGGGTAGCCGCGCTTGGGGAAGACGCCGAGATCGCGTGGTTGGATGGGCTGACCCGGCCACTCTGTGGCGAGAGCCCTGCGCCGCCCGCACCGCCGAAACCGGCGGGGGTGGCCTACAAGGTCAAGGTCGACAGCGACATGCCGATCGCCGAGGTCGGGCTCACCTGCGGCTCGGTGTACCAGACCGACACCTTGTCGGGCAGCGACACGGTCGCGGCGTTCACCGCCGCTCCTGGCGCCTGTACCCTGACGTTGCAGGGCACGGTGCCGATGAGCGCTTCGGTCCAGGTGCCGGTCACAGGCGGAGACGTGCGCTGTATGGTGCGGGGCGGGCGCCTCTCCTGCTCCTGACCTTCGCGTGGGCGCCGCCGGGCCGGCGTTGGCGCCGACGGGGCCGGCGAGGTGCGGTTTGGGCTTTCTGGATTCTTATGAGAATTCAGGCCGGATCTCGCGCCTCATCATGAGTTGGAGGGGCGGGGGACTCCCCCCTGACCGCGGGTTGTGGTAGCTCTGGCGTATGCTCTCGGTTTGGAGCGCCCCCAGCGTCTTCGCGCTCATCTTCTTGATGGGCTGCAGCGCGATGATTGCGCTCCTGCACTTCTTGTTGTGGGTAGGCCGGCGCGACGAGCCTCTGCATATCTGGATTTGTAGCTGGTGTTTGCTGACCCTGGGCTTCAATAGCGGGCGACTCGTCCAGATCACTGGCGAAGACATCAACACCGTGGTCGCGGGCACCCGGTTCGCGACCGCTGCCGCGCTCCTGATGCTCCCACTGGTGGCGGGCATCTCCCAGGCGCTCACGGGCAATCGCCCGGTGAGATGGGTGGTACCGGGCTTGTCCCTCGGCGTGGTTGTGTTGGCGGTGGTCACGATGACCACCGACGCCATGTTCACGCACGACTACGTGTGGTCCACCGACCTCACCGGGCAGCAGTATCGGCTCCCCGATCTCGGTCCCTTGTTCTTCATTTGTTTTCCGGCTTCGGCGGCCGCCTTCTCCTACTGCTTCTACACAGTGTACACCGCCTCCGATTTTGACCCGCGTGAACGCCGACTCCTGCTCGGCGCCTACGTCATTTACCTTGTGCTGGGCACCAACGACCTGATGCTCAGCGCCGGGGTCCCGCCGATCCACTTCTGGTTGTTCGAGTTCGGCTTCGCCGGCATCGCGATAGCCTTGACGCGTGTCACGGTCCACCGGTTCAATGCCTTGTATCATGGCCTGGAAGCCCAGGTTGAACGCCGAACGGCGGAGCTCCAGGAGAAGAACGTCGCGCTCGACAAGGCGGTGTATGCGGCGGAGACCGCGACCCGGACCATCTCGGCGTTCTTGGCCAACGTGAGCCACGAGGTCCGCACCCCGATGACCGCCATCCTGGGCTACGCGGATCTGCTGTTGGATCCTGCGGTGCCCGCCCACGAGCGCGAGACTCGTTTGCTCACGGTGCGGCGAAACGGTGAGCACCTGCTCGGCATCATCAACGACATCCTCGATCTTTCGAAGATCGTCGCGGGGAAGTTCTCCGTTGACATGCGGCCGAGCTCGCTCGTGGCGGTCATCCAGGAGGCCACCGCACTGCTGGAGGGCCGCGCGACCGCCAAAGGGCTGCGGCTCTCGGCAGATTGGCGTTTCCCCTTGCCTTCCGTGATTGAGACCGATCAGCTGCGCCTCCATCAGATCATCGTCAACCTGGTCGGCAACGCGGTGAAGTTCACCGAGGGCGGCGGGGTCACGGTTCGTGTGTCCAGCCCGGACGCCACGACCGTACAGATCGATGTGATTGACACCGGGCCCGGCATCGCCGAGTCCGATATGGATAAGATCTTCCAGCCTTTCCAGCAAGTGGACTCCTCGGCGACCCGACGTTTCGGCGGGACCGGGCTCGGGCTGGCGATCTCCCACCGGCTCGCCGGGCTCCTGGGCGGCGAGCTCACCTTCAAGAGTCGCCTCGGTGAAGGCAGCACATTCACCTTGCGACTGCCCGTGGGCTCGGTGGACGCCCGCCCCCTCGCCGATCTCCCCGGAACGGCGGCGGCGGACCGTCGCTTCAGCTCCTTGCCGTCGGTCACCGCGAGCGGGCTCCGGGTGCTGCTCGCTGAGGACGGCGATGACAACCAGGAGCTGATTACCTTATTCCTCAGTCGAGCGGGCGCCGCGGTGGAAGTGGTGGCGAATGGCGCGGATGCGGTCGCCGTGGCGATGGAGGCGCTGGCCCGTGCCGAGCCGCACGCCCTCGTGCTGATGGACATGCAGATGCCAATCATGGACGGGTACGCCGCGACGACGGAGCTCCGTAAGCGGGGATATCGTCAGCCGATCGTCGCGCTCACTGCCCATGCGATGGCCTCTGACCGGCTGCGATGCCTCGAAGCGGGCTGTGACGAGTACCTCGCCAAGCCCTTTTCGCAGCTTTCCTTGCGGGAGATCCTGGCACGGTTCTCCTATCCGGCGCCGACCCTGCCCTACCGCAGCCTGCTGGGCGACGACCCGGATATTCGACCGTTGATCCGTCGCTTCGTCGATGCTCTGCCGGACCGGATCCGCGCGATGGAGGCGGCGATTTTGAGCGGCGATTTGGTGACCCTCGGCCGACTGGCCCACACCCTCAAGGGCAGCTCGGGCTCCTACGGCTTTCCGCAGCTCGCCGGAGCGGCGGCTGAGCTCGAGCTGGCCCTGCGCCAGGTGGGCCCCCCGGGTGAGGTGGCCGAGCGCCTGCGTCGTCTGCGTTCGGTAGCGGCGGGCGCTCGGGCGGACACGGACTGAGAAGCCGCTCGCCGCGGATCAGGGCAGCGGCGCCACGTGTACGCCTATCGGTGGACCAAGTGGAAAGGCGGCTTCCGGACCCCAGGCTACGAGCGCCTCTTCTTCGCGGTAGAGCTGCCAGCCCGATGGGAGGGCAACGCGGAGGAGCGCGCCCAGCCGGCCCAGCTCGCCGCTGGTGGTGATCGGGTCGGAGGTCTCAGGGGTGAGGCGCCAGCCGTGGAGCGGGCCGCTCCGGTCCCGAGGCTGGCCTGCGACGCCGATTCGCGCGCCCGTGAGGCGGTCCAGACCGTTCTCTGCGGCAAACCCACGTAGCCGCTCCCCTCGCCGCACGAGCGCGCGGCAGCGGGCGAGGAGGAGGGGGCCGGTCAGGCTCTTGGCGAGGTGATCGTCGGCACCGGCATCCAGGGAGCGGATCTGGGCCTCTACGTCGTCCGAGGCGCTGAACATCGCGATCGCGAGCGTCGCGGTCGCGGGGTGGCCCCGGAGCCGCCGACAGAGCTCGAGCCCGCTCTCTTCACCGAGGTTGACGTCGAGCAGGACGAGGCTGGGGTCGAGGCGGTGCGCCAGCTCCCAACCGGCCTCGGCGTCTTCCACGGCGTGGTACGCCATTCCGAGCTCGCGGAGGCGCCACCTGAAAAGATGGCGAATATCCTCCGAATCATCCACCAGGAGCAGCGCCCCCGTCATGGATGGACCAGACCCAGCCGCGCGCGACACTCATCGGCCGTCGCGACGCGGCGGCCCTGATCCGTGATCATCCGCGCCGCTTTTGCCACGAGGTCCCCGTTCGAACGGGCCATCTGGCCGGGGGCCAGATAGAAGTTGTCTTCGAGCCCTACCCGTACGTTTCCGCCCATCGCCGCCGCCGCGGCGAGCAGGCGCCATTGATCCAGGGACAGGCTCACCAGCTGCCACTCGGTCCCCGGGGGGAGCAGCGCCACCTGCGAGACGAGGCACTCCACCGTGCCCGGGATGCCGCCCGTGACGCCCATGATGAGGCTGACCTCATAAGGTGGCGTAAGAAGCCCCATATCGATCAGGGGCGCGAGCGTGCCGACGTGCCCGGCATCGAAACACTCCATCTCGGGACGAGTACCCACCTCCTGAAAGCCCTTGATAAAAGCGATGATCTCGGAGATCGGGTTGGAGAAGACGAAATCGAAGACGAAGGACTTTCGGCGCTCCGAATACTTCGCGTAGTTCATGGTGCCCATGTTGAGCGCCCCGACCGCCGGCTTCAGCGCGCGGATGTAGTCGAGGCGCTTCTCCACCGACACTCCCATCGCGCCGGTGGAGAAGTTGATGACGATCGGCACCTCCGCGAGGATCGCCTCGCGGATGTTCCGGTAATCTTCAACTTCAAAGCTTGGGGTTCCGTCGGGCGTGCGCGCGTGGATGTGCACCATCGACGCGCCGGCCTCGTAGGCGCGGCGCGCCTCGGAGGCGTACTCTTCGGGTGTGTAGGGGATCGCCGGGCACTGCCGACGGTCGGCGACCACTCCGGAGAGCGCGCAGCAGATGATCGCGGGGCGATCGGGGTCGAGATTGGGGCGCTGGTAGAGGCTCATCGATCGTTCCACTCCGGAGGCCGCTTTTGAAAGAAGGCGAGGGTGCCTTCGGTCGCGTCGTCGGTCAACATCACGGTGACCAGGGCGTCAGCGAGGGCCGGCAACGCCCCGCGGGGGTCCCGGCTCAAGCTGTCGGACCACGCGGATCGCCCGAGCCGGAGCGCGGCGGGGCCCATTGTAGCCACGCGGCCGGCGAGGAGCCCGACGGCGGCGTCCAGCCCGGAGGCGGGCACCACCTGATTCACCAGTCCCCAGTCCGCCGCCTCCGCCGCGCTGAGCCGCCGGCCGGTGAGCGCCAGCTCAAGGGCCCGTTTTCGTGGAAGGTCCCGGAGCAGCAAAGCCCCGACCATCATCGGCCACAGCCCGACTGCGGCCTCGGGCAGGAAAAGCTGGGCATCTTCCACCATCACGGCGAGATCTGCCGCGAGCATCAGCCCGACGCCTCCCGCGAGGCAGTGCCCGTTGATCCGCGCGATCACCGGGCGTTGTACCATGAGCATCCGCTGGAGCAGGGCTCCGTAGCCCCGGACGACCTCGGCACGCGCGTCGGCGTCGATCGCCACCGCCGCGAGGTCGGCGCCGGCGCAGAAGACCCGATCTCCAGCGCCCGTCAGCACGATGACCCGCGCCTCGCGCTCCGCCTGGTCCAACGCCGAGGATAGCGCGATGAGCGTCGCGCCGTCCAGCGCGTTCCGCACCGTGGGCCGGTTCAGCGTCAGGGTGGCGACCGCGCCGTCGAGCCGGTAATCAAGCTCAGCCATCGGCCCGCAACTCCACCACATTTTGTCCGGTTCGTACGCTGTCTCCGACGCCAACGTGCACCGCGGCCACAACCCCAGCGCTCGCCGCGCGTACGGCCACCTCCATCTTCATCGCGGTCAGCGACAGGAGCTTCTGGTCAGCCTCCACCTGTTCGCCAACCCGCACGTGGATGGCGGTGACCCGACCCGGCATCGGCGGGGTTCCCGGCGCGGCCTTCGCTCCGGCACCGACCGGGGCGACACCGCCCCGTTTACGGCCGGCGACCAGCTCTTCGAGTCGGCGCACCCGACCGTCGACCCACACCTGGCCGTCCGCGACGAACACCTCGTGATCCCGGCCGTCGAGGTGGACAAGACCGTGGCCCGGGCCGAGCACCCGGAACGACCACGTCAGCTCCTCCCCGTCGAGCCGCAGCGTGCCGGTGTCGCGGCCGCCGGTCAGCGTCGCGTCGAGCTCCCTCTCGCCAACCCGGAGCTTCATGAGCCCATCCGCCACGCGCCCGCCGTGGTCCAGGGGTTCTGTCCGGCCCCCGTTCGCGCCGGCGCGCCGCCCCCGCGAGCCGTGGCCGACGAAAAACCAGCCTCATTCTGCAACATCCAGCCGATCACCATGGCCGGGAGATGTGGCTCCGGGCGCCAGGCCGCGAGGAAGGGCGGGAGCATCGTGGTGGGGGTGGCGCCGGCGATGAACTCGGGACTTTCGAGGAGATCACGCAAGAACTCCGCGGTGGTGGCGGGGCCCAGGAGCACGGTATCCCTCAACGCCTCCACCATGCGCCGCCGCGCGCTCTCGCGGTCCGGGCCCCAGGCGCTGAGCTTGAGCAGCAGCGGGTCGTAGAGCTCAGGGATCACGCTTCCTTCTTCAACGCCGCTATCGATGCGGATCCCCGGTCCGCTCGGCAGCCGCAGCCGGCTGATCCGGCCGGGCGACGGGAGGAAATGATTGGCAGGATCTTCGGCGATGATCCTACACTCGATCGCGTGCCCGCGCGGCGTAGCGTCGGTGACCGACAGGCGGGACCCGCTGGCGAGGCGGAGCTGCTCGGCGACGAGGTCGACGCCCCACACGGCCTCGGTGACCGGGTGCTCCACCTGGATGCGGGTGTTCATCTCCAGGAAATAGAACTCCCCCGAGGCATCGAGCAAGAATTCGACGGTTCCTACGCCGAGATAGCCGGTACGTTCCAGGAGGCGCAGGGCGGCGGCGCCTATTGCTGCACGTTGTCTGGCGTCGAGCACCGGCGAGGGGCACTCTTCCACGAGCTTCTGATGCCTGCGTTGAATGCTACATTCTCGCTCGCCCAGGTGGAGCAGCCCACCGTGCCGGTCTGCGAGCACCTGGACCTCGATGTGGCGGGCACCGACCAGGCGGCGTTCGACGTAGATACGCGCGTCGCCGAACGCCGCCTCGGCTTCGGCGCGTGCCTCCGCGAGCGCTTCATCGAGCTGTTCTGCGCGTTGTACTTCCCGCATCCCGCGCCCACCCCCCCCGCCGGCCGCCTTGAGCAGCACCGGCAGGCCCAGGCGGCGGAGCGCCTCGGGCCCGGGGTCCTCCGCGCCGGGCAGGATCGGAACGCCGGCGTCGGCCGCGATCCGGCGCGCCGCGAGCTTGTCGCCCATCCATCCGATGACCTCGGGCGAAGGCCCGACGAAATTGAGGCCCGCGTCGGTGGCGGCCTGAGCGAAACCCGCGTTTTCGGAGAAGAAACCGTAGCCGGGATGGACGCTGTCGGCGCCGCTGCGGTGCGCCGCGCCGAGGATCAGCGCGGTGTTGAGGTAGCTGGAAGCTGGGCTTTCGCCGCCGAGCTCCACCACCGTGTCTGCCGCACGACACCAGAGCCCATCCCGGTCGAGCGCTGAGCAGACCGCGACTGTGGAGATGCCGAGCTCGCGCGCGGCCCGGATGACCCGAAGCGCGATCTCGCCACGGTTGGCGACCAACAACCTGCGGATCGGCCGGTTCATGTGCGGAAGATACCCATCGCCGACGGCCCGGCGGCAGCGACGCGCCGGCGCTCTGCTTCACCCACGGCGAGGCAGAGGCCAAGTATATCGCGTGTTTTTCTTGGATCGATCACACCGTCGTCCCAGAGCTGCGCGGTGGAGTACCACGCGTCGCCTTCACGCGCGGTGTTTTCGACCATCGCATCGATCATCATCTGTTCGTGTTCCGGCGGAACCTCAGGCAGCCCACCACGCCGGTTCTGCTCATTCTGCACGGTCAACAATACTTTTGCCGCCTGCTCGCCGCCCATCACCGCGATCTGGGCGTTGGGCCACATCCACAAGAAGCGCGGCCCGTAGGCCCTGCCGCACATCGCGTAGTTACCCGCTCCAAAGCTGCCTCCGACCACCACCGTGTACTTCGGCACCGTACAGGTCGAGACCGCCGTGACCATCTGCTGCCCGTGTTTGGTGATGCCGCCCCGCTCATAGTCCCGGCCGATCATGAAGCCCGAGATGTTCTGGAGAAAAATGAGGGGAATACCACGCTTTTCGCAGAGCTGGATGAAGTGGGTGGCCTTCTGGGCGCTCTCCGAGAAGAGGACGCCGTGGTTGGCCAGAATGCCGACGGGGTAGCCGTGGATCGCGGCGGTGCCACAGACCAGCGTCGTGCCGAACCAGGCCCGGTGTTCGTCCAGCTCGCTCCCGTCGACGATGCGGCCGATGACCTCGCGGGGGTCGTAGGGGGTCGAGAGCCGCGCGGGGATGAGCGAGAGCAGCTCTTCGGGGTCGAGCGCGGGGGGCCGTACCGGAAGGGGCGGCGGCTCCAGGTTGGGTGGGAGCCGGGCGACGAGCCGGCGACACAGCTCGATCGCGTCGGCGTCGTCTTCGGCGATGTAGTCGGTGACGCCGCTGGCCCCGGCGTGCACATCGACGCCGCCGAGCTCCTCCGCGGTCACCTCCTCTCCGGTCGCCGCCTTCACCAGCGGCGGTCCGCCGAGGAAGATCGCGCCCGTCCCGCGCACCTGGATCACCTCGTCGCTCATCGCGGGGATGTACGCCGCGCCCGCGGTGCAGAGCCCCATCACCACCGCGATCTGCGGGATGCCCATCCGCGACATCTGCGCCTGGTTGTAGAAGATGCGGCCGCCGTCGTCGAGGTCGGGGAAGACCTCGCTTTGAAGAGGCAAGAATGCGCCGCCGGAGTCGATCAGCGAGACGAAGGGGAGCCGGTGCTCCATCGCGATGGTCTGCAGCCGGAGCGCCTTCTTGACGCCTATCGGGTAGATCGTACCGCCCTTGACCGTGGCGTCGTTGACGTTGATGAGCACGGACCGCCCGGAGACCACGCCGACACCGGAGATCGAGCCCGCCTTGTGCACTTCACCTTCGTAGAGGCCGCGCGCCGCCAACGCCCCGATCTCCAAGAAGGGCGTGCCCGGGTCGAGCAGCCGGGTGAGCCGCTCGTTCGCCGTGAGTTTTCCCTGCTCCCGGTGGCGCGCGACGGCGCGGGGAGAGCGGGACTCTGCGGCCCGGCGCAGCTCCTCGTTCAACCGCTCCAAAAGCTTGTTGTTGATCGCCAGATTTTCGAGTGACGTCTCGGAGGAGGGGTCGTGTAGCGAGGTCAGGCGGGCCATAGGCGCTCGTTCCCCTGGATCGGCGGTTCAGCGAGGGTCGGGCGTGAGGCGGACCAGCATGCTTCGTAACGCGTACGGATCCACGGGCTGGCGGATGACCAACCAGCCCATGCGGATCAGGCGCTCGCGAACGGTGGACCGCACCGACGTAGGGAGCAGGACGATGGTGTTTCGGGAGGAGGCCGGGAAGGCCTCGACGCCCTGGAGCATGAACTCAAATCCGCGAGATTCCAAGCTTGGGAAGCCGATAACCGTCGCATCGGGCGCCGCGGGCCCGCCCGAGCTGGCGAGGGCCTTGTAACGAACGATCGCGTCGGCGAAGCTGCCGACCGCGACCACCCCGTGCTGGTCGGTCAGCACACCGTCAAGCGCGCGCTGAAGCTCGGGATCTTCCTCGACGATCAACACCGAGCCCCGCCGGGCGGGGGGCGGCGCGCTCACCTCGACGGGTCGTGCGCGGCGCACCGGCAGCTCCAGAGTGACCTCGCGCACGAGGCCCCGGCGCAGCTCGGACCATACGAACCCGCCGGAGCGCAGCAGGTCGCGTGCGGGCCCGGCGTCGTAGTTCTCGGCGGGCTCTCGGCTGACCTGCGGCGCTTTTTCGCCAGGGACGAGCAGCACGGCGTCGGGGACCGGGGTGGCGGCGTCCGCGCCTGCAGCGGCCTCGGAGGAAGCGCCCTTGCCCGTGGAGGCAGTGCCTCGGCCGCCGGAAGCGGTGCCTTGGCCGGCAGAGGCGCTGCGGGCGGCCCGTTCGACGTCCGCCAGTCCGTCGTGCTCCGCCGGGGGCGTGGCGCCCCGGCCACGACGCCGCTCGATCTCCACGATCTTCGCCTCGGTGACGAGGCGCAGGGGCTCCCCGTCGGCGCCGACGAGCACCACCAGCTTCACCTCGACCGGGCCCGCCGCGGGCGCTGGCACCATCCCGCCCGCCTGGGCGAGGAGCAGGAGGACCAGGCCACGCAGGAGCCGCGGACGGTCTACCATCAACCAGGGGAGTTCTTCTGGGGCCTCGGTCAGGAACTGGACGCCCGGCACCGCGGACCCGACCAGATCTCGGGCGGTCGAGAGCAGCTCACCGAGCCGCGCCGGCGCGGCCGCCGCGCCGTCCAACTGTAGGGCATCCAGATGCTCCACGAGCTTCCGAAGCCGCCGATGCGCCGCGACTTGCCGCTCCAGGAGCTCGTCAAAGCCGCCTGCGGGCCCCGCCAGGCTCGATCGTTGGTACTGTAGGCGCAGTGGGCCGGCTTCGGCACCTGCCTCGAGGAGGCGACCGAGGGCTCGTGCGTCCTCCAAGAGCGCGCGGGTGTGGTGTTCATCGGCGCCCAACACCGATAGCGGGCGAGCGAGCGCGGCGGCCAGGCCAAGCCCCACCCGGCCGAGCGCCGCGTCAGCGCCTGCGCGAGAGAGGCGACGATCCCGGTCTACCAGCGCGCTGCGGTCAACCACGGTGAGCACGACGGTGTCGGGCGCGTCGGGCATCACCGCGAGGGTCAGCTCGATCGACCGGCGCCACTCGCCGACGACGAGCACGCCGAGCTGCCGGATGGGGCCGGCCGTGAGACGCTCCGCCGCGGCGGCCCAGGTCAGGCCGTCAATACGGAACACGTCGTCGAGGAGCTGGCGCCCCACTGCGGCGTCGGCGGCGGTGTTGCTCAGCGTGGCTGCGCCTTCGCCGAATCGGCGGATCTTGCCGTCCAGATCGGCGATCACGATGGCTACCAGTGGGCTGTCCACCGGCACCGGGGCCGACGCGCCCGGCGCGGTCGCCTGCGGGGGCGCCGGCGTCGTCGTCGCCGAAATGTGCCTGCCAACGGGTTCGAAGTGGATCGCCATCCCGATGGTCTGGCCGCGCTCACTCAAGACCCGGAAGACGCGCGCGTCACAGGGCACCGGGCCGTTCGATCCGCGAAAGGTAAGGGAGATCTCGAACTCTCCTCGTTCCACTGCGTCGTTGAGGAGCCCCATCACGCGCCGCTCGGGCCCTTCGAGCACCGAGTGCAGCGGGCGCCCGTGCACCGCCTTCATGCTGGTGCCCAGGAGAGACTCGGCCTCGCCGGTCCAGTGCAGAATCCGACCCTCGCGGTCGGTCACGACGATGCCGGTACGTACATGCTCCAAAATAGACGTTTGGAGCCGGGTCCAATGCTCGATCCGCCGTCGGTCGGTCACGTCTTCGCCCGCGACGAGCAACAACGCGGACGGCCCCTCACCCAGCAACAAGAAGTGCCAGTGTACGTGGCGTTGTTCTCCATCGGCGCACGCTATCACCCATTCGGCGTCGCGCTTGGGCGCGCCAGCGAGCACCCGCTGGTGGCTCAGCACCGCGTTCTCCCGCGCCGCTGGGTCGGGGTAGAGCAGGCTCGCGAAGGTCGCCAAGGGCGTGCCGTCCGCGACGGTCTGGCCCAGACGCTGCGAAAGGGCGGCGTTGAGGCTGCTTACCCGGTCCTGTTTGTCCACGACGTAGGCGTACATCCGCAACCGTTCCACGAGTCGATCGAGGGACGCGAGGGGCTCAGGCTTGGAGGGGGCCGCCATGCGGGTCGGGTAACCCGCTTGGGTGGGGGATTCACCGGGTGCGCGCCCAAGCGTCGGCGGGCGTCAACCCGGCGCGGTGGCGGGAGCGGGCGGCACCGAGATCCGCCAGGCGTAGAGCTCGGCATCTCGGAAGATCGGAGCCCCGAAGCTGCCGTTGAGGGCATTGACCAACGAAGCCTCCGTGGTGCCGCGCGGGTAGCCGAGCGAAATCAGGCGACGGTGGAGTAGCAGGTAGCGGAAGTCCAGCTCTACCGCTCGCTCGATCGCGGCGACGCTCGGCGCTGGCGGGGTGCGGAGGAGCTCCCTCAGGAACGCGAGCTCGTAACAGCCGCCCGGGATGCGGCCGGCGGAGCCCTGCCCACCGCCACCGGTGAGGCCAAGCGTCTGGTGAAAGGGCTCAGAACGCCGCTTTTCATGGACGACCTGCCAGGCCGCCCCGGCCTCTCCGATCCCGGGGGGTAGCTCCACCACCACGAAGTCGCCGGGCTCATCCCGAAGCTGGTAGATGAACTCGGGGATCGGCACCGGCTCCTGCACAAGGGTCAGACCACGATTGTACCGGCTCTCCCCGAGGGTCAGGCCGAGGATGAAAACGGCGAGGACGCCGACGACCAAGGGGGACCACCGCGAAAGTCTGCGTTGCAGGAGCTCTTCAAGCCGACTCAGGCCCACGACCACCAAGCCGAGGCTACACAGCCACGCCGGCGTGAACAGTCGGTAGGGCCGAATGTGCTCAGACAGAGGCTGAGCGTAGACCAGGATCCACCACAGCGGCGTTCGAAGCTTCTGGCCGCTGGCCTCGATGTACACCGTCGGCGGTCCCACCTGCTCCGTCACATAAGGGCCTAGGGAACATGCAAAAAAGAAGCCGGCGCCGATCGCCCACGGCCAGACGCGGCGTCCGCCCACGAGGAGCAGGAGCCCCATCGTGACCATCAGCGTCAGCGTTGGGCTCGCGGGCGCGCCCATGGGGCCAACCTCGCCCCAGAGATAGGGGAGGGGCATCGCCCGTTCCTGGGCTGAGCGGATCGCAACATGAGGTATGCCGCCGCTGCGCCGGCTGGGCAGGTCGCGCCACAGCTCCAGCTCGCGCCATAGCACAGGATCCCAGGGCCAACGGGGCTGTCGCCAGCCGTGTTCAGACGACTCCAGGCGTATGTTCGGGTCACGCAGCACCTGAGTCTCGTGGACGTAGGGGATCGAGAACACGCCGCCGAGCGTCGCAGTCAGCAGGCCGGCGAGCAGCGGTCGGGCGCGCGAGACGCCGGGAGCGGGGATCAGCAGGTGGAAAAGTGCGGCTCCGAGACCAAAAATCGCCATGAAGAACGCGGTGACCACATAAGCGTGGACCGTGAGCGCCCCGAGGAGCCCCGCGGCGACGGCCCAGAGGAGGCCGCGTCGTATACCCGGCGCGCGGAGCGCCATGAGCCACGCCCCGGCGAAGACCGCGTACCAGGCGAGGATCGCCGTGTTGGGCCGCCCATTGTTGATCTCCCAGAACGTGTGGAAGTTGAGGCCCACCAGCGCGCCCAGCGCCCACGCGACGATGCGGTTGTGCGTCAGCGCGCGCGAGAACCCGTAGCCGGCCCACGCGGAGCCGAGGAGCGCAAACACGATGAAAAGATTGTAGCTCCTTGGGAAAGAGCAGGTGGAGAAGAACGGGATGGCCGAGAGCGCGTCTACCCGGTTGCCAAAGAGGCGGCCGAGCGGCTCCCACTTGGGCGCGCACACCATGTCGGGTTCGAGCAGGGGCCGCCCATCCCAGAACGCCCTGTGCACCCACCAGTAGAACCAGAGGGTGCTGTTGGAGTCGTCGGGGTGGTTGGGCGAGGGGATGACCGCCAGCGTGTCGAGCGCCCGGAGTACGGGCCCTGCGATGATGCCTATCAGAAGCGCATAAGCGAGGAGCGGGAGGAGCGCGTCCCACAACGCCCACGCGCCGATCCGTCGGGCGACTTCACGCACCCGGCTGATGGAGGAGCAGTCGGTCCCACGCCGCGCGTAACGCCGGGTGGGCCACGCCGACTCCGATCACCACTACGACCGAACGTTCGGGCGGTGGCCCCTCACCGGGCCCGAGCTCCAACACGCCTTCGAGGCCTTGCACCACCACCGGTCGTCGCTGCTCCCTGCCGCAGACAATGCCCTTGATCCTCAGCATCCGCCAAGCCGGTCCTTGCGCCGCAAACTGAAGAAATAGCTTCAAAGCATGAATATCTACCGGCACGTCGGCGGTGAAGCTGAGGGATTGTAGGCCCGGCGTGTGCGCGGGCGTCAGGTCCGGGGTGAGCGAGAGCGCCGCCGCTGCGGCTCCCGGTGCGATCGACTCGAAGCGCCAGCGCCTGGGTTGGTCGGCGCCGATCTCCAGGAGCGGTGCCACCGCGTCGCGCGCGGTTACCCGAGGCGCGTGTTGGTTCAACACGGTCATGGTCTCACGCCACGCCGTGGCCCCCTCCACGGTGGCCCGGTCTCCGTGGCCCTCCACCAGGACGTCCGCCAGTGCGATTTGCGCGGCCAGTTCGGGGTGTTCATCAAGCTGTGACACCGGCGCGGCGAGGTTGACCACGGTGAGCGTGCCGTCCACCCGGGTCTCCGCGCGGAGCCGCGGGTCGGCGCGGAAGCTCTGGAGCACCGGCCCGGGGCTCGCCAACCCTGAGGTCTCCAGGAGTATCCGGCTGAACTTGACACGTCGCCACCAGGCCTCCCTGCGGTCGAGCAGCTCGTGGAGCCCGCGCACCAGGTCGCCGCGTACCGTGCAGCACACACAGCCGTCCCGCACCTCCACGAGGTCCTCGCGGGTGCCCATCACGAGCCGCCCGTCGACGCCGAGCTCGCCGAATTCGTTGACCACCACCGCGACCGGTCCGCAGGACGGATCGGCGATCAACCTGTTGAGAAGCGTCGTTTTACCGGCCCCGAGGAAGCCGGTGAGCACCGTGACCGGCAGGCGGTCGGGGCGAGCGCCCCGGGTCAGAGGTAGCCGAGCGCCTTGAGTCGCTCGATCTCGGCCGGATCCAGGCCGCCAGCGGCGTTGATCGCCTGGATCGCCTCGGCGAAGGAGTCCTTCTCGGCGGGGAAGCGCTTGTCGCCCGCCTCCAGGATCGCGATCGCGCCAGAGTTGTCTCCGGCAGCGCGTGCCTTGTCCGCGACCGACCGGTAGAGGGCGGCGGTGACCTGTCCGCTGTAGCTTCCGGCCAGCCGGTCCAGCTCGGTGGCTACTACACCGCCCTTGCTCGTGCGGGCGAGGCCCTCCAGTCGGATCGACTCGAAACGCCAGGCGTCCGCCTTGTTGGCCGCGATCGCGGGGTCTTTCAGTGCGGTCTCGGCGAGCTGGAGGGCCGCGGCGGGATCTCCCGCGTCGAGCTTCGCCTGGGCCTCCTTCCGGAGGTCTTCGGGCGAGGCGCCGCAGGCGATGAGCAGCACCAGGAGGAGCGAGGAGACAAGACCAGCTTTCATGGACATCCCGTACGAGAGAACGAGGTAAACGGTCGCGGTTGCCCGGGCCTGGGCGCCGGACGGAAAGAGACGATCAGCGAAGGGCGTCGACGAGCCGCGCCATTCCCGCCCGCAGCTCGGGTAGGGAGACGGCGCCGATGCTCATGCGGAACCACCCGGAGTCTTCCGGCAGGTCAAAGGCCTGAAAAGGTACGACCGCGACTCCGGCGGCCTCGAGGAGCCATCGCCGGGTGTCTTCGTTGTTCCGGATCGGCGCCCCGCCGACGCCGGGGCGGCCCAGGCGGTCCAGCTGGATCGACAGGTACATCGCACCTTGCGGCGCGAGGTGCACCACGCCGGCCTGGGTGAGGGCCTCGTGGATGACGGCAAGCCGTTCCTGGAGCCCCGAGCGAAACACCCGGAGGTAACGGTCGGCCTCCACGTCGTTGTCGAGGAGCTCGGCGGTGGCCACCTGGATCGGCCGGGGTGCCCACGAGCCGACGTGCCCAAGGAAAGACTTCATTCTTTCAGCGATGTACGGGTGGGCGACCGCCCAACCGACCCGCAGGCCGGTGGCCGCAAATGCTTTGGAGATCGCGTCCACCGTGATCACGTAGGGGGCGACCTCGGGCACCAATACGCTCGGGTGGTGATGCGCGGGGCCAAAGGTGAGCTGCCAGTAGACCTGGTCCCACATCCACAAGAGCGGCCGCTCGCTGGAGCGCCCACGCCGCCGGTTCTCCTCCGCGACGAGCGTCGCGATGGCCGCGAGCTGCTCGCGGCCGATCATCGTGCCGGTGGGATTGAGCGGCGAGTTGAGGGTGAGCAGCCGGGCCGTTCGGAGCTTGGGGGCGAGCAGCGCCGCCGTGGGGAAGAAGTCGTCTTCGGGGCGGGTGACCACCGGGACCATCTGCGCCTGGCAGAGTTGGCCATAATACCCGTTGTTCCAGCTTGGGACCGCATATACCAGCTCATCCCCCGGATCGAGGATCATGCGGTAGGTGGCGTACATCGCCGGCCGCGCGCCCGACGCGACCACGATGTTGGCGACCGGCGCATCGAAGCCGAGGCGCCGCTGGTACCAGCCCGAAATAGCACGCCGAAGTTCGGGAATACCCTCCGACGGGGGGTACTGGGTCTGCCCGGCGCCGACCGCCCGGTTCGTTCCCTCCGCCAGAAGAGCGGGGATCGGGAATTGTTTGGGATCGAAGTCACCTACCGTGAGGTTGCAGACCGGCCTGCCCCGGCTGATGAGCTCTCGCACCTCCGCTGCGATCTGGAGGATCAACGAACCCTGCATCGCGGCGATGACGGGCGTGACGGCGCCGGCCTGAAACCAGTCGGCGTGAGAGAGGGGCGGGGCGATTGGGCTGGACATCGCCGCGCGGCTAACTCACAAACGCGCGCGGACCCACCCGCGAAGCGCTAGCGGGCATACGACGGCATTGCCGCCGGTGGGCGACTAAACTGACTCGCCGCGCATCGCAGAGATCCGGCGGCGAGGAGCGCGACACGGGAGCGTCCTGATCGGCGGTCGACCCTCGATCTCGGCTGTCGAGAATCGGCTTTCGAAAAGCTGGCTTCGAGGCTCGGCTTTCGAGAATCGGCTTTCGAGACTATCTTCGAGGCGACCGCGTCTGTGTCCGGCCTCGCGCCGGACGCCACACCTCACGCCGCGCCATGATGTATCCGCGGGCGTTGACGCGTCAAGGGTCCATGCGCTGCGCGGCGATTCTGTTCAGGTGCGGCGACGCCGCCGCGCGGCGACGAGCCCGAGGCCCACGAGCCCCCAGGCCGCTGAGGTGGGGCCGGTCGCGCAGGCGGCCTCGGAGTCCACCGACACCTCGGTGTAGGGCTCGTAGAGTTGCACATAGTCCGCGGGATACACCGAGATCTCGGTGAAGGCCCAGTCCTGGCGCCCATCCGGGTCGTAGACCAGCACGAAGACGTTGAAGATCTGTCCGCCGCTGTCCTCGGGGAGGGCGGGGCAGGTCCAGTTCACGACGGCCGCGCTGGGATTATCGAAGTTGGAGGCGCCGGTTCCGGAGTCATCGCTCCAGGAGAAGATGGAGATCTGGCCGTCGGCGTCGAACACGCGTACGTCCAGCGTGATCTGTTCGCCCGAGAGGCAGGCGTTCTGGGCGGGGCGTACGGGGCCGATGATCATGGGATCGGAGTCAGTCGTGATGCAGCCGTCTCCCGCGTCCCGGATGCCGTCGCAGTCGTTGTCGAGGCCGTCACAGAGCTCGTCGGCGGCTGGGTTGATCGCCGCTTCGCTGTCGTCACAGTCGTTGTTCACCTCGGCGAAGCCGTCGCCGTCGTCGTCGTAGAGGGAGGTGCTCTCATCGACTACGCCGTCGCAGTCATTGTCGGCGCCGTCCGGGCGCTCGGGGGCGGTCGGGTAGCTGTCGGCGTTGTAGTCGTCACAGTCGCCGTCAGACTCGGAGACCGAGTCGCCGTCGTCATCGGAGCCTTCGGTGTTCTCGTCGATCAGCAGATCGCAGTCGTTGTCGAGGCCGTCGAAGATCTCGGCTGCCGCAGGGTAGGTGTACCGGTTGGTGTCGTCGCAATCGGCGGGGACGGTGGACTCATCGAAGCCGTCGCCGTCGTCGTCGCCCGCCGGCACTTCGGTGTTGATGAGTACGGAGATGGAGGCCTGAGCGGTGGTCTGGCTGGCGTCCGTGACGGTGACCACCAGCGTGTCGAGGCCGGGCTCCAGGGCGTCCGACGGAATATCCACGTAGACATGCCCCGATTCGTCATCGGGGGTGCAGTTGGCGATCGACGCGAGCACGATGAGGGCGCTCTTGACCTTACACGTCAGCGTCGTGGCGGGCTGATTGACGTCGAAGACGTTGAGCTCCAGCGTCAGATCGCCGACTCCCGGGTAGATGAAGCCCGGCTCGGGCGAGCGTATGGCCACGGTCGGGGGGCGATTTTCGGGGTCGAAGCCGACGTTCCCCTGGAGCGTGACGTTGATCTGCGGGTTGGCGGGGTCGTCAGAGCTGATGTACAGCTCACAACGCGCGGCGTTGGTGTCCTCGGGCGTAAAGGCGACCTCTACGAGCGTGGTCTCGCCCGCGGCGAGGACCCGGCCGGTCGTGAACGAGGAGATGAGGGAGAAGGCGTCGTCACAGGTGGTCGAGAACGTGGCGTCCCCGAGGGTCACGGGCGCGTCGCCGACGTTGGTGACGTCGATGCGCGCGACCTCGAGCGTGGTCTCGGTGGGGTTGACGTAGCCGAAATCATAGGAGCGAGGCCGAACCACCAGCGAACCCTGGAACTGGTCGGAGCTCCCGTGCAGGTAGATCATCTGGTTCCAGTGGATCGGATCACGCAGGAAGTCAGGGAGATCCTCCTCGTCTTCGTCGACCTCGGCCTGCACGGCCTCGACGATGATCGCGGCCCAGATGTCGCCGACTGTGACCGGCGTGAACGCGACCGTCACGGCGCGCCGGCAGCCCGGATCGACGGTGAAGATCGCCCCGACCAGCGTGTCTTCGGTGCCGGGGCCGCTGTCGTCACCGGGGTCAGAGTCGCCCCGCGGGCCGGGGTCGGATTCAGAGCCGCGGCCGCTGTCGGACGCCTTGGTGTCTGCGGTGGTCTCGGAGTCCGCTCCCGGGCAGGTGTCGCGCTCTTCGTAGACGAAGCTGTAGCTCTCGGGCATTCCATCGCCGAAGGTGATGGAGCCGATGCCCATCGGCATCTCACCCTCGTTGCTGATGATGAAGGTACGCTCGACCGTCTCTCCCGCGTTGGCGCTCCCGAACTCGAGCACGGAGTCGGAGAGGACCAGCTTGGGATACTGCGTGACATCCTCCTCGGTGGTGGAGCTGCCGCAACCGACCCCCGACAGCGGAACCATGAGCGTACACAGGAGGGCCGAACGGACGGAGCGGGCGGCGAGCATCGAGACCCCAGCGGCGTCGGGGCGGGCGGCCTCGTACGCGTAACGTCGAGCATAGCCCAACCGCCCGGCGGCTGTCAACGAATTTCACTCAGCTATCCGCGTTCGCCCGGGCTTACTCCCCAATCTTACCCGTGCGGGGCCGGAGGCGGCGCATTCTTGATACGTCCCGCCGGATGTACGCCGTGGCGCTCGTGTTGCTCGGACTGGGCATGGTGGTCCCGGGGGCGCAGGCCTACGACGAGGCGGCGCACTCGCTGATGACCCGGGTGGCCCTCGAGGAGCTTGGCCTGGAAGGCCACGTTGTGACGCTCGAGCCGGATGCGGCGGTCCAGCTGCTCGCACGGGTGGACCGCCTCGCAAGGGAGGGCACCGCGGGCGTCACATGGCGGGCACGGTACCCTGATCCCCCCGATACGTGGACGTGGAAACAGGTTTTTCAGCTCGCACCGACGGCCCGGGTCTTCGGCATCGACCGGCTCGACGTCCGCGCGACCTCCAACCTGGTGCTCATCGCCGAGGCTTCGCGGCAGCCCGACGTGGACCGCCGAAACCGTGACCGGCTGGCGTTCGATACCCGTCGCCGGCCGTTCCTGGACTCCTTGGGGTCGCCCGTACCAGCCGACCCGGCCATGTTGGAGTTCGGGCGTCTGGGCGATAGCTCCAGCCAGCTCCATGCCCACCGGGGAGGCGTCGGCGGCACGGAGTCCGGGAACGCTGCGTCCGGCGGCGGAGCGTCCGGCGACGCTGCAGGCCGGCCCGGGACCGCGGCGACGACCGGGCGTTACGCCGACTACACCCTCGGCGCGGCGATGGTCCAGCTCCACGTGGAGCTCAGCCTCCTCGCGGGCCTCGGATCGGGGGCCGGAGCGAACGAGCTGGCCTGGCTTTATCTCGGGCACGCCATCCACTACCTGGAAGACCTGGGAAACCCGTGGAACATCGTACCGCTTCCGGTGGACATCTTCGCGCGGGACGCCCTGTTTGCCAGCTTGTGGAACAAGCTCTCAACCGGCGGCGGCTACTTCGGGGACGTTCGGGCGGTGAGCAGCCTTGAACGGGACATCTTGACGAGCCATGGCCGAATCGCCGACGCGTTGGTCAGCGAGCGGCTCCGCGACGCGCAGGAGGGCCGGAGCAGCGCCGTGGCCGACCGGCTCCTGGCCCAGCTGCGCGCGACGGACGCGGGTGACGAAGCGGCGTTTGACGAGGCGGCGTTCGACGAGGCGCTGGCCGCGCGGGACGGCACGTCCTCTGCGGCGATCTTCGGCTTCGGTGAGCGCCTGGCGGGTGCGTTGGTGGCCAGGTCGGCTGCCGATGCCGCGCCCCTCGCCGCGGCGACGCGGGACCTGAGCGCGCCGCGTTACCGCACTGCCGGCCCGCCCTTCGATCCGGGGCTCACGCCGGTGGCCGAGGCCGTCGTCGCCCCGACGGCAGAGAACGAGGCGGAGTACGAACGGTTCTGGGAGCTTCAGGGTCGGAGCATGCGCCGGACGGGGTTGGCGACACGTCGGTTGGTGCGACTCGTACAAGCGTTTCTGCTCGCCAACCGTGACCAGCCAGAGGCCGCAGAGATGATCCTGGTGGAGCGCATGGTCGAACGCCAGCTTCGGCTGGATCGGGCGGCGGAGCGGAGACGCGCCGGGTGGTCGTCCGCGTCTGACCCGGCCGAGCATTTCCACGTCGTGCTCCTCGCGGAGGTGCTGGGTGTAACCGGGATGTTGCTGTTGTTGGCCCAGCGGCTCCACACCTGGCGCGCCGGCCGGCTCAGGGCGGCGAAGCCGGACGCGCCGGATTCGGCGAGCCCGGCTACCAAGCCCGGAGCTTAGCGGCGAGCGCCCGTCAGGCGTCCCACGAGGCGGTACGCGGAGCGGGTGCGTCGTGTTAGCGCGGCGCGCTCGCCCCACCCTTTGGGGCGCATGGAGTCCTCATGAGCCTCGTCGGCAAGTCTGCCCCTGATTTCACCCTCGTCGATCACAAACGTGCCAGCGTGAGCCTTGGCGGCCTTCGTGGCCAGAAGGTCGTGTTGGCCTTCTACCCCGCAGCCTTCACCGGGGTGTGCGAGAAGGAGCTGTGTTCGCTCCGTGACTCGCTCAGCGAGCTCAACGATGCCGGCGCGGCGGTGCTCGGGGTTTCGGTGGACGGCCCCTTCTCCAACGCGGCCTTCGCGGCGAAGAACAACATCAACTTCTCGCTCCTCTCCGACTTCGGCGGCCAGGTGGCCGAAGCTTACGGCGTGGTGTGGAAGAACCTGGCGAATGTGCCGGGATACAACGTGGCCAATCGTTCGGTGTTCATCGTCGACGGCGGCGGTGCCGTCACCTACGAGTGGATCGCGCCGAGCCCCGGGGTAGAGCCCGATTATGCGGCGATCCGGGCGGCGTTGGCCTGAGCTGGCCTGAGCTGGCCGGTCTGAGCAGGCTGGCCTGAGCGGGCTGGCCTGAGCGGGCGTTGGTCTGAGCAGAGGAGCGGTTGGGCTGGGGAATCGGCTCAACCGCGTCGCGTAGGCGTCAGGGCCTGGCGGTCGCCGGCCTTCGCGTCGGGGAGCGCTAGGGTGAGCGCACTCCCGCCACGCCGCGAACGGGGCGCCGAAGGGGGCATCTCGCGGGCCGCAGGCACGCGACAGCCCCAAAGCCCTCAGCGTTTCGGCTGATCGAACTCCCGCCGGTTCATCCACTCCTGAAAGCCCGTGCCCATGTTGGTGCCGGCCCAGTTGCGGGTGATTCGCCCCACGAACAGGCGGTCTTTGTCGGCCACGATGTGGGGCTTGAGCAGGTCGCGGATCTGCGCGGCGTTGAACCGGTTGCTCTCGACGATCCACTGGCCTTTTACGCGGTTGGACCAGTTGCCGATCGCCTTCACCGCGCGTTCGAGGTCGCCGTACTGGTCGGCGGCGCGGGCGGTCAGCTCGGTGGTGACAAGGTACATCATTGGGCTTGAGTCTCCGGGCCGCTTGTTAACGGGATCCGGCGGCGTCGGGCAGGCCCAGGCGACCACCGACGTGACGGCGAGGCGCCAATTGGCTACGCGGCCGGCTTCTCCCGGAGCTCCCCCTTGAACATCCTCCTCACCGGCGCCTCGCGCGGGATCGGCGCGGCGATCGCGCGTGCCCTGGCCGCTCCGGGTCGCACGATCCTCGTCAACTATCTCCAGAACCAGGCGGCGGCCGAAGCCGTCGCGGCCGACGTACGGAGTCGCGGCGCCGAAGCGCTGGTCGAGCAGGGAGATGTCCGAAATGAGGCGGATCTTGTGCGCCTGGCAAAACGGATCGGCCCGGTGGACGCGCTCATCCACAACGCGGCGATCGGCGTGCTCAAGCCCTACCAGAAGATCCGTACCGCCCAATGGGATCTCACGATGGAGAGCTCGCTCCGCCCCTTCTGGCTACTCACCAAACTGTGCACGTTCAACGAGGGCGCGTCGGTGATTGGGCTCTCCAGCTTGGGGAGTCGGCAGTTCACCCCAGGGTACGCGGCGATGGGCGCGGCCAAGGCGGGTATGGAGGCCCTCACCCGGCAGCTCGCGGTGGAGATGGCGCCTCGTGTGCGCGTGAACACAGTCTGTGGCGGCCTGGTTCGTACCGACGCGCTCAACTACTTCCCCGAGAGCGCCAAGATGATGGAGACCGCAGCCAAGCTCACCCCGCTACAACGGGTGGGCGAACCTGAAGATATGGCCAACGTGGTGTCGCTGCTCCTCGACCCGCGCGCCTCGTGGATCACCGGCCAGGTGATCGTCGCGGACGGCGGGATCTCCATCATCTGAGCTCCTTTCCCGCAGTTTCCTCGACCGAGGATGGCCGTACCGGCGCCTTTTGCTGGGCTGACCGCGTGTGGTGCTTAAAGAGGCGCGTGAGGCGTAGATGCACGACCGTTTTCGTATCGAGATCGACCCGGGGGCTATCGAGGAGTCGATGCGCCAGCTCCGGGACCGCGCGCTCCGGGCGGTGGATCAGGGGCGTTACACCAAGGTCCGGCTCAAGTACAAGGGCAAACCTGTCGCGCCCGACATTCCGCTGGCCGCCCTGATCGCGATGGAGGGGGCCAGCCTCCTGGTCACCGGGCCGCTCCAGGTCCTCCTCCTGAATCTGGGCGTCAAAGCGTTCATCGAGGTGGAGTTTTTGCACGAGGCCAGCGAGCGGGTCCGGGAAGGCGTGGAGCTGTTCACGGCCGGGGAGGCCGATGCCGCCGAGGCGAAATACCGAGAAGCTCTCTCCATGAACGCCGAAGATCCGAGTGCGTGGTACAACCTTGGCGTGCTGTTACGGATCACCGGCCGGCGGGACGAAGCGTTGGCGGCATTTGAAGCCGCTGCCAAGAGCTCCACTCACGCGGACGGCGTTCGCGCCGCTGAGGCTCTCGAAAAGATGAGGAAGGGGCCGCGTAATCTGTGACGACTGTGGCCGGCGCCCCCCCGTCTGAGCCCGAAGCCGCGATCAGCGACGCGCTCCGCGGCGAGCTCTGGCGTGAGGTGAGCCGGCACCTCGATCTGGGGCGCTCGGCGGCCGAGCTCCTGAAGCTGGTTGGCTGCGAACTCTCGGTGTCCCGGCTCACGGTCCGCCGGTGGGAGCCCGACGCCGGGGCGCTCGTGGTGCTCGTCGTCGCCGCGGTGGGCGCCGGCGGGCCGCAGGTCGAGCGTCGGCTGGCGCTCCCCACCCCCAAACGTGCCGAGCTGTTGGCCTGGGCGCGCGCGGAGCGACCGATAGGCTGGCGCTCACGAGACGACACCGGACTTGCCCGCCTGCTGGTCCCTGAGGGCCTGGCGGGGGAGGTGGCGGCGGCGCCGTTGAGCGCGGAGGGGGAGCTGAAGGGCGTACTGGTGCTTCAAGGTCCAGATGCGCTGGCGGCCGCCCGGGTGCTCCACGAGCCGATGGCGGTCGCGCTGGACAACGACACGCGGATCCATGAGCTGGGCCGGCTCCGTGAGGCGGCGGAGTCCGACCGACGCGCGTTGCTGGTGAAGCTTGAACGCCAGGATATGAACGAGGCGATCGTGGGCGCCCAGTCCGGGCTCGCGGCCGTGATGGAGCGCGTGGCGCAGGTGGCGCGCACCGACGCCCCGGTGCTGATCCTGGGCGAGACGGGCTCGGGCAAGGAGGTGGTAGCGCGGGCGATCCACGACCGCTCCCGTAGGTCGGAAGGGCCTTTTTTGCGCGTCAACTGCGGGGCGATTCCGGGCGAGCTGGTGGACTCCGAGCTGTTCGGGCACGAAAAAGGTAGCTTTACCGGTGCGATCAGCCAGAGGCGCGGGTGGTTCGAGCGCGCGGACGGTGGCACGCTGTTTCTCGACGAGGTGGCCGAGCTGCCCGCCGCGGCGCAGGTGCGGCTTTTACGGGTCTTGCAGGACGGAAGCTTTCAGCGTGTCGGCGGCCAGGAGGGACGGCGCGTCGACGTACGGATCATCGCCGCGACCCACCGGGACATGGGCCAGATGGTCCGAAACGGCGGCTTTCGTCAGGACCTCTGGTACCGGGTGAGCGTCTTCCCGCTGCACCTGCCGGCGCTGCGGGATCGTCGCGGCGATATCGCAGCGTTGGCACAACATTTTGCTGAGCGCGCGGGGCACCGGCTGATGGGTCGGTCGCTCTCGGTGGCGTCCGAAGACCTGGCGCTGCTGCTCGACTATCCGTGGCCGGGAAATGTGCGTGAGCTCGCGTCCGTGATCGAGCGCGCGGCGATCCTCGGCGGGGGGCGGCGGTTGGAGTTGGCGGCGGCCTTGGGGATCTCCCCGGGGGGGGCCGCGGAGCCGGAGTCGGCGCGGGCGCCGGTCGAGGCGGCGCTCCGGCAGGCGTTGGGTCGTATCGAGGGGCCTTTCGGTGCCGCAAAATTGTTAGGTGTGAACCCGCATACCTTGAGGTCGCGGATGCGCCGTCTCGGCATCGACTGGTCGGCGTTTCGCCCGCAGCGGTGAGCGGCGGCGGTGCTCCGGGTCGGTCGTTACGAGACGAGCCAGCTCAGCTCGCTCACCCCGCCACCAATACCCTTCGCTCGACAAACAGTTGAAACCAACTGCCAAGCTGACCGGCCAACCACGTCGGGTCGGTGTCGCGGCTCGCTACGGCGAGGGCCTCGGCCAGGCTGCCACCTTGCCCGATCGTGTCCACCAGGGCCCATGCGGCGGGGTGGAGCTCCAGGTGCCGCACCTGACGCTCCGGCCGGCACAGGATCACCGGGTAATCCCCCTCTTCCAAGCTCGGTAGCTCCTCTTCCATCAGGAGCGCCGATCGCAGGCGATGAACGGGAAACCGGAACCGTAGCCGCTCGACCGCAGGTGACAGGGCGAGCGCTGGGGTGCCCGTCAGGGCCTCGGGCGGCAGCGGCGGAACGTCCCGCGCCTCAAAACTGCGGCTGACCGCACATTCCAGCTCGGCCATCTCGATCCATGCCGCGTCGCGGCCGGTCTCGCAGAGGAAACGCGGCAGGTGTTGATGGACACGGTCGAGCGTCCAGCTCTCGGAGGGATAAGCGTTGAGATAGGCGAACAAGACGGCGTCAGCCTCGTTGCCCCAGAGGTGCAGGCAGCCGGGCAGCTCCTCCCGCAGCGCGTCGCCCAGGCGGAGCCGGTACTGCTCCTGGTAGATGGCGATCTGTTCGGTGGGGCTGAGGTGCGGACCGCCGGAGAACCAGCTTGTATCGGGCGTCTCCGCGCCGCGGATCACCTCGACCAACTGACGCCGCCAGTCATCCGGCAACATCTGTCGCCTCCTCGGCGCCCGAGAGCGCCCGATCCCGGTGTTGGCGTGCCAGCTCGGCCTCGGCTTGAAGCCGAGAGAAGCTGGGGATGTTGTCGTCCCACTCGATGAGCGTCGAGACCGGACCTGTGCGGCGGATCAGGTGCCGGTACAACGCCCACACCGGGTCGATGACCGGCCGGTCGTGGGTGTCGAGGCGCCAGGCCCCACGCTCCATGTGGCCGGCGAGGTGGACCTGCACCACCCGGTCGGCCGGCACCGCGTCCAGGTAGACCTTGGGGTCAAAGCCGTGATTGATCGAGGAGACGTAGACATTGTTCACGTCGAGCAACATCGCGCAGTCGGCCGCCTCCACCACCTCGGCGTAGAACGCCCATTCGGGCATCACCGAGTCGGTGTAACCAAGGTAAGAGGAGACATTTTCGAGGGCGAACAGGGTGCCGGTGCGATCCTGGATCTCCCGAATCCGCGCGACGACGTGGTCACGCACCGCGGGGGTGTAGGGAAGGGGCAAGAGATCGTGGATCTGCCGCCGGGAAACGCCGGTCATACACAGATGGTCGCTGAACCACGGCGGTCGGAGCTCTTGGATGAGCGCGGAGAGCCGTTGAAGGTGCTCCGGGTCGGCGTCGCTCCCCAGCGAGAGGCTCACGCCGTGGGGCACCACGCGGTAGTGCTCCCGGAGGCGTTCCAGGTAGAAACGGGGAGAACCGCCGTTCACCATGAAGTTTTCGGCGAGCACCTCGAACCAGTCCATCGCCGGGCGGTGCTCCACCACCTGGGCGTAGTGCGGCACGCGGTAGCCGACGCCGATACCCAGATCCGGCACGGAAAACCTGGAGACCTTGGTGGGTGGGTGCGTGGGAGTCATTCGCTCGGCGATCTAACCGGTGCGGGCACGGCGGGGCGCGGCGGGGCGCGGGACAGGGGCGGGCTCCGTAGGATGGTCGGCGACGGCGTGTCAGCGCACAACGACCCGAGCCAGGACAGGGTGTCGGGAGCACGAGCTGTTCGCTCCACATTTGCGAGGAAAAGGGATTGACCGCGCGGACTCGCTCGGCTACGTAGAAACCGAGGGGCGCGGATTGCCGAGAGGCGTCCGGGCTTTCTCCCTGGCGTCCGGGCTTTCTCCCTGGCGTCCGAGCTTTCTCCCTGGCGCCGCCAATCGCCTCGGAGCCTCCCCCAATGGCCTGCAACAAGCGCCTCCCCACGTTCAAGAAAAAAGTCACCATCCTCACGACGGACGACGAGTTTCACTGGGATGAAAGCGGCTGGAACTACAGCACCGGCGTCGCGACAGTCGACTTCCTCGCCGATCTCCGCAACACCGTGCTCGGTACCTCAGCCGCGATCTCGGTGAAGCCCGCGATCCAGTTCGCGCAGGTACGTACCGATCGACCTCACGCCGGCGCTGTGATCACCGCGGGCTCCGTGATCACCGGCGATGGCCTGACGCATTACCTGGAGACCCTCTCGGCGGGGTCCAAGTTCTGGTGGCGCCGTGGGCTGCGGACCAAGCTCGCCGCGGGCTCCTTCGCCCAGACCGAGATCGAGCTCCACACCGCCTTTCGCTCCTGTGGGACCCACTTTCCCACCCGAGAGATCGAGATCTTCCCCTTCAACACGCTCGCCGCGTCGGTTCGCTACATCCCGATCACCTCGGTGTTGGACACCTCGGGTGTGAACGTGGCCAAGGGGGCGATCGTCGTGCTTGACAACGCCAACAACAAGCTCGATTTCCGGCTCGCCGGTCGGGCGTTCAACGACCCGCTGGCGCGCGGGGCGTGGGTCGATCTGGAGGCGGGGTGGTCCACGCCGCCGGCCGGCGATTCGGTGGCCAACACGGGCGAGGTGAGCCTGTCAGGACTGTCGCTCAGCTCGAACCAGTTCATGGAGCTGGGTGTTGCCACGCGTAAAGACGTGGACGGCAGCGCGAACTCCCGGTGCATCTTGCACATCACCCCCGCGATCAAGTACAGCTGATCCATGTTGCCGCCCCACTTGTTGCGTTGCAGTCCACCACCCGATCCCTGTTGCACCTTGGCTGACACAACGGGCGTCGGTTCCCGCCCCTCAGGCGGGAACCGCCCGTGCGAATCTGCCGTCTGCTTGAACGATGTGCTTCTGGGCGAGCAGCCGCGCGATCGCC
>CANKTH010000041.1 GCA_947486185.1 Deltaproteobacteria bacterium
ACGGCGACCCGTCGGCCGACCATCGAAATACTGGCGTTTCACTAAGATAGTATGGATGCGGATTTTGTGGGAAAGCCGAGTCTCGAAAGCCGAGTCTCGAAGGTCGACCGTCGATCAGGACGCTCCCGTGTCGCGCTCCTCGCCGCCAGATCTCTGCGATGCGCGGCGAGTCAGTTTAGCACCCACAACGCGGCGTCGCCTCGATCACCGCGCCCCGGCCGTCCCGCACGAGCTCGCAGCACGCCTCGAACTCGTAGCGCAGCCGGCGCCGTCCGCGTTGAACGCGCGCTTTCAGGGTTGGTAACGGCACCCCGAGCCGGGCGAGGTGTGCAACTCGGCCAAGACCTCGACGGGCAACGGCTCGATCGCTACGTCCACCATGGCCGTTCCAGCTGCCTGCATCGCCCCAGGAAGGTCTGGTACTCGTCGAGTCGGAACGTCATGCTCTCAACCCCATCGCACCAGCGGACCTCGGCGGCGAAGTCGGCGGGCGCGCCGCCGTACCGTGCCACCCCGACGCGCTTCCACGAGACCCGGTCGCCGTGCCGCTCCACTTCGGCTACCACGACCGCGCACGTGAGGTCGCCCTCCAAGCTTGGGTCGCCGGCTGCCCGGGCAAGGAACGCGTCGAGGGGCACTGAGTCGAGCAACACCACGGGGTGCGGCTCGGCGACGAACCGGCTGGGTTGGAGGGTGGCGACGACGCGCGGCGCCGCGCTGGCACCACGCCGCGAGCACCGGCCGGGTCCCGAAGACCGCGATCCCGTCGGGCTTGGACCGGGCGCCTCTCAGCCGGAGCAGCTCACCCAGCCAAGGTCGGTGTTCGCGTCGTTCAGGTGCTCCGTATAGAGGTTGACGCCCTCCCAGACGACATCGAACACACCGTCGCCAGCGTCGATCACGGACAGGGCGCCAGTGGTACCGCGGGACAACCACTCCTCGTTGTACAGGTCGATGAACCGCAGCAGCACCTCACCAGCTCGCGGCGGCGTGTAGGTGTTGTTCAGCCCGATTGTGTAGCTGCCGACATCGATCGGCCCACCGAAGTCAGCCTCTGCCCGCCCATACTCGATGTCGTCATCGACCCCAAAGCCCGTCGCCGTGCAGGGGAGAATCGCCGTCACCGGGTACCAGAGACCGTCGAGATCGAAGCCTCTCTGGAAAGGGTAGCCCACCGCATCGGTGTTGGTGTCGGTGTTGGTGTCGGTGTTGGTGTCGGTGTTGGTGTCGCCGGCAGTGTCGCCGGCAGTGTCGCCGGCGGTGTCGGTGTCGCCGGCGGTCTCGGCGTCGGTGTCCTTGGGGCGGGAACCTGTCCCCTCACCAAGGCTCCCGGACTCGCACGCGACGAAAAGAAGGGAGAGAAGGACGGTCATCGAGAACTCCGCGGCGGAGGGCTGCCTAACGCGGTGCCGCCGCAGCTACTCACAGTACCCGAGGTCCGTCGCCCGGCCCGGCTCGGCCAGCACAAGGTCGATCGCCGAAAATACGCCGCGCTGGACGTAGCCGGGCTGGAGCCCTTCGTCTTCGGCGCATCCCGGCCGGCTCTCGGTGACACCGTCCCCGAACGTGGCGTCGGCGCCGTCAGCTTCCCCAACGTCCCGGCGGGCGAGGTGATGGTGACGGTCACGCCTCCCGACGGCCTGAGCTGCGCCGCGTGGCCAGCCGGGGGCGAGATGCCCGCGGTGCCGGTGGTGGCCGACGCCGTCTCGGTGGTGCTGTACCAGTGTGACTGAGCACGGCGCAGGGGAACCGCGAACAGAGCCTGTGTCGAAGAACTGCCGACCAGAGGATAAGCATTCATCTACGCTAAGAACCCTGCGGAGTAGCCCACTCCAAGGAAACGACGACGTGCTCGCCGAGCCCTTACCGGGGCGCCTGAGCTCGTATGCCCCTCACCAGCGCGGGCCCTCATCGCGATCCGTTCGATCGGATGCCGGTTGCGCAGGCGGCGCTCGATCGACGGGTGCGCGTGACCCACGACGCTCGCCTGGGCCGGTACGGCAGCGCGGTGCTGCCAGCCTGATGCGCGCCGCCCCTCTTCAGGCCCGGAACCCATAGGCCCGGTCGTCGGCCCACGCGGCGAAGCTGCGTGGGCGGCGCCCCACCAGGACCTCGAAGACCCTGGTCTGGACCTCGGAAAACCAGCCCCCTGCTGCCTCGGCGTAGACGAACTTGACCCGGTCAGGTTTGCCCAGCTCCGCACAGCGGGCTTCGAAGCCGGGGATGCCGTCGACGTGCTCGACCGGGGCCTGCCGGATCGCCGAGAGGATGCCGGCGATCTGGGCGCCCGTGACGGCCTCGGGGCCCGTGAGCGCGTATGCCCCCTCGTAGAAGGGCGCGGCGGCGGGGGAGAACAACAGCGCGTGACCCATCGCCGCGATGTCCCTGCAGTCCAGGAAGGCCACGCCGGCCTCGCCCGAAGGCAGGTAGAACCGGCTATCGCCGCGTTCGTAGAGACCCGAGCCCATCTCGAAGTGCTGCATGAAGATGGTGGGGCGGATGACGGTGGTCTTCAGCCCCGCGCCACGCAGGGCCTCCTCGCCCGCCCAGTGCAACGAGGGGATACGCCCTGGAGGCGGATCGCTCTCCGGAGGACGCGCGCCCGTCACGCTGACCTTCACGACGTGGCCGACCCGGGCCGTCGCGAGGGCGCGGGCCACCGTCGTGTGCAAGCCGGCCGCGTCGTCGGTGAGGGGGGCCACGATGAAGGCGTCCGTAGCGCCCTCGCAGGCCGGGAGGAGGTTGTCCATACGGAAGGGGACGATCCGGACCGAGGGGCCGAAGGCGGTCAAGAGGCGGGCCTCGTCGCCACCCGGGTCGCGGCTCAACGCACGGACCTCTTTGCAGCGAGGATCACCGGCGAGCAGCTTGACCACCTCGGTGCCGATCTGGCCCGTCGCCCCGAAGACCACGACGACCCGATCGCCGCCCGAAGGCCGATCGGACACGGACTCCGGCATCCGGATGGATCGCCGATCAACGTGCGGCATACAGACCTGGACCCATCGCTGGGCGTGGGGCGCGGCGAGGTGGGCGTCGAACGCGGCGCGGTCCTGGTAGGACTCGTAGAAGCGAATCACGAGCGGGTCGGATTCATCGAACAGCACATCGAAGAACAGGCATCCGGGTTCGGCCCGCGACGGGGCGACGACCTCCAGGGAGGCCCGGCGGACGAGGGAGACGCTCTCGGCGTCGGTGCAACGGAGGTGGATGGTGATGGCGTACATGGGGGTTCTTCGGGGCGGATGGGGGACCTTATTGCCCCCTGTATGCCGCGTTGTGCGGCGACGGTTCTGGCGTCACGACGCTGCGGTCGGGAATCGCGATTCTCGGAAAGATCCGCCCCCGTCTACCCCCAACCGTCGGTCGAGCGCCACATCCAGACCGGGCCCCACAAACGACGGCGCCGTGATCGGCGCCTTCCATACGTTGAACCTGCGCGAAAGTATGCCCCGGGCATCCCGGCCCCGAGACCTCGTAGCTTCGGCTATTCACAACCCTTCCCCTATGCCCAAAGTCGCGGGGCGGTCAGGTCGGCTTGGGGAGGCTCTGCTGCCAGGCGGCGACCGTCTCGGCGGTCATCGGTCGTCCGAAGTGCCAACCCTGGCCGAATTCGCACGCCAAGCCGGCGAGCTGCTCGCCCACCTCCGGCGTCTCGATGCCCTCGGCGATGACCGGCAAGGACAGCGCGGACGCAAGGCGAATGATCGCCTCTGCGAGCCCGGGGGCGCCCTCCGAGAGGTGAACGACGAAGCTCCGGTCCAGCTTGAGCATCGCCACGGGCACCTGCCGGAGACGCCCCAGCGAGGAGTAGCCCGCGCCGAAGTCATCGAGCGCCACGCGAACGCCCTGATCCATCAGCGTTCGGACACGATCGGCCCAGCCGTCCTCGCTGCGCCCGAACTGGGTCTCGGTCACCTCGAGGATGAGCGCCTCGCCGGCCACCCCGTGGCGTGCGAGCGACTGGATCACGTCGGCGACGAGATCGGGAGACTCGAAACGACGCGCGGAGGTGTTCACCGTGAGGAAGAGCCCGGGCCGGTCGGCCAGGAGGGGAGCGAAGGCCGCGAGCGCACGATCCAGCACCTGACCGTCCAGCTCGACGATCAGCGGCCCCTGCTCGGCGATGGGGATGAAGACCACCGGAGAGATCGGACCGCGCTGCGGGTCGGTCCAGCGGGCAAGGGCCTCGTACCCGGCAAGCTCGCCGTTGGAGAGGCGGACGATGGGCTGGAGGTCCCCGCGGATCTGGCCGGACCGGATCGCGGTGCGGAGCGCGCTCTCGAGCGCGAGCTCCCCGAGCACCCGGGCGTGCATCGAGCGGTCGTACACCGTGAACCGACCGCGGCCCGTGAGCTTTGCCGCGTACATCGCGGTGTCGGCCTCCTTCATCAGCGTGGCGGCGTCGGCATCCGGTCGGCAGAAGCTGATGCCGATGCTGGCGCCGAGCTCGAGGCGGGTGCTCAGCAACTCCATCGGGCGGCGCACCACCTCCAGCACCTGTTCGGCCCGCGCGCCGGCGGCCTCGGTGGTGCAGGTGTTGGCGAGGACCATCGCGAACTCGTCGCCTCCGAGGCGGGCCACGATGTCCGAAGGAGGGAGGGCGGCCGCAAAGCGCCTTCCCAACTCCTGGAGCATCGCGTCGCCCGCGACGTGGCCGAGCTGGTCGTTCACGCGCTTCATCTGGTCGAGATCGATGAAGAGGAGGGCGGAAGCGGCCTGGGGTTGGCCTCGGGAGGCCTGAATGGCCAGGTCCAGGTGTTCGCGCAGGCCCCTGCGGTTGGGCAGGTCGGTGAGGGCGTCGCGGCGGGCCTCGCGCTCGGCCTGCTCACGGAGTTCGCGGTCGGAGGCGAGCAGTTCGTTGATCGCGTGCGCGAGGCGGTCCAGCTCGTCGTTGCCCTCCACCGGCAGGCGCGCGTGGGCGTCGCCCGATCTCAGCGTAGCGAGGCCGTCGCTCAGCTGGGACAGTCGCGAGAGCACGAGGCGGTTCAGGAGGGCGGCGGTGGCGATGATGAGCACCAATCCGAGCACCGCGGTGTTGGCACCCACGGCGGTCAGCCCCTCGTGGGCTCGGGCATCCCGCGAGCCGGCGCTGACCACGACGTCCCAATCCTGAAAGCCGCCGGCAAGCTCGAGCTCGCGCCGGAGCCCCTCGATGGAGGCGCTGGATCCCCGCGGCACGAACGCGATGCGCGCGGAGAGCAGGCGCTGGGGGGAAGCGAGCTGCGCCTCGCCCATACGGACGCAGGAGAGCCAGATCATCCCGTTCGCCCCGGACCCGTCGGTCCTGGTGACGGGGACGGCGACGTACAGCCAGGCTTCGTCCCCCACGCGGACCAGCCCGCTCCCGCCCGTGGGGTCGGCGAGGAGGGGCAGGAACACCGCGGTGGTTTCGTCGGCAAGCGGGGCAAGCTCCGCCGTGCCGTCGTCGGCCGCGATCCGCTGCAGGGCGACCATCGTGGAGCCGGGCCGGCCGATCGCCACAGCGGCGAGGCCAAGGTTCTCGAAGGAGGTGACCGTGAGGTTGTCGACCAGGTAGTTGGGCGCGCGCCCTTCCGTGAAGTCGAGCGTGTCGTCCCACTGCGCGTAGTCGCGGGTGGCGCCGGCGAGCGCCGTGCGCGTTTCGGCCAGCCACTCCTCGGCCGCGCTGGAGGCCCGGACGATCTCCGCCTGGTCGTGGGCGCGATCGGACGCCAGTAGCGCGAGCGCGCTGATCGTGAAGGACACGACCATGGAAGCCGCCAACACCAGAGCGATGGTTCCGAGCGTACGCTTACGAATCCCCACCCAATGTTCCTCGGTCGCCAACCTATCCTGCCGCGGTCAGTCGCGGCCGCACATTTCGTGGTCTACGCGCGGCCCGTTCCTCGGGTTCATCGTTCCACCACCTGAGGCGGGAGCGCGGCGGACGCTCGCTCGTGGTCCTCGTGACCCTTCGTTTCCGCCTCCAACAAGACCTTCAGGGCCGGCGGCGGCTCAAGGCAGCGTCGCCGCAGCCGCTCGCAGTAGGCCCTCGCCTCGGTCGTGACTCCACGCGGAGGGGCGCGCCGTCGGCTATAGGGTGCTCGCGAGCCGGATTTGCCGCGGGGGTCGCAGCGGCGAGCAGGTCGCCGGCTAACCGAACGACGCACGAGAGTCATCGGACTCGGAACGCGCGGCCGCGTCGGCACGCGGTCCCCCGCGTGTCGCTAGCGCGCGAAGCAGGTGCGCGCGGTCCCGTCCAACGCGCCGCCGTACTCTTCCGCGTCGGGGTCGGTCGGGTCGTCGTTGAGGCAGGTCTGATCGTTCGCGCACGCTGAATCGTCGGGCTTGGAGTAGGTGTCCGCGCCGTCGAGATCGACGAAAAGGCCATAGGACGCCAGGGAGTTCGAGGTGCCGCAGTCGCCCTCGGAGCCGTCGTAGTCGGTGGCCCAACCGATGGAGCGTTCGTGGCTGCTCGTATAGGTGTCGTCGCCCCCGCCCTCGACGAAGAGCCCGGGCCCGTGACACTTGGCGGCGCCAATGCTGCGGTCTACGCCTATGTAGGTGTCGTTCCCGCCCGACTCCACCAGCGCCACGACCGAGTAGTCGTGCCCGAGCCCCAACACGGAGTGCCGCGCCGGGAGGTTGGTGCCGTAGCGGTCGTCGCCCCCGCCCTCGAGGAAGGCCGCCAGCGCGAAGTGGGCGGCGGCGGCCTGGGCGTAGAACAGCCCTTCGTAGGCGTCGTCCCCCGCAGCGTCGGCCAGGGTGCCCATCCCCATCCAGCAGCCGACGCCCTGTACGAAGGTGGCGCCCTGGTAACGATCGTCGCCGTCCGCGTCCCGAAGCGGGCCGAGGCCCCCGGACAGGTGCGTCCCCGTGCTGTCGCGACGCCAACCGAAGGCGACGCCCTGCCCGAGGGAGGCGTTGGCCGTGCCGGGGAGCTGGGGCGAATAGTAGAGCAGCACCTCGTCCACCACGAGCTCGTAGGCGTCGTTTCCGCCCCCGTCGAGCAGCGTTCCGTTCCCGAGCACGAAGCCGAAGCCCTGCGATTGGGAGAACGCGCGGTAGGTGTCGTTGCCACCCCGGTCGACGTGGAGCCCGACGCCGGCAATGCCCGCCCCCTGTGCACCGGCCTCCGCGGTGTAGGCGTCGTCGCCCGGGTAGCGCCCGTCGGCGTCCGAAGGGAGGAGCCCGTCGCTGTCGTTCGGATCCGGGACCTCGACGTAGCCCCAGGTGTCGTCGCCACCGAGGTCCACCACGATGCCTACGGGCTGGTCCTCGTCGGCGCTCGCGCCAGCGGCGATGAGCCAGGTGTCGTTGCCGCCGGTGTCGAGCGCGAAAAGCACCGGTCCGTCGAGCGCCGGCTCCGTGACGGGGTCGTAGACGTCGTCGGCGCTGCCGTGCAGGAGCACGAGGCCGTAGGGGGTCTTGACGGTGACGGAGAAGGCGCCGCCGCCGGCCAATTCGCCCCAGTCCGTCTCGTCGAGGGCCTGCGCCACGCGGACGCCCGCCTCGTAGAGCTCGACCCACCCGTCGTGCCCGGCGGTGAAGAGGCCGGCGGACTTGGGGTCGTCGGGATCGAGCCCGGTGCCACCGAGCAGCAGCACGTAGGGACCGCGGTTGGCGACGCGCCCGATCCCGGTGTCGCTGAGCGCGGCGAACGCCGCCTCTCGCGCCTCGGCCACCCCGGGGATGACGCCGAGCACGGTCGCGACCGCGGCCTGCACAGGGGAGGGGACCGCATCGAGGTCGGGGATGTCGTTGGCGTCGAGCGCCTCGAGCGCCTCAAACAACGGGCCCTCAGCGGCCGGCGCCGGGATCGCCTCCCCGACGGTGAGCGCGAGGTCGAGCTCGCTGGCGGCGTCGGCGACGAGCGTCGCGAGCGGATGCGCCGAGGCCAGGGCGAGGTCGGCGCGCGCGGCACGGTTCGCGGCGAAGCAAGGGACCTCGGTGAGATCCTCCTGCAAGCGGTGGAAGTGCGAGAGCCGCGCGGGATCGGAGGCGATGGCGCCCCCGTAGCGCTCATAGACCCGGCTCGAGATCCCCACGTCGGGCTCCAGTTCGAGCGCCGACAGCAGGTCCGCGACGGCGTCGTCCTCGGTCAACTCCGCCGGACAGGGGACCGGCGCGGCGAGGGTCCACGGCGCGGCCTCCGTCCAGCGGAGATCCGCGGGCGCTGCTGGCGGTCCGGACCGCGGAGACCCGCGCTCACGGTCCCGGACCGGGAGCCCCGGCCCAGGGCAACGCCCCGGGCCGGCGTTCCTTCTTCAGAGCGCCGTGACCGACGCCGTCTTGCCCGTCGAGACGTTGCCGACGTTGTCCACCGCGCACTCCCGGAAGCTGTACGCCGTGCCCGAGGTCAGCCCGCTCACCGTCGTGCTCGTGCTCGTCAGGCCGGTCACGACGGTCACGCCGCTGGCCGTGTTGCAGTTGGACGGCGCCGTCGTCCCCGACTTGTACGCCACCTTGTAGCTCGCAACCCCCGAGCTGGCGTCGGTGGCCGCGGTCCAGGAGAGCCCCACGGCGCCCGATGCCGCCGTGCCGACGAGGCTCCCGACGTCCGTCGGCCTGGTCGCGTCAAGGATGATGGTGTCCGTCGCCGCCGACGAGATGTTCCCCTTCGCGTCCTTGAAGTACGCGTACACCGTCTTGGTGCCGCTGCCCGACGTCAGCGTGTGCGCCCGCGTCGTGGCGTAGGTGACATACGAGGTGCAGGTCGTCGTGTTCGACGTACACATCTTGCTCACCGCCGTGTCATCCGTCGCCGACAACGTCAACGTCGTCAACGTGGTGTCCGTCGTTCCCGTGGTGGCGACGGTTCCCGTCGAACAGGTGGAAGGCGCGGTGGCCGAACGCGCGTACACCACCTTGTACGTGCCGGTCGTCGCCAGGCCCGAGCCGGCGTCCGAGTAGCCCGACCACGCAAGCGTCACTTCCCCGACGTCCGCCGTCGCCGCCACCGTTCCGTTCGTCGGCTTGACCGAGTCCAGCAGGATCGTGTCGGTCAGCGTCGTGACCACCGTCGTCGCCGCCGAGTTGCGGAACTTCACGTAGACCGTCCGCGTCCCCTGCGTGTTCGCCAGGGTGTGCGTCTTCGAGTTGGTGGTGAACGTGGCGAAGGTGCACGCCCCCGTCGAGGTGTTGGCCGAGCACACCTGGTTGGTGCCCTCGGGCGCCGAGAAGGAGATCGTCACCGCGGTCGCGCGCGCCGTGGCGGCGTCCGCGTTGATCACCGCATACGGGTCCGCGGTCGCATCGAGGTAGTCGAGCACGTCGTCGTAGTCGGCGTCGCCGCGGCCCTCGAGGAGCAGCCCGTCGCCGTCGTCGTCCTCCACGCAGTCGTCCCCGCCGTCGCTCGCCTCGAGGTTGGCGATCACGCCATCGGCGTCCTCGTCGTCCTCGTCGGAGTCGCCCACCCCGTCGCAGTCCTGGTCGACCTCGTCGCCACAGGCGTCGGTGGCGTCCGGGTTGATGTCACTGCGGTCGTCGTTGCAATCCCCGGTGACCGAGGTGTAGTCGGTCGAGGTCGGGCAGTAGTCTTCGGCGTCGTTGCTGCCGTAGCCGTCGCCGTCAACGTCCGGATAGCGGCTGATCGTCGCGTAGTACGCGGCGTCGCTGTCGTCGCAGTCGTCCGTAGAGCCCACGCCGTCGGCATCGCCATCCGCGCTGGCTCCCTGGTAGAGGAATGTCCTGCCAAGGCCGCCACTATACGCGAGGGCGCTGGCCAGGATGTCGGCGCCACCGTCCGCGTTCACGTCGCCCGCCGGGCCGATGGTGAAGTTCTGGACGCCGGACGCTGACCCTGTCCAGGTGGCTTCGCTCGTGGCCGAGACCCCAGAGGCCGACCCCACGTAGAGGTAGGTCTTCCCCGCGTTGCTTCCTCCGTTGTAGGCGCCGACGCCGATATCGGCGTAGCCGTCGGCGTTGACGTCTCCCAGTCCCGCAACGTGATAACCAAAGGTATCTCCGCCATTTTCACCCGACAGAGTCCGCGCCGCCGAGGTCGGGATGCCGGTCGCCGAGCCGTGATAGATGTAGGCCCTGCCCGCCGAGCCGCCCTGGTACTCCCCGACGACCACGTCGTCGTACCCGTCGCCGTTCACGTCCCCCGCACCCGAGACGGCTTGGCCGAAGGCGGAGCCGGCGGAGCCCGCCATCTGGGTGCCCGCGGAGGTCGCGATGCCCGCGGCCGAGCCAAGGTGCACGAAGGCCTTCAGCTGCCCCGAGGCTCCGACGATCACGTCGTCGTAGCCGTCTCCGTTCACGTCCCCGCGCCCGAGACCGACTCGCCCATGTAGCCGCCGAATACCGTGAGGGCGGTGGTGGCCGTCGTGAGCCCGCTGGTAGAGCCGTGGTAGACGTAGGCCCGACCCATGCTGCTGGGGAAATCGGGCGCGCCGATGATCACATCGTCGATGCCGTCGCCGTTCACGTCCCCGGCGCGCGCGACACTGTAACCGAAGTAGACGGCAGCTGACGCCCCGGTATTCGTCGTGTCCGCCGTGGTCGAGGGGCCGCCCGACGAGCCGTGGTAGACGTAGACGCGCCCCTGCTGCGAGTTGTAGTTGGGGGCCCCCAGGATCACGTCGATGTACCCATCGCCGTCGACATCGGCGCCCCCGAGAGCCTTGCCGAGCCGCTCGGCACTGCTCCCCGTCCAGGTGACCGCCGCTGTGGTGTAGTCCGGATCGACCTCGATGGGGTACACCGCGCCGGCGTCGTCGACCTCCACCCGCAGGCCCTCTCCGTGCACCACGAGCCGGGTCGGCAGGAGCTCCCCTCGGGCGTCCGACGCTACGACCCCGTCGACGCGCCACGCGCCGCCGCGGGCGTCGGTCAGCTCAACGCCGTCGGGGCCCTCCGCCATCGCCAGTGCACCGTAGAGGTCGGCGAAAATGAAGGGTCACCCGGCATTCCGCACGAAACGAAGAGAACAAGGAGGGGAAGGCGCGTCTATAACCCTTGGTGGGTGGGTGAATATTCCGGGGCGGAGCGCCTGGGATACTGTGAGTTAGCCTGAAAGGCTACGTTTGTCAACCATTTTGGCCGACCCGGGCGCTTGTGCGTGCTTGCGGAAGGGTTTGTGCGTTGGCGTCTGGGGTCCGCGGGGCATTCTGTAGGTTTGACAGGCTCACTGGATATAACTATCCGGCCAACGTCAGTGTCTATAGATTCGGAATTCTGACACACGAGCACGGACCGTCTTCGTGACAGAGGGTCGCCCGTTGTGACGGTCCAGCGGCGCGCTCGCTCGGTCACGCGACCAGAAGTTCCATCCGGGTCGCGGCGATAGGCTTCGCGACGTCGAGGAGGTGGTCGTTGTCAGGGAGAAGCGCCGGAGACCGCTTCCCCTCATCGCCCGAGGTGGCCGACGCCGTCGGGCCGGTCGCCCGCTGCAGCCCGGCAAGGATCCGCGTCGTCGTAGGCGGTTTGACCTCGAAACACCGCAACACGAGCGGGGTGCCGCAGCCTGGGAACACGGAACGATCGACGGCGACCACGCGCCACGGGAGCCCGGCCCGCCCGGCGCGCGCATCCACGGAGCTGATCGGCGGGTGCCGCGTCAGCCGCTTTGCCAACCGCAGCGCGGACCACGAACTGCAGTCCGACAGCATCGGGTCGAACACTCACGATCGACCCTGTCCCCAACTCGCGGACCTTCCAGGACTCCGGACCCTCCCGGGGGGGCAGTTTGACCTGCGCGGGCTCCCGACGCTTGCACCGCCGCACATCCACGGTAGGCTCGGATCAACACGCGACCCGCGCGGGACAGCCTGCCCGGGGATCCGGCAGTAAGCTCCCCTCTTCGTAAGGACCATCTTCGCTGGACAATCGGAGCCCCCATCGACCCGTATTCCTGGAACCCCCGCCTCAAGGCCCCCATCCCCCTCATCCTCCAGGGTGAGCTCGGGATTGTCGAGGGAGAGATCTGGGCGATCGGACCCGGTGATCTGCTCATGTGGTGCCCCGAGCGCCTGCCCACCGAGCGGAGGCCGGCCCGCGCGGACCTCGGCCCGATGGGCAGGGTGGACCCGATCCACATCTCCATCGGCCCCCCCCCTCCTGACGGCGGCTGGCCTTGGGTGCGGGGCGGCTACCAGATACAGGGGACCTGGCTCATCGAAGACCCCGAGCAGCAACGCCGCTTCGTTCGGAGGATCCGCCAGCTCTGGCCGGAAGGCAAGACCTGCCCCTTCACCGATCCGGATCGGGGGGATATCGCCGGTCCCCGCCCAGCCAGCCCGCTCCGCGCGGCCCTCGACGGCGCCTCGTCGAGCAAGGGGCCGGCCGGTGCTCCGCAGCCTGCTGAGGCCCGCGGCGCCCGCCCGGAACCGCACGAGCGCCCCCAGCCCCCGGCCTCCGAGCTGGGAGGATTCGGCGGCGCTTCGGCCTCTCGCGAACGGGAGCCCGACCTCAGCCGCTCGGCGCGGACGGACCCCTCCCGCCGACCCTCCGGCCAGCCCGTCGAGAGCCCGGACCCCCAGGCCCCCAAACTACCGGAGGCAGCTGTGCAGGTCGCTCCCGGCGACCCGCCGATCGTCATGGTGGGCTTCCGTTCCTTGCGCGCCTTCCTCGAGGGGGTCCGCGTGGTCGAGGGGCTGATCGAGGTGCGCTTCCGCTCGTCGCCAGCGCCTCCCCTGCACCGCGTCCTGGCCCTCTACCTCCGGCTTCCCCAGGGCGTGGTGATCCAGCTCCGGGCTACCGCCACCCCACTCGGCCTCGGCACCGCCCTCGTCGGAACGCCGGGCGAGCGCGCCGACCTCGTCTTGCTCCGGTGGACGCTGCGCTCAGCCGACCGCTGAGTCGCCTGCGGCCGAATCGGCCTACCGGCGCTGACCCAGCGTCGGCGTCGGTGTCCCCGAGACGTGTCGTCGACCCACAGAGGTACGCGTCAGCGCCCTTCCCCGTGGTGCTGCCGCTGTCGCGGCTCCGGATCCGACGTGCGCGCGGACCGTTCGTAGACCCGCTCCCCCTCCAGCCAGGTTTGTCGCACACGAATCTCCGAGATCGCCGCGGGCTCCACGAGCAGGGGGTCCCCATTGAGCACCAAGAAGTCTGCGCGTTTGCCGACCTCGAGGGTCCCCGAGTAGTCTTCGGAGAACGATGACTTTGCACCCTCGGAGGTGTAGGCTCGGAGCGCGATCAGCGGGCTGACCACCGAGCCCGGCGTCAAGACCGACCCAGAGTTGCTGAACGGGCTCTGTCGGGTAACCGCAGCCTCAATCGCCAAGAACGGGTTCTGCGAGGTGACGGACCAGTCCGAACCACCGACGAAGGTCCCGCCCGCCTCCACCACGGGCCCGATCGGGTAGAGCCACTCGGACCGCTCGGGGCCGATGACCGGGATGGTGAGGTCCTCAATGTAGCTGTCGGGCCACGCCCACAGCGGCTGAAAATCGGCGAACACCCCATGCTCTGCGAAGCGGGCTATGTCTGCCGGGTCGACCACCTCGATGTGCGCGGCGAGCGCGCGACGGTCCCGCCGGCCGTTGTTCATCTCCACCGCAGCGACGGTGTCGAAGAGCTGTCGGACCGCGCCGTCGCCGATCGCGTGGGCGTGGAGCTGGAACCCGGCCGCGTCCAGCCTGGTGGCCAATCCGACGAGCTCATCGTCGCTGAACACGGGCACACCGTTGGTGCCGTCTTCGTAAGGCTCCAGCATATACGCGGTCTGCGACTCGATGATCCCGTCGAGGTACAGCTTGGCGCCCACCACCGAGACCCGTGGAGAGCCGTAGGTGAGCGCCCAGTCTTGGAGGCGGCCCACCGGGTCGGGATCACCAGGATCGACCTGGGCTGCGCCGAACACCCTCACGGTGAGTGCGCCCGCGGAATCAGCGCGCTGGTAGCCTTCGAGCATCCAGGCGTCGACGTTGGCGTCCACGACGCTCACGATTCCGTAGCCGTTCGCCTCGGCCTGAGCGTCACGCAGCCCCTGGTCGACCGTCGCATCCGAATACGCGGGGATGATGCTGTCCACCAGCGACATCGCGCCTTCGAGGAGGATCCCGGTAGGTTCCCCCTGGGCGTCACGCTCGATCGTGCCGTCTACCGGGTCGGGGGTCGCGGCGGTGATGCCCGCGGCGGCGAGCGCCAGAGAGCTCGCCAACCCGATGTGCGCGTCGGACGAGTAGACGTACGCCGGGCGATCGGTGACGACCGCGTCCAGCGTTGTGCGGTCGATCCTACCGTAGAATGTGGCGGTGTCCCAACCTCCGCCTTGTACCCAGGCTTCATCGGGGTGTGCGTCGGCCCACACCGATACGGTGTCTTGGAGTTCCTGCACCGTGTTCGCCGCATAGAGATCGACCATCAACAGATCGGCGCCGCTCCACAAAAGGTGCGTGTGGCTGTCATGAAATGCGGGGACGACCGTGTCACCACCGAGCTCCAGGTGGAGCGTCTCCGGGCCAATCCACGGGCTCGGATCGTCCCCGACATATACGAGCACACCTCCGCGCACTGCCAGCGCCTGCACGGTGTTGTTCGCCGCGTCGAGGGTGTGAATGCGGCCGCCGTCCACCACGAGATCGGCGGGCACCTCCTTGGAGCAGGCGCAGGCAAACAGGTACGCGGACACCCAAAAGCGAGGAATGCTCATGCGTTTCCCCGAGCGGAAGCGCGCGCCACGGAGCCTTGCCCAACGATGCACCACGTCGCCAGGCGCGCGGTCTCCGTGCGGCATGCGTCGTGAACCGATGTCGGAGGTAGAGAGAGGTCGAAACCGCCGAGCGTCGTTCATGATCGTCCGAGTATCCGTATGATTGGCCGTCAGCTACGGCAGGGGTTTGGGGCCCACGATCGACCGGCTCATGTGCTCCTTCGTCGCGAGCGGCTGGACCGCCAGCTACGGGAGGATCGCCCTGGCGAGGGCGCCGGGAACTCATGCGCGCCGGTATGGCGATCCAACCGCCTCGTCCTACGCATGTGCGCCGCCGGGTGGCTACAGCACCTCCGCCGCCGACTGTGATGACGCCGATGCCGCGGTCCGGCCGGCTATGCGGGGAGCGCGGATGACTGTGATGACGCTCGGGCGTCCCGTCCTCGCGGTCGCGGCCTCCGACGGTTCCGGGGGCTACTATTTCGACGCCGACGTGGTCTTCATCGGGGGCGATCAGGGACTCGCGAGAAGCGAGTGCCAACCAAAAAACAGGCGTAGCGGCGATGGGAACCTGGTTCGTATCGGGTCTGCTCTCTGCCAGCGCCGGGGCGATCCTGATCGCCGCGGCCGCTATCTACGCGGTCTCGATGCGGCGCTTCGCGGCGCGAGCCGTCACGACGCTTGGCACGGTGGTGGATCTCGTCACCTCAGACGGCTCGGACAGCCTGGTAGCCTAGCCCATGGCGTCGTTGGGCCGGTCCGCGCGCGGCGGGAGCTCTTCAAACAGGACGAGGTTCGGGGGCGCTCCCGACCAGGCGTTGGGTGGCCAACCGATCGACACATCCGCGGCCCGCGCGCGCGATGGCGCCAGCGCGAGGAGGAGGACGAGGATAGGAAAACCCAGGAGCCCCTATGGCATAGCGCGCGGAAGCGCGCGTATGCATTCGGATATCGCATCTCCCTGGCCCGCTCGCATCGCGTGAGCTGGGGAGCAGGAGGTACCCATGCCGCTCACCCCGGCTATGACGGCACGGACGCGCTCACGACTCCATCAGCGGCCTTGCGCCCCCCATCTCCGAATTGGTAGGGTTGACACATGGTTGTAGCCGGACGGTGAGCCCGGACCCCGCCGACGGCGCGGACGGCGCGGACGGCGCGGCGCCCGAGCCTGCGGTTGCGATGCCACCACCCTCGCGGTACTGTGACCCGTGCCCGTCGCGTCGCGTCCGTTGAACATCGCCGACGCCCCCCCGCTCTTTGGTGATCGAGCGGCGGCGGGCGGTCAGGGCCGCCGTCGTTCCCTGGCACCGGCGGGCTTCGTGCTCCTCGCCGGATGGGCGGCGTGCGCGGCCCCCGCGGCCGGTCCGGCGTCCGGCACCGCGGCCAAAGACACTGCGACCGACGTCATCGACACGCCGGCAGCTGCGCCCACGTGGACGGCCGACTACGCCCTGGATCGTCTCGTCGGTCTTGGCGAATTTCCGCTCGCCCTCACCATCCAGGGCGCCTACCTGGCCGCTATGGCCGGGGGTGACAGCGCCTGCCCGGGCAGCGAGACCCAGATGTCCATCCCCGCCGAAGGGTGCTACGCGGAGAACGGTACCTGGTTCGAAGGCTCGGCGTTCTACCGTCAGGACGACTGGGAAGACGCCGGCGGCCGTTGGGAGGTGACGGAGCTCGGTGGTGACTTCGGCATCGCCCCGCTCACCACCGACCCCTTCGACGCGGGCGGCTCGGTTGGCGACCGACGCAACACCCTGGGCAGCGTGGTCCGACGCATCTCCGATGTTCGGGGCACCTTCGTGGACGGGGCGAGCGAAGGGGCGCTCCGGAGAGGCGTCTCGAGCTTCCTGATCGTGACCGACGAGGTGACTGGGGACGCCCTCTCGTTAGAAGGCACCATCAGTCTCGAGGATCTCAACCTCGCCTTCTCCGCGTTTACCCTACAGACTGGCTGCGCGTCCGGTCGGGCGTCGGTGCGCGACCCGGTAGGGATCTGGTACGATTTCGACTTCGGCGACTCCTGCGCCACCTGTGGCACCAGCCGCTTCGATGGGCAGGATCTCGGCGAAGCCTGCCCCGACTTCAGCGGCCTCGCCAGCGCCGTGCGCGTAGACCTGCCGCCATGATGCTGCTGTTGGCCTGCGCTACGAGCCCAGAGCTCGCCCCCAAGCCGGTCGCCGGCCCCCCGCCGAGCAGCCTGGTGCCGCTGGACGCGCCCCGCCTCCTCCGGCGGATGAGCCTGGATCTCACCGGACGCCTGCCGGACGCGGTGACCCTGGATGCCGTCGAGGCCGTCCCCGCTGCCCTCAACGCCTGGCGTGACGCCTACTTCGACGATCCCCGCTTCGAACAGCGCCTCGTCGAGCTGCTCGCCGAGCGCTGGTGGACCCGGGTAGACGACTTCGAGGTGGACGCCTTCGACTACCGCCTCGCCGAGGCCTTGGAGTACACCTACGAGCGCGCTGTAGGCGACGAGCCGCTCCGGCTCATCGCGCACGTGGTGGCCACCGGGGCGCCCTGGACCGAGATCGTCACCGCCAACTACACGATGGGGAACGCGCTCCTGGCCAGCCTGTGGCCCCTGAGCTGCCCTAACGGCGACGATTGGGCACCTTGTACCTATACCGATGGTCGCCCCGCCGCTGGCGTGCTTGCCACCAACGGGCTCTGGTGGCGCTACACCACCACGTCGGCCAACCTCAATCGCGGGCGCATGGCCGCGATGACCCGCCTGCTGGTGTGCGAAGACGTGCTCAACCGACCGATCAGCATCGCGAGCCTGACGGCCCTGTCCGATCCGGAGGCGGCCGCCGAGGCCATCCGCGAGCTACCCGAGTGTTATGGCTGCCACGCCGACGTGGATCCCGCCGCTGCCAGCCTGATGGGCTTCTATTGGACGGTCATGTACTCGCGCGTCGAGCACGGCACCTACCACCCCGACCGCGAGTACCTGTGGTCGAGCACGCTCGGTATCGCGCCGGCCTGGTATGGCACCCCGATCGCCGGTCTCTCGGAGCTCGGCCCCGCCGTTGCCGCCGACCCTCGCTTCGAGGGCTGCGCGGCCCAGAGCTTCGCCGAGCTGTATTGGCGCCGCCCCATCACCGAGTCCGACGCCGACCGGCTCGCCTGGCTTGTCTCGGAATGGGATGGCACCGGCAAGGCGATGGTGCGCGCGGTGCTCGACACGCCGGAGTATCAGGCGGGCACCGACCCCGACGCCACCGGAGAGCGCGTGGTCCGCCTGCTCTCCCCGGGGCAGCTCGCCAGCGTCTTCGAGGACCTGACCGGCTACCGCTGGCTCCAGGCCGGCTTCGACCAGATGGACAACGACACCTACGGGTATCGTATGCTGGCAGGCGGGGTCGACGGCGAGGTGGTCTCCGCGGTGCAGGCCGAGCCGGGCCTCACCTGGTCGCTGGTCGTCAAACGCCTCGCCGAGATGGCGGCTACCAACGTGGTCGCGGTGGACCTCGACAACCCGCAGGCCCGCCTGCTCGCCGGGGTGGGCGTAGCGAGCCGGCCGGGCGACCCGGCCTTCGATGCCGCCATCAGCGCGCTGGCGTGGCGCCTCTACGCCGAGCGCGCCACCGACGCCGAGGTCGGTGCCTGGGGCGCGCTCTGGCAGGAGATGGCCGACGTCTCCGACCCGGGCTCCGCCTGGACCGGGCTCTTGACGGTGATGTTCCGCGATCTCCGGCTGGTGACCGAATGAGCGTGATCCTGGGTCGTCGCCAGCTCCTGCGTGCCCTGGGGGCCGGAGCCCTGATGGGAGGGGCGAGCCGGGTATTGCGACCGCGTGCAGCCCACGCCTCTGCGGGAGATCGCAAGTTCCTCTTCCTCTTCTGCCGGGGAGGCTGGGATACCAGCCGCGTCTTCGTGGACCACTCCGGCGTGCCCAACGCCAGCTACGATCCCGACGCCGTGCCCAGCGAGATCGGGGATCTGCAGTTCATGGACAGCGCCGAGCGGCCCAATGTGCGGGCGTGGCTCGACGCCCACGCCCCTCGAACCTGCTTCATCAACGGGCTCGAGGTCGCCAGCGTCGCGCACGAACGTTGCCGCCGGCTCGTGCTCACCTCCGACGCCGGCAACGACTGGCCCTCGCTCATCGCCGCGGGCTCGCCATCGGCGTTGACCCTACCTTATCTCGTATTGGCTGGCCCAAGTTATACGAGCACGCTCTCCAGCCTCGTGGTTCGGGTGGGCGACGACGGCCAGCTCCCCAAGCTCCTGACGGGCGAGGCCCAGGCCAACGCGACCCGACCGGTCGCCGCTCTGCCCAGCGCGGTGGAGAGCCTCGCCGACGCCGCGGTTCGCGCGCAGCTCGGCCTTCAAGCCGCGGATCTCGCCTCGCCCCGCGCATTGGGCGCGAGCGCCTACGCGAGCTCGCTCGACGCCGTGGCCACCCTCTTTGCCACCGAGGACCTGTCGCTGACCCCGCGGCTGGGGCCGTGCGCGCGCGACATCGTAGCCGACGCCGAGAGCGCCATCCGCTGTTTCGAGCTGGGCCTCTCCCGCTGCGCGATGCTCCAGTACAACGGCCAATGCGACGCCTCGTGGGACTCCCACACGAGTCTCGACATCCAGAACATCCACTACGAAGAGCTCTTCCTGGGGCTCACGGGCATCGTAGACGCCATCAGCGCGCGTGGGTTGGAAGATGAGGTGACCCTCGTCGTATTCTCGGAGATGGGGCGCCATCCGCTCCAGAACACCATCGGCGGCAAGGACCACTGGACGTTCACGTCGATGTTCCTACACGGCGCGGGAGTGCGCGGCGGCCAGTCGCTCGGCGGCATCGATGAGAGCGCTATCGGCCTGCCGCTCGACCTGGTGAGCGGGCAGCACAGCGCCGACGGGGTCGTCCTGCGGCCGGGCCACATCGGCGCCACGCTGCTGACCTTGGCCGGGCTGGATCCGGCGGCGCTCGGCGTCACGTCTGGGGCCTTGACCGCGGCGATCACTTGATTCGAAGCTGATTTCAAGCTGGAGAAGCCGAAGCCGCGGCGCCAACCGGCGGGCCCCCGGAACAAGCGACCCAGGCCGAGCCCGCTACTCCACCCCGAAGCGTCCGCGCGCCTACGGGTGGATGTGCTCCACGGTGCTGGCGTCCGCCGCCGACACCCGGGGAGGGCGCAGCGCGCGCGCTGGGGTACCATACACGCTGGAGGGTCACCATGGGCCTCGTGCTGCTCCTGATCGCGTGTGCGCCCGAGCCGGGCAAGGTCACGGTCGCGCCGACGGACGCGCCGACCTCGAGCACTCCTGCCGTCGATGACTCCGGCGCCCCAACCTGCGAAGATGAGGCGCAAGGCGCGCTCTACGACCGCTACATCGAGCCGCTGGTGACCGACGCGCACCCAGCGAGCTGTAACGACTGCCATCTCGCGGGCGTCGACCTCTCGATGTGGGTCCGCGACACCCCCTGCCAGAGCATGGCGTGTATGGTGAACCTCGACCTGGTGAGCCTGTCCGAGCCCGAGGCGAGCCGCGTGCTCGAATTCATCACCCAAGGTGACCCGGTCAGCGAGCTGATTACGGACGAGGTCCGTCAACGTGAGTACGATGGCTTCCTCGAATGGATCACATGGAGCGCCACCTGTCACGAGGCAGTGTGCCCAACCTACGAGGATGCCTGCGCCACCGACGGGGCGAGCACGCCGTTACCCGAAGGGGTAGCCTCGCCGCTCGGGGCGTGCGATGAGGACGCCCTGACCGAGCTATTCCTCGACAAGGTCATGGCCTGGGAGGGGCGCTGCGCGAGCTGCCATTGGACGGATGGCTCGGGTCGCGGCGCCAACCCCACCGCCCCGGTGTTTTTCGCGCAGACCTCGGACGGGAGCTGGGCGAGGGGTACGATGTACAGCCTCATCGGGCTCGGGGCCGTCGACCTGGAGCGCCCGGAAGCGAGCGAGCTCCTGACCAAGCCGCTGGCGGAGGGCGCGTCGGTCGCGACCTCCATCGGCACAGTTGTTGGAATCGCCCACGGCGGTGGAGACAAGATCCACGTGGAGGACAACGAGGCGGAGCAGACACTCTACGACTTCGTAGATTGGATCGCGTACTACGCGGACTGTTCGGCTCGATAGAGGACAGGAATTCGGTGAGTTTCTAAACAGACTCGCCCCGCACCGCAGGGAACTGGCAGCGAGATCTTGGTGGTCGAGCGTCCTGATCGAGGGCCGACCTTCGAGACTCGGCTTTCGAGGCCAGGCTTTCGAGGCCAGGCTTTCGAGGCTCGGCTTTCGAGACGGCCGCGTCTGTGCCCGACCTCACGCCGACTTCGTGGACGGCCCCGGGGCCGACTTCCCCGAGTCACGCCGCTATCACCATCGCCCTCTCCCGCCGCGATCAGCTCCGGCGCCGCCTCAAGCCCAGGAGCAACAAACCCGCCCCTAAAGCCCCGGTGCTGCCGGAGCTGCTACTGTCACATCCGCATCCGCCGCCGCCCGCAAACTTGCCGGTGTCGTCGGGGGTGGGCGGCACCACGTCGGAGCCGGTGTCGTCCGTAGGCGTTCCGGTGTCGTCGTTGGGGACGGCGGTGTCGTCGGTCGCCTTGATCTCTTCGCACGTGTCGGTGAAGCCAGGGGCGCCGGGGTAGATCGATCCATCGGTGTCGGTACAGTCGGTCGCAAGCGGGTAACCGTCGCCGTCCTGGTCGTCGTCTCTGCCGTCGCAGTTCTGATCGACGCCGTCGTACCAGAGCTCTGCAGCGGCGATGTGGATCGCCGCGTCAAGATCGTCGCAGTCATCGCCGCCGCTGGCAGCGTCGGTATAGCCGTCTTGATCCTGGTCAAAATCGTTCCGGCCGTCGCAGCTCTGGTCGATGCCGTCGTACCAGATCTCGGTGGCGCCAGGCGACACGGCCGCGTCGGTGTCGTCACAGTCGTCGGCGAGGCCGTAGGTGTCACCGTCCTGATCGTCGTCGTTCCCATCACAGTTCTGGTCGATCCCGTCGTACCAGGCTTCCAAGCTGTCGGGGTTGATCGTCGGATCGGTGTCGTCGCAGTCCAGCCCCAGCGCATAGCCGTCTCCGTCCTGGTCGAAGTCGTCGGCGCCGTCGCAGTCGGTGTCTACGCCGTCGTACCAGGACTCGGCGGCGCCCGGCCAGGTCAGCGCGTCATCGTCGTTACAGTCGTCGGCGGAGAGGAAGCCGTCCCCGTCGCGGTCATCGTCGCGGCTATCACAGTCCTGGTCGACCCCGTCGTACCAGGTCTCGATGGCGCCGGGGTTGACGCTCGAGTCGGTGTCGTCACAGTCTACGCTGGCGCCGAAGCCGTCCCCATCCTGGTCTTGATCGTTGCCGTCACAATCCTGGTCGATGCCGTCGTACCAGATCTCGACGACGCCGGGGTACACGGCAGGATCGAGGTCGTCGCAGTCGTCACCGCCGGTGTTCACGGCGTCGTAGCCGTCGGCGTCCTGATCGTTGTCGTTGGCGCCGTCGCAGTCACTGTCGACGCCGTCGTACCAGATCTCGGTCGCGCCGGGGTTGATCCTGGCGTTGCCGTCGTCACAGTCGTCGCCGCCAATCAGCTCGGCGGTGTAACCGTCGGCGTCGGCGTCCCCTTCGTTGGCGTTGTTACAGTTGGTGATGCGCCCATCATAAGGGTCGTCCGGCGCTCCGGGGTAGATCGCCGCGTCACTGTCGTCGCAGTCGTCACCGCCCGTTACCGCGCCTTCAAAGCTGTCTCCGTCGGCGTCGTTGTCATTGGCGCCGTCGCAGTTCTGGTCGAGACCGTCGTACCACACCTCCGTCGCGTCGGGATGCACGTCGGCGTCGGTGTCATCACAGTCATCGCCGCCTTCGCTCACGGCGTCTTCGCCATCTTCGTCCTGGTCGGCGTCGTTTTGGTCACAGTCCTGGTCGATGCCGTCGTACCAGACCTCGGCAGCGTCGGGGTGGATGCTGGCGTCGTCGTCGTCGCAGTCGGGGCCGCCCGCCTCGCTGCCGTCAAATCCGTCCCCGTCGACGTCGGTGATGTCGGCGCCGTCACAGTCGGAGTCCACCCCATCGTAGGGGGTCTCGGTGGCGCCGGGATTGACGCTGGCGTCGTCGTCGTCGCAGTCGGTGGTGGAGTAGTAGCCGTCGCCGTCTGAGTCGGTGACCGTAGACGTTGGGCCGCCATAAGGTCCGATGTCACTTCGAGAGCCGTCGGTGTCGAGGATGGCTGGATCCCCACTGTTGATGAGCGGGCTGCCCGGCAGCGGCACGAAGTCGTCGTTGTCGCAGTCTCCGTCGAGGCTGTAGTTGGTGAGCTGGGGGTCCACAAAAAGGTTCCCGCGCCCGCTCAACGCGGCGACGGTGATGCTGCCGCCCGCGTCGGTGCCGGTGTTGCTGAACCAGTCGTTGTAAGCGAAGGCGCTGGCGCTGGCGGTGGTGGCGTCGGCGCCCGAGACCGCACTGCCGGCCTGAGTGTAGGCGACGAGGTTGTTGGTGAACAACATATAGCTATAGTTGGCGTAGATCGCGCCGCCTTCGGAGCCGCTGGAGTTACCCAAGAACCCGTTGTTGAGGAGGTCGACGTAGTTGTAGGTGTGCAGGTACAGGGCGCCGCCGACGTAGGTGGCGGCGTTCTCTTGGAATACGTTGGCGGTCCAACTGTCGTCCGGGTTGACGGAGTAGTAGTCGTAGACCGCGCCGCCGTATCCCGCCGTGTTTCCACAGAAAAAGTTGTTGTCCAGGGACTTTTCTACCGTGGTCGAGAAGTGGATCGCGCCGCCGTAGGAGGTAGCGCTGCTGCCGTTGTTGCGGAACTGGTTGCGGTCGATGGTGATCGCGTGCCCGGCGGCCGCGACGATCGCGCCGCCGGCCGTGGGGGCGTAGTTGTCGGCGAAGACCGAGTCAACCACCTCAAGCACATTGCTGGTGGAGTAGTAGGGGTAGAAGTAGAGGGCGCCGCCGTAGCCGGTGGCGGCGATGTTGCCGGAGAAGCTGGAGTCCGACACGTAGAGGTCGGAGAGAACGTAGACCCAGGCGCCCCCGCCGCCATAGTAGGCGTAGTTGTCCACCAGGGTGGTACCGTCGAGCACCAGATCGGTCTCGGTGAACGCGTAGATCGCCCCGCCGTAGCCGTACCTGGCCCTGTTGTCGGAGAGCACACACTCGCTCAGGTTCACCTCGCCGTAGAGGGACTCAGCGTAGATCGCACCACCGTAATAATAGGCCACGTTACCGTCGAAAGTGGTAGCGTTCGCGGTGATGGATCCGGTGGAGGAGCCAAAGATGCCGGCGCCATGACCGTCGGGCGAGAGGTTCTGGTCGAAGCGGCTGTCGGACACTTGGAGTTCAAAGTTGGAGTAGGCGAAGATGCCACCGCCCCCGTAGTAGCTGGTGTTGCCGGTGAAGTTGGTGCCGTCGATGATGAGCGTGCCGTCGATGTACGTGTTGACCGCGCCGTAATAGGCAATATTGTCGCTGATCTCGCAGTCGTTGAGCCGGATGTCGGTGTTGTCGAGGCCTCCGACCGCGGACCCGTAGTAGCCGTAGTTGCCCACGAAGCGGGTGCCCATCGCCTCAAATGCGGCGCCATCGGTGAGGAAGACCGCGCCCCAGTAGCCGGAGGTCCAATAGTAGGCGTAGTTCCCGTTGACCTCACCACCCTCCATCACGGCGGTGGCGCCCGAGGCCAGGGACATCGCCGCGCCGTTGGCGTAGTAGCTGACGTTGCCGGAGAAGTCGGTGTCGACAAAGGTCCCGAAAGCGCCGGCGTTCAGCGTCACGGTGCCGGCGTAGTATTGGATCTGACTGGCGAACGTGCTCGACTCGACCTCGATCGAGCCGGAGTTCACGTAGATTCCGCCGCTATAGTAGGCGAAGTTACCACTGAACTCGGAGTTGAGGATCAGTGGGGACCCGCCGTCGACATAGATCGCCCCCGCGCTGGCGCTGTTGCCCGAGACGCTCAACCCGTTGAGGGTAGGGCTGCCGCCGGTCACCGACACGGCGCTGCCGTTGATGCTGGTGGTACCGAGGCCGCTCAGCACCAGGTCTTCGAGGGTGGGGCTCGACGAGACGATGTTGATGCCGCGGTAGCTTCGGTTCTGAATGGTAAAACCGCGGAGCACGCTGGCGGCGCCTTCGCCGGAGTCGAAGGTGACGACGTCGGTTGTGAGGCTGTTGGCGTCGATGTAGGTGGTGCCGGCGCCGTCCCGCGAGGCGACGGTGATCAACTTGCCGCCGAAGTTGACGCTCTCGATGTAGGTGGCGGGGAACACGGTGATGTCGTCGCCGTCGACGGCGGCGTCGATCGCCGATTGGATGGTGCGGAAGTCGCCGCTACCGTAACGATCGACGGTGTAGCTCGTGGCGTGAGCGAGTCGGGGGGCCGCGGCGAGCACGCAGAGAATGAGCAGGCGGGACATCAGGGCTCCAGCGGAGCGCCAACTTAGCAGAACGGGAGCCCTGGCGGAAAGCTCCACCATCGGGGGATCCCCCATGTACACAGCAGGGAATATCCGCTCTGCGGTCAACACGTACGCCTCCATACCGTCGTCGACGGAGCGCCGGTCTCGGTGAACCTCGAAGGGGCGCCGTCCTCGGTGAATCGTACTCCGGGACCGCCCCGTCGGGCACGTCGTCGGTACAGGGCCGCGAAGCCCGGGTGATCGGACGTCGGCCGTCAATCAGGCGGAAATCTCTGCCCCGGATGCTGACAACGGCGCCCCATTCTGGCAACCTCAATGTGTGCTCCTGCTCGTGCTTCAGCTCCTGGCTTGTAGCGCCAAGCCCCCGTCGTCTCCCTTCCCCGCAACGGCGGACGCCGCCGACGCGGCCGATCCCGCGGATGAACCACAGGAAGCTGCTGATCCGTCCCAAGACCCTGCCGCCGATCCACTGCCGGCCGTCGCTGGGGCGCCGGGAGCAGCACCGACGCCGAGGACCACTCGATCGCCGGGGGCCGCCCGCACGCCGGGGGCCGCTCGCACGCCGGTCGCCGCTCGGACGCTGGCGAATGCACCGGCGCTGGCGGCCTCCCGCTCCCCACCGGTTGGCGCACTCACCCCACCGACCTGGGGCGCCCGGTGGGGCACGGCCACCCTGGTTTCCCCGGCAGAGCTCGTCCCCGAAGTCAGCCTGCCAAGCGAAATCGTGCTCCCTCCGCCGATCATCCCCACTTCGTGGCGCATCGAATCCAGCGCGAGCCGGCTCTATGTGTTGGTGTTCAACGACCCCGAGGCCCTCGCGGCGAGCATGTCCCACGACCACGTGATCTCGGCCACCGGTTGGACCGGCTCCGTCTATTGGGACCCTGCCGATCCCGGCGCGTGCGAGGTACGGATCGATTTGCCTGTCTCAGGGTTGAAGGCGGATGATTTTGGCTATCGTGCGCGTCTGGGCTACGCCGCGATGGTGGACGACGCCGAGCGCGCCGAGGTCCGCGACCAGATGTTCGCGGAGAGCCAACTGAACCGTACAGAACACCCCAGCATCCGTTACCGCTCCACTTCGTGTGTGCCGGCGGGTTCTTCGGTGTCGGTCACGGGTATCCTCACGATCCGCGGTGTGTCCCAGCGGGTCGTGACGCCGATGACCATCCGGGTGAACCGCGATTCACTCCGCGCCAGGGGCGTCTTTCAGGCCAAGGCGAGTGATTTTGGCTTCCAACCGTACTCTGCGCTGTTGGGTGCTTTCAAGAACCTCGATAGGATGGATTTTACCCTGGATCTTCGGGGCCGACCTGGCTGATGAGCTCGGCCAGCTCCCCGATCATCCGCAACGTCAGGCCCCGGATAGAGGCGCCGTGGCGCCGCATATCGCCTGCTCGCGTGCGGTCCCGAACGGAAAGACGGCGTTGGAGAAATCGTCTCGGCTCAACCTGCTGAGGATGTCCCGCGCCCGCCGCCCCACGATCGAGAGCACGCCGAACGCAGCGCGGGGATACCGACCGCCCAGGGAATCGCGGATTGTGTAGCCGAGGACCTCGACTTGGACGGCCACGACGATCTGGTCCTGGCCCGCCGCCAGAGCAACGCGGGCTGGACCACCTCCTCGTACGTATATTGGGGATCGCGCGCGGACCTCCGATTGATCGCGCTGGGGCTCTCGCCTGCCCGAACGACCGCCACATCAGGCGATGCTCAGGCGGCGTGCCGGGCAGTCCACCCCCGTTCCGTGACCTACCGGATCCGCCCCCGTCTCCTCGCCGCCACCAACCCCGCCAGCAGCAGCCACGCGCTCCCACCCACGGTCGAGGCGCAGCCGCAGCCTGCCGCGCCCTTCCCTCCCGGGGCGGGCTCGTCCGAGGCTACGAGCGCGACCGCGTCGGCTCCATCACAGTCCTGGTCGATCGCGTCTTCCGGGACGTCCTCGGCCCCCGGGAACACGGCGGGGTCCGCGTCGTCACAGTCCTCACCGCCCGCCGCGGCGTAGCCGGCCGGAGCCTCGCAGGCGCTGAGCGCCTCCTCCGGGTCCGTGAAGCCGTCCCCGTCCGCGTCGGCGTACCAGGTGCCGGCGTCGAGCGCGTCCTCGTCGATCTCCCCGTCGCAGTCGTCGTCGAGCGCGTTGCAGCGCTCGTCGGCGTCGGGATGCACCTCGCTCCGAGTGTCGTCACACTCGACACAGGCCGGGAAGGCGTCCCCGTCCGCGTCCATGTAGCCGGTCGCGCCGTCACAGTTGTAGTCGCTGGGATCCGTACAGTCGGGCTCCTCGGCGCCCGGGTGCCAGCTCGGGTCGGTGTCGTCACAGTCGCCCTCACGCTCCGCGTAGCCCTCGGGGAGATCGCAGAGGGGAACCGCCGCGCCGCCGCCGTGACCGTCCCCGTCCCCGTCCGCGTAGAAGCTGGACTGTCCGGTGGCCGAGACGTCGGCGTCATCCGCCAGCCCGTCACAGTCCTCGTCCTCGTCCTCCCCGTCGCAGACCTCGATCGCGGCGGGCGAGACGGAGGCGACCGTGTCGTCACAGTCGCCGTCGATCGTGACATAGCCCGAGGCGGGGATATCGCAGAGGGGCTCCGCCGCGCCGCCGTAACCGTCCCCGTCCGTGTCGGCGTAGAAGCTGGACTGTCCGGTGGCCGAGGGATCCAGGTCATCCGCGAGCCCGTCACAGTCCTCGTCCACGTCCGCCCCGTCGCAGAGCTCGATCGCGGTGGGCGAGACCGTAGCGACCGAGTCGTCACAGTCCCCGTCGATCGTGACATAGCCCGAGGCCGGCAGATCGCAGAAGGGCTCTGCGCTCGCGCCGCCGTGACCGTCCCCGTCCGCGTCCGCGTAGAAGCTGGACTGTCCGGTGGCCGAGGGATCCAAGTCATCCGCCAGCCCGTCACAGTCCTCGTCCACATCCTCGGCGTCGCAGAGCTCGGTCGCGGCGGGAGAGACCGAGGCGGCCGTATCGTCACAGTCGCCGTCGATCGTGACGTAGCCCGAGGCGGGGAGATCGCAGAGGAGCTCGGCCGCGCCCCCGCCGTAACCGTCCCCGTCCAAGTCCCCGTAGAAGCTTGACTGTTCGGTGGCCGAGGGATCCAGGTCGTCCGCGAGCCCGTCACAGTCCTCGTCCAGGTCTGCAGCGTCGCAGAGCTCGATCGCGGTGGGCGAGACCGTAGCGACCGAGTCGTCACAGTCGCCGTGAATCGTGACATAGCCCGAGGCCGGGAGATCGCAGAAGGGCTCGGCGCTCGCGCCGCCGTGACCATCCCCGTCCTGATCGGCGTAGAAGCTTGACTGTCCGGTGACTGAGAGGTCCAAGTCGTCCGCGAGCCCGTCACAGTCCTCGTCCACGTCTGCAGCGTCGCAGACCTCGATCGCGGCGGGCGAGACCCCCGCGGAGGCGTCGTCGCAGTCCTCCCCCGCCGGGTACCCGTCCCCATCGTCGTCGACCTCGTATGCGCCGACGACGAGGCTATCGCTCCGGGTGCCCCCCAAGGCATCGGTGACGGTCAGCGTGACGGAGTAGACCCCCGCGGGGAGCTCGATCTCGACCTCCGCGCCCGAGGCGCTCCCGCCGTCCCAGCTCCAATCGTAGCCGGTGATGTCCCCTACGGATCCGGAGGCGTCGAGCGCCACCGGCCCGGGTGCTACACATTGATCGGGCCCGGCGTCGGCGCGGAAGGGGTCGAGGAAATCGGCGACCGGATAGGCGATCGCGAGGGGGCTCTCCCAGACGTAGCCCAGCGGATCGCTCTCTCGGGTGTAGCCGGCGATCATGCTCTCGGTCGAGGCGACCGAGCTATCCGCTCCGGTGTGTTGCCACAGCGGCACCGTGTCCGGGGTTCCGCCATCGGCGAGCACGGAGAAGGCGTAGGCTACGCCGGAGCTGCCGAGCGATCGCGCCGCGCAGTCCGGGCCGCTCCAATACAGGTCCACCGTGCCGGCCTGCGGCGCCTCCCAGGCGAAGAACGCCGGGGTCAGGCTCGGTGCGTCCGTCGGCACGCCGTGGGCGGTGACCAGGTCGGTCCCAAGCTCGTAGACCGCGACAGGCAGCGGCACATCGTCGAGGTCGAGCTTGTACATCAGTTGGTTGTAGTCGTAGCGGGGCGTGGGCTCCGAGCCGGAGAACGTCTTGCTGTAGCTCCCCTCGAAGTACACCGTCGACCCGTCGTCGAACATCGGATTGAGATGGGGGTTGTATAGGGAGTAGTCTTCGTGGGTCACCACCTTACGGGTGGGCACCCAGGGCCCGAGCGGGGTGTCGGCCTCGGCCAGCCAGAGCTCCCCGAGGAAGGAGGGATCTCCGTAGGCCTCGGTGTACAAGGCCAGGAAGCGGCGACGCCAGGCGCTCCACGCGATGGAGCCACTGTGACGGGTGACCGCCTGACCGAGGTCCGGGTCCCGAAGGCCGCCCCAGAGGTAGAACTCCGGAACAACCTCGCTCTCGGCGACGACCGGCTCCCCGGCGCGCCAGGCGTAGCTGTCGGACGGTGTCCCCCCGACGTGGGCCGTGAACGCCTCCCAGGTGGAGGTGTCGCACATGCCCGCGCTCGTCGCCGGTCGGCGCACCCCGTTGTAGGCGTAGACGTAGCCGTCCCACGCGAGCTCGGGCCCATCCGGCCAGGCCGCGATCGCGACGCCGGTCTGATCGCAGGCGAGGTCGAAGACCTGGGTGCTGTCGTTCCACACCGCGATGCCAGCGGCCACCGAGGCCCAGCTCGCGTCCACCTGGTCCCACCGGGCGTAGAGCCCCCCGTCGTCGCTCGCCACCACGGGCCCCTGCATCCACACGGGACCGCCGCTGGTGAAGCCCACAACCCCCTCGGCGAAGCCGTCGGGGCCGACTACGTAGTCGAACAGGAGCCCCGTGTCGGGATCGTCGCTCAGGCTCGAGGTGGCGACCGTGGTGTAGAAGTTCCCGAGCGGGTAGCTCGGCCGGTTCGTGTCCCCCCAGAACCAGAACAGGCCGCCCTGGTACTCGACCACGTTGGAGCTGTCCTGTCCCACGATCCGGCCCGAGAGCTCGGGCACCGGGGCGGTGTAGCCCAGGAGTACCGAGTCCCGGTAGAGCCCCTCGCCGGTGAGGCGGTAGATACGCTCGGCGAGCTGGGTGCGCTCCAGCTCGACGGTGGCGATCGTGCCGGCGGTGGTGGTCACCCGGGCCTGCTGGGGCGCGTAGCCATCGGAGCTCAGCTCCAGCGTGATTTCGGTGTCCATCCGGTCGATGTCGTACCAGGCTACCCGACCGGCGTTGTCCGTGACCCAGGTGTGCTCGCCGTCCTCGACGAAGACCAGAGGGACGCCGCGCCCCGTCTCGGCATCCACCACGCCGATCTCCAACAGATCCGCCGGATCGGGCGCTCCCTGGGAGACGAGCCGGTGCTGCTCGTCGTCCGCGCTGCACGGGCCCGGGGTGCCCGTGGTGGTGACGATGATCTCCTGGACCGCAGCGTCGTCGAGGGCGACCGCCTCCCCGACGAACCCGAAACCGTCCGGCGCGTGGGTGTAGCCGTCGGCCTCCACCGTGAACCACACCTGCTCTCCGGCCAACCCGGGCTCCAGCACGGCCGCGTAGCCGTCGAGGTCCGTGGTCCAACTGACGTCGTTCACCGTGGTGAGCGTCGCGCAAGGGACGGGGGCGCCGGTCTCGTCCAGCACGCGGATCGCGGTGCCGCGCGAGCACTGGTCGAACGCGAGGAGCGTCGGGAGGAGGACGAGGAGCCTGCGCATACAGAGCCGGTAACCTGGGCGGGGCGTCGCCTCCGGCCCGGGTGCGGCCCTCAGTCGTCCGTGCTCGACCGTGCCAGGCGAAAACCTTGATCGTCGCTGGGGTCCAACGGAGCGGCGAACGCGCGGAACGCCGAGCGGGCGCTGTCCGCGTCAGCCCCTACCGATCCGCCACGTCGAACACGATTGGCTCCCCGAACCGGCCCGCGGGGGTTGCGGATCTCGTCGCCCATGTAGTCGCCCTCCCGGTCCCACACCCACTCCCAGACGTTCCCGTGCAAATCGCACAATCCCCAGGGGTTGGGCGCACGCGTACACACCGGCCGCGCTCCCTGCACATCACCGAGGTTCGCGTTGTACCATCCAATTTCCGCCAATGCCGCCTCGTCGGCTCCGTTAGCATAAGCCGTGATGCTACCGGCGCGCGCAGCGTACTCCCACTCCGCCTCAGTCGGCAGCCGGAAGCCCGGACCGTCGGTCCACGTCGCGTCGCAGCGGGCGACGACGCGGTAGGCCGGCTCGAGCCCCTCCAGTCGCGACGCGAGGTTGGCGAAACGAACGGCGTCACACCAGGACACCCCGATGATCGGCTGGTCGTCGGCCCCCGTCGAGGGCGCGAGGGTCGCCGCGTCGAGGTCCCCCGCGGCCTGGGCGCCCGAGATCACCGCGTTCCACTGGGCGTTCGTGACCTCCGTCCGGGCAAGAAAAAAGCTCGAGAGGGCTACCGCGTGGTCAGGGTGCTCGGCGGCGGTGCCCTCTCCCTCCAGAGCGCCCATACGATATTGCCCGCTGGGTAGATGGAAAAAACCCATAGGGGCACCCAGGTCCGTAAAGGCGATACGAGACGGGCGACGCGCGGCCCGCCCCGGGGCCCGCTGCCAGAGCATCGCCGCGCCCGCGGCGATCCCGAACAGGAACAGCCCCAAGCGCACGGGCGTGAGCCGCGGGGAGAGCCGGGCCGGGGAGGCGGGTGCTACGGCGTGAGGCGTCGGCTGGGCAGCCGGAGTCGCGCTTCTGGGCGTTCGCGCGCGCTCGTGCGCGACCAGCTCGACCATCGAGTCGTCGGTCACCTCCAGCCCGATCTCTCCGCCTAGGCCCGCGGGAGGGACCCGCGTCGCTGCCCCCGCAGGGGCAGGCGGGGTCGCCGCGGGGCGAGGCCGCCTCGCCGCCGGTACGTCCAGCTCCGCGAGCGCCCGGTCCACCAGCGGGTGGTGTGCCGTGCGCACGTCAAAGGCGCGTGCGTTCTGAAGCCAGGTTCGTAGAGGATCACCGCCCCCCGGCGGCGCGTCCGTGGTGTTGAGCCGGTGCAGATCCATCAGGATCTGCTGGACCGGATCGAGCTCGCCGCGCAGGCTCGCGAGGAACGATGGGGCGAGGCCGTGAAGAAGCCGCTCCCGCGGGATCTGCTCTCGCAGCACCGTGGAATGGAGGGCGTGCAGGGTCTTGACCGTCAGGCGAGGCATGGGGGGGTGCAAGCCCGATAACCGAGCGACCCAACGCACGCAGCGCTTTGCCCGGCGGCGGGGCGTTTTCGTAGGCGACGGGCACGCAGAGCGCCCGCGCCGCGGGTCACGCTCCTCCACACTCGCGCGAACCGCCACGAGGAGTCCATCTACCGGGCTGCCAACCGCGTCTGTCCGCCTGAGAGGCTCGCCGGGAGGGTCGCGGTGTACTGCCCAGCTGGAGGCGATCTTCGGCGAACCTGATCGTAAGCCCGTGGCCCCGTGCGCGTCGCGCGGCGGCATGGGCGCGGCCGGGGCTGCTTGTCCCACGCGGCCTGACGCACCCAATAAGTCAAATATAAACGCCAGTAGTCCGCCGGATGGACGCATCGGGCGCTGAGCCGAGCGCACGCCCGACTCATCTCTCCAAGGCGCCTTTTCCCGCGAGGATGTGCGGGCGTAACCGGACGATACGCTGCATCTTTGTGGCTGAGTTTTGGGTCGTGCTCAGGTGGATGACATAGCTCTTCTGCCGTCCTGGTGTCAGTTTGGCGAAAGCTCCCGCGAGCTCCGGATCGGCGCCCAACGCCTCCTCCAGCTCCGGCGGCAGCTCCAACTCATCGACAACCTTGGGCGGCCGGATGCCCGCCCGCGCATAGCTCAACGCCTCTTCGAGATAGCTACGAATGACAGGCTCCATGCTCTGAACCTGGGAATTGAGCGTAAAGCGGATCATGTCCGGGTGTCGGGTGTTGGGCCCGGAGCGCTCCAGCACCTTGGCCGGGTCCTTCATCAGCGCGGCATTGAAGAAGCTGAGGCGGTAATCACCGCGTAAGGCGCCAATGATCACGATGTTTCGCCCATCATGGGCATAACAGGGATGGGCCCACTTCACCGATTCGACGAGCCCGGCATCGACACAAATTCGGCGTAGCTCGCGCAAGCCGACGATCCACTGCCGTGTCGAACACTCGGGTGTTGCGAAACGTTCACAGCGCCCGCAGCCGACCGTGAAGTAGTCCTCGATTTCGGTGATCATGCAGCTCCCATCCGGAGATATCACCGCCTCGGTCGAGGCGCCAGCCCGTCTCGACCGAGCCCGCTGCACCTCGGACGGCGAGCGGCAGGCGTCACGCGGGCGGCAGGCGGGGCGGAAGAATAGTGCGGGCCAACGCGGGGGCGCGCCCCGCCGGCCCGATTCTGGTACCCTGAACCGACATCGGAGTCGCCAATGTTCCTTCGGGCCTCTTTTTCCTTCCTCTCCCTCGTGTTCCTCTCTGCCTGCGAGGCGGACAAAGGGGCGGATAGCGGGAAGCCCGGCACAAACACGATGACCACGGAGACCGACATCGACGAAGACGGTGACGGCGTGGTGCAGGCCGACGACTGCGACGACAACGATCCGGCGGTGTTCCCGGGCGCAGAAGAGACCTGCAACGGGGTGGACGACGACTGCGACGGCGGCGTCGACAACGGCCTCGAGTCAGAGACCTGGTACACCGACGGCGATGGCGACGGGTATGGCGACGGCGCGACCGGCGTCGAGAGCTGTGCGCCGATCGACGGTGCGGTCACCGAAGGGGGAGACTGCGACGACGACGACGTGGGTGTGTCTCCCGCGGCGGACGAGGTGTGCGACGGCGCGGACAACGACTGCGATGGCCTCACCGACGACGACGACGACGTCACCGAGGGCAGCGCCTGGTACCCGGACAGCGACGCCGACGGCTATGGGGACGCGGCGGGCGCGGTTGAGGCCTGCGCCGGCCCGACGGGCAGCGTAGCGGAGGCCGGTGACTGCGATGACAACGACGCGGCGTACAACCCCGGAGCCGACGAGTCGGACTGCGCGGACCCCAACGACTACAACTGTGACGGCTCGACCGGCTACGATGACAACGACGGCGATCTGTGGGCGGCGTGTGAAGAGTGTGACGATGGAAACGCCAACATCAACCCCACCGCCACCGAGATCTGCGACGGCGTCGACAACGACTGCGACACGCTGATCGACGACGCGGACGATGGCCTGCTCGGGGTGAGCGACTGGTACACCGACAACGACGCCGACGGGTACGGCGACGACAGCACCGTGGTCACGTCGTGTGAGGCCCCGAGCGGCACCGTAGCGGTCGGGGGAGACTGCGACGACACGGACGCCGCCTACAACCCCGGTGCATCGGAGGCGGACTGCGCCGACCCCAACGACTACAACTGCGATGGCTCCACAGGCTTTGCCGACGGGGACGGTGACGGCCAGCCCGCGTGTCAGGACTGCGACGACGGCAACCCCGACGTGAACGGGGCCGCCGTCGAGGTGTGCGACGAGGTCGACAACGACTGCGACGGCGTGCTCGACGAGGACGACGCCGCCGACGCGCCGATCTGGTACCTCGACGCCGATGGCGACGGCGCCGGAGACGCCGCGGTCGCGACGGCGGCCTGCACAGCGCCCGAGGGCTACGTCGCCGACGCCAGCGACTGCGACGACGCCGCGGTGCTCATCCACACCGGCGCCGTCGAGCTCTGTGACGGCTTGGACAACGACTGCGACACGAACATCGACGAAGACGACGCGGCCGACGCCCCGATCTGGTACGCCGACACCGACGGCGACGGCTACGGGGACGTCGCGGCAGCCGCTTCGGCCTGCGAGGCGCCCGAGGGCAGCGTCGCCGACAGCGCCGACTGCGACGACGCCGATCCGAGCGTGAGCCCCGCCGGCACCGAGCTGTGCGACGGGCGCGACAACAACTGCGATGGCGTAGCCGACGAAGACAGCGCCGCCGACGCCGCTGCCTGGTACGCGGACACCGACGGCGACGGCTTCGGCGACCCGGCCAGCGCGGTGGTGGCCTGCGCCACACCCGTCGGCCACGTCGGCGGCGCGGACGACTGCGACGACCTCGACGCCGCGGTCAACCCGGACGCTATCGAGCTTTGTAACGGCATCGACGACGATTGCGACGGCACCGCCGACGAAGATGACGCCGCTGACGCCTCCACCTGGTACGCCGACACCGACGCCGACGGCTTCGGCGACACCAGCGTCCCCGCGGTCGCCTGCGCCGCGCCGACCGGCTTCGTCGCCGACGGCACCGACTGCGATGACGCCTCCGACGCCGCCAATCCCGACGAGATCGAGGTGTGCGACGGCGCCGACAACGATTGTGACGGTACCGGGGACGAGGATGACGCCGCCGACGCGCTCACCTGGTACGCCGACACCGACGGCGACGGCTTCGGCGACGTCAACACCAGCTACGTCGCCTGCTACGTGCCTACCGGCTTCGTCGGCGATGCGGCCGACTGCGACGACGGCGCCAGCGCAATCCACCCCGACGCCACCGAGGTGTGCGACGAGATCGACAACGACTGCGACGCCGCTATCGACGACGCCGACGCCGGGCTCGACGCCACCACCGGCTCGACCTGGTACGCCGACGCCGACGCTGACGGCTTCGGGGACCCCGCGGCCACCGTGATGACCTGCGTGGTGCCCTCGGGCTACGTTGCCGACGACACCGACTGCGATCCCGCCGACGCCGCCGTGAACCCCGACGCGACCGAGGTCTGCGACGGCATCGACAACGACTGCGACGGCGACCTGGACGACGACGACGGCAGCGTGGACCTCAGCACCGGCACCACCTGGTACGCCGACACCGACCTCGACGGGTTCGGCGATGAGGAGGCGCCCCTCGACGCCTGCGACCAGCCCGCCGGCTACGTCACCGACGACGACGACTGCGACGACACCGACGCGGCGATCAACCCCGACGCGACCGAGATCTGCGACGGCATCGACAACGACTGTGACGGCGACGTGGACGACGACGACGGCGGCGTGGACCTCACGACCGGCACCACCTGGTACGCCGACACCGACCTCGACGGGTTCGGCGACGCAGGCAACACCACGGTCACCTGTGACCTGCCGAGTGGCTACCTCGCCGACGACACCGACTGCGACGACGACGACGGGCTGATCAACCCCGACGCGACCGAGATCTGCGACACGATCGACAACGACTGCGACACGCTGATCGACGATGCCGACCCCGGGCTCGACACCAACACCGGCGAGGCCTGGTACGCCGACAGCGACGGAGACAGCTTCGGCGACGCCGCCGTCGTCACCATGGCGTGCGAGGCGCCGGACGACACCGTTGCCGACGACACCGACTGCGATGACACCGACGCAGCTATCCACCCGGACGCCCCCGAGTCCTGGTACGACGGCGTAGACAGCAACTGCGACGACGCGGACTACCCGGACGCCTGTGACGGCCTGCCCGGCGCAGCGACCGTCGCCGCCGACAGCACCTGCGCCTACACGCCGGCCAGCTACACGGCCTGGCAGGTGGCGGTCGAGTGGTCCAACGACAGCGCCGACGGGTTCGTCTACAGCAGCGGGACGGCCTACACCGAGATCATGGCGGCGCCGGCGGTGGGGCAGCTCACCGACGACAACGCCGACGGCGTGATCGACAGCTCAGACATGCCCGACATCGCCTACACCACCTTCTCGGGCAGCGGGTATTCGAGCGCGGGCTACCTCCGCGTGATGGCCGGCGACGGCAGCGGCGAGGAGCTGAGCGTCTACAGCGTATTGTGCGGGTCGGCGACGTACTACGTGATGGGCGCGGGCGGCGTCGCGATCGCCGACATCGAGAACGACGGCAGCCCGGACATCATCGTCAACGCCCGGAACGCCCTGTCGACGACGGGCGGCTACACCCTCGCCCTGGAGAACGACGGCACCTGTAAGTGGGCCAGCGTAGGGACCTCGGTCTACGCCTACACCATGCCGACGGTGGCCGACCTCGACGGGGACGGGGACAACGAGGTGATCGCCGGCGTTCAGGTGATCAACTCCGACGGGAGCGTGTTGTCCAACGCTCTGACCAACGCCGGTGGTTACGCCAACTACGCCGTCGACCTCGACTCGGACGGAGACATGGAGATCATCGCGGGTGGGGCGGTGCACACACACACCGGCGCGCTGGTGTGGTCCAACACCACCGCCGGGAGCGGCCGAAGCGCCGTGGCCGACTTCGACAGCGACGGCCTCGGTGAGATCGTGGTCAACAGGGGCGGCACGGTCTATATGTTGGACACCAACGGCACCCTGCTGTGGTCGGGCGCTATCGGCGGGACGGGGACCGGCGCCCCCTGTGTCGGGGACTTCGACGGCGACGGGGATCCGGACGTCGCGGCGGCGACCGGGACCTACCTCCGGGCCTGGACCGGCGGCGGAAGCGCGCTCTGGACCAAGGCTATCCGCGACAGCTCGTCGTCGGGCGCGAGCTGCACCACCTTCGATTTCGACGGCGACGGGCAGCACGAGGTGCTCTACGCCGACGAGTACGACCTGTTCGTGCTGGACGGCACCACCGGCGCTGTGCTCTACGTGAACGACAACCACGCCAGCGGCACCTTGTGGGAGCACCCGGTGGTCGCCGACGTGGACAACGACGGGAACGCCGAGATTGTGGACGTGAGCAACGACTACGCCCGCACCGGCTGGGACGGGCTGCACATCCTGGGCGAGGTCAACGACGAGTGGACCAGCGCGCGAAACGTGTTCAACGAGTACACCTATCGAATCACCAACGTGGAGGACGATGGCTTCACGGTGCCCATCGACATGGAGAGCCCGTGGGACATGGGTTATCTCCAGTTTCGCGGACAGGGGCACCTCAGTGACGACCCACAGGGCGCCCCCGACCTGACCGGCGAGATCATCGGGATCTGTGAAGACTGTGTCGCCGACTCGATCGTCGTCTACGCCACGATCGCCAATCGCGGCGCGGTGTTTGCCGGGGTGGGCATCGAGCTGGCGCTCTACGCGGTCAGCGGGACCACGCGCACCCTTCTGGACACCCTCGTCACCACCGAGACCGTGGCGACCGGGGTGCTTACCGCGCCCTACAGCTTCACGGTGGACACGGCCGACGCGGGGACGGATGGTTTCGAGCTGGTGGTGGACGACGACGGCACTGGGGCTGGCCAGGTGAACGAGTGTGATGAGAGCGACAACACCAGCTCGTGGGACGCGCTGACCTGCGACGACTGAAAGGACATGACGCTCCCTTATCGGCGGTCCGCATAAGAACCATGACCCGAGAGGTAATAGCATCCATTACCTCGCCGGCGCACATTGGGGGGGGTGGAGGCCAGCCCCTCCGCCGGGAGACTCCAATGCCTCGCTTGATCGCCCTCATCCTCGTCCTCGCCGCCTTCACCAGCTACTCCATGTGGGTCACGCTCGAGCGCGGCTACTGGGGCTTCCTCACCTTGGCCCTCAATGATCCGTGGGGCATGCAGCTGCTGCTCGACCTGAGCATCGCGCTGGGCATCGCCTGGGTTGGGCTTCGCCGAGACGCCGCTCGCGAGGGCATCCCCACGTGGCCCTACCTGGTGGCGACGCTGTTCTTGGGCTCCATGGCGCCCCTGACCTACCTGGTGCACCGGCAGGTCCGGAAGCTGAGGCGCCCGGCGGGAGCGGCCGTGAGCGGCAGTTAGGGCACGCAGCGAATGCCGAGCCGAACCTCCCCGTTGATCCCACATCTTTAGCGCCTCTGGGCGCCCCGGCCCGCGGCCGTCGGTCCCCTCTCAGGGTCAGCGAGAATCGTGTTTGCGGACCAGATCGGCCCCTTCGCGCCCCCCCCCGAGCCGGCTGACTTGGCGTCCGCCGAACCCGCCGGCCGCGGGCGACGGGGCGGCGCGCCGCGCGAGCGTCCGCCTCGGCAATGGGCATCGAGGGGTCATGCGCGCCACGGCCCTCCGGCGGACGCCAACCAAGCCCAGGCACGGACCGAG
>CANKTH010000042.1 GCA_947486185.1 Deltaproteobacteria bacterium
CCCTCGATCCGTACGCGATAACCGTAGGCGTCGGAGACCGCGGCCGCCCACTCCGCGAACTCCGTACGCGTCCACTCGAAGCGATGGTCGGCGTGGCGGAATCCCGAGAGCGTGGGGAAAAGAGCGTTGTACTCGACGTTGGGCGTCGTGAGCACCACAGTGGCCGGTTTCGCGTGGCCGAAAAGGGCCCGGGCGAACGCACCGAGCCGCGGAGGGTCGAGGTGCTCGATCACCTCCACGACGGCGGCTGCGTCAAAGCCGGCGAGGCGGCTGTCTCGGTACGCGAGCGCGCCGTGCAGGAGCTTCACACGAGCGCGCTTCCGCTCAGGCACGCGCTCGAAGCGCCGTTCCGCGAGCTCGAGCGCGCGGATCGAAGCGTCCATCCCAACGATCTCCTCGAAGCCCGGCTCATCGAGGAGCGTACGGAGCAGCTTCCCTTCGCCACAGCCAAGGTCGAGGACCCGCTTCGCGCCCGCTACCTTCAGGGCGGCGACGACGGAAACGCGGCGGGCCTCGTCAAGCGAGAGCGGCCGCTCTAAAGCCTCCTCTGCCGCCTCGTTCCTCTCGGTCTCCGCGTCGGGGTCGCCGTCGACCAGGCGAGCGAGGGCGTCGCGCGTGAGGCGGCGATCGTGCCTGAGGTAGCGGCGGACGATAATGTCCCGGTTCGGGTGCGTTCCGAGCCAACCCTCGCCGTAGTCCAGGAGTTTGTCGATCTCCTCCTTGCCCACCCAGTAGTGCTTCTTGTCGTCGAGGACGGGCACCAGCACGTAGAGGTGGCTCAACAGCGTCGCGAGCGTAATCGTAGCCGAGAGCTCGACCGTGAAGTAGCGGCTCGCGCCGAAGGGCTCGCCCAACGCGTGGTTCGTAGCCGTGACCGTGTAGCCGAGCGGCTCGAAGACCTCGCGCAGGAAGCGCTCGCCCCCACGGCAAGGCACGGCGGCGAGGCGGGCGACAAGCGAGATTGGGGTCTCCGCCAGCTCGGGGCGTTCGCGCGACCTTCCTCCAAGCGCGGTCCCGAACACGCGCCCGATCGCGACGCTCATGAGCGACGAGGCGACCCAGGGCCGGTCATTGACGTACTGGTCGAACACGTCCCCGTCGCGGACGAGCGCGACCGGGTCGACCTCGAGGAGGAGCGCTGCAGTACACCGCTCGGGGGTCGCCTCCGAGTAGAAGACGTGCGCGCGACCGAATGCGAGGTCGACGGTGTGCAGCCGCGCAGGGTTCTTGGCCAGGAGGTAGCCGAGGTCGGTGGCCGGTTGAAACGTGGTGGTGATGGTGAGGAGCACGGCAGGGAACGTCGCACGACTCGGAACGCGGGGCCACCCCAGGCCGCCCGGACCCGAAGGCCGCGCCGCGCCACGGTTGAGGCGACGCAGTCAAAGGTCGACATCGGCGCTGCCTCCGGGTCGGCTGAAGACCCGTCGTGCCCACTCCGTCTCTTCACGGATCAGGGCTTCGGAAGCTCCGACTCGCGGGTCACGTTCGTCTCGGCGACAGCGGACAGGCTCGCCTCCCCGGCGCGGAAGGTGACCCGGAAAGCGAACCGGTCGCACCAAGTGTAGTAGGCGTCGACCGCCGGGAAGCCCACCGTGACGACCTGGGGTTTCCCCGCTTCGAGGGTCAGTTCCCGGGCGCTCTGCGGCATTCCCTCTACGAAGAGCCCCCCGAAGGTCGGCGCTGAGTGGACCTGCGAAGGCGCGGCATCACAGCCGTGCCCGGTGAGGTACTCCACCCCGGTGACGGTGAGGACGCCGGGACCGGGACCCTGCCAGAGCACCCGGAACCGCGCCTGGCCCAGGCGCGCGGGGGCGCCGCCGTGGGTGTGGAACGCGACGCCGTCCTGGCCGGCGATCTCCCACCCGGAGCCGGCGGTCGTAGAGCTGGCGGTGCTCCAGGCGAAGGCGTAGGCGAGCAGCAGGAAGGGCAGCATTCCCTGCACGTATCGCCCGGCCTCGCCGAATACGATCCCGGATCACGGGGCAGGCCCCGCCCCCATCGGTGTCGGCCTCGCGCGGATCGGTCCCGGCGGTGTCCACCTCCTCACCGTCGCCCAGGCCGTCGGCGCGGCAGGCCGTCAGCACGTAGGTCCGCGATCATCGCCAGCCTTCCCCAGGGGTCCACGTGAGCTCGCACGCATTGGCGAGGGCCGGGTCGACGAACGCGCGGGCGGCGGCGGTCACTGTTTCGAGGTCCGTCCACACAAGCCCATCCCTCCGCGCAAGGTCGGCGTAGGGTGCGACCCACGCCGACGGCGGGTCAGGGAGCCCCTCGGGAACAGGGTGTGTGGCCCGGTGTCGGAACGTCGTGTCGATAGCCGCGCGCAGTTCTCCGTGTGCGAGCGACCGGATCGTCCCGAGGATTGCGATGTCGGGGAGGTCTTTGACACGGGAATTCGGAGTTGGCCTGGGCAGTGTGAACGCGTGGAGCTTCTCCGCGACGTGGGTGGCGACCGGGTAGGCGCGGACGACCGTCGCGGCGAAACCGGCGAACTCGAGCCAGGGCGCGCCGCGAAGCGTATCGGGCTCCCCGACCATCGGTTCGGCGAATCCGACGTCCACCCCGAACGGCCGGGCGTAGACCTTTCCGGCGAGGCGGGCCTCGACACGGTACCGCCGCCCTTCGTAGTGAAGGCCATCCGCCTCGATCGTCGGGTGACGGGGGTCCACGCCGACCTCGAAGGTGAGAAAGTCTCCGAGATCCACGCGGCCGGCTCCCTGAAGGCGGGCCAGCGCCTCGTCGGGCCGGCCTATCAAACGGAGATCAACGTACCTGGTCGCCCGCGCGCGATGTGTTCGCATCTCGAGGACGAGCCCGCCCTTCAGAACAACGTCACGCTGGTCATCCAGAAAGAGTCGCGCCAGAAACCGGTCGAACACCATCAGTTGCCGCAGGCGTTGGAGGTCTGCCCGGTCCCGTGTGGCCCGATTTCGCAGGCGGTCTTCCAGCGCGGCCTTGAACGAGCCGGGGGTGGTGTACGGGCGGATCACCGCGAGACCTCACGAAGGGCGACCAGGCCGCGGCGCACCGCCTGCTCGGTCGCTTGTTGGAGGATGTCGGGCGGCAGGGGTTCCGCGGCACAATCCCGGAGAGTTCGCGCCACGCTCGTGACAGGGACGTTGCCCACCCACGTCCGATCCGGGGCCGCGAGGTCGGCGTGGTGGAGAACCACGCCAGCCGGCACGCTGAGCCGCCGCGATCGCCACGCAGGCGGCAACGTCAGGTCGGCGATGTCGGGGAGGATGTCGGAGAGGCCATGGAGCGAGAGCGCGGTCGCGTGGCTGAACACGCCCTCCCGCGCGGACCACAACCAAAGGACGACGAGATCTTCGTCGTCCTCGGAGGGAAGATGCCGAACGCGGTAGATTCCGCGCCTCGCTCGGAGGATTCGACCCGCGCGCGTGTGGTGGATCAGGAGCTCGGGCGAGAACCCGACGGCGGCCGCCTGAGCGGTGGTGAAGTAGCCGGACTGCGAGACGGCGAGGTCGAGCAGCGACGGCCAGTCAGGGGGAGAACGCGGCGGCGTATCGAGGGGCACGCACGAAACCTAAGCGACACTTCGGTATTGTGCAACACGGAGCGGCTCGGCCGACCGGGCTCAGCCCGTCACGGCCAGGTTTCGCCATCCTGACCCCTCACCCTCCTGAATCAGGGAGTGAGGCGGCGCCGAATGTTTCGCTGCAACGCCGGGTCTGGCTCACCAGCCTCCACCCGGCCCGCCATAAGCCCCAATATCCGACCTCGAACCATCGGTATCCAGCACCATCGGGTCCCCCATGTCCACCAGCGTGCTGCTCGGGCCCAGCCTCAAGTTGTCCGAGCCAACGCTGAGGTTGCGCGTCCAAGACACGAATCCTGGATCTTCCGACAGGTTCCCCAACAGCCCGGTCGGGTCGTTCAGGCCGTAGTAATTGGTCACGTTGCCGTAAACATCGTTGTACATCACGTCCCACACCGCCGGGCCGTTGCTGTCGTCCGCCAAGGCATATTCGTTGTCGAACAGGATGCTGTTGCGCACGCTGACGGTGGTCTCCTGAGTGTAGATACCCACGTAGTTGCCGGCGATAGTGGCGTTGGTGACAGTCAGACTGCCACCCTCCGCGTAGAGACCCGAAAAGCTGTCGACGAACTGGTTCTCGTACAACAACAAGTTGTCGAACTCCGTCTCGCTCTCCTCAAGGTGGATGGTCAGATTGGAGCTGGTGTTGAGTACGACGCTCGTTCGCACGGCGTAGAGTTGGGTATTGACTGCCGCCAATGCACCACCGTCCTTGGCGGTGTTCGCCTCCAAGTGCACGCCGCTCAGGGTCAACACCGAATCTACGGCGTAGATACCTCCTCCTTCACCGTAGTAGTAGTAATAGTAGTAGTTGGGAGGCGAGCTGGTCGCGGTGCTTGTGTCCGTGCCCGTGTCGTTGGACCGAATCACCAGGTCGCGCCCGGTGAAGGCGCTGTCCTCGACATAGACCCCCCCCCCCACGTTGGTAGTTGTAGTTTGAGTAGTAATGTTCGGTCGCGGTGCCGTAGTAGTCCGTCTCGAGCCAGTACGTCCCGACACCGCCGCTGATGCCGAACCCTTGTAGCGTCAGGTCCGCTCCACGAGTCACCGTCACGACCGCCGACGTGCCGTCACCCTCCAATGTGGTGACCGCCGACCCCTCGGTGCTGAACAGGGTGCCCTCCCCCGACGTGAACGAGAGGTTCTCGCGGTAGGCGCCCGGCTTCACCCCTACGCACGCGGCTCGCCGTACCAGCGCCTCGCTGATGCTGGGATAGGGACGGTCCATCGTGCCCGTCCCGCCGCTCGCGGCGCGGACGTCCACCCATACAGGAACGGTCGGCGAGGCGTCGTCACAGTCCCACGTGTTGTCCGCCGCGTTGGCAGGTATCGAGCAGCCCGTCACCGTCTGGACCGGGTCACCGGCGCCATCGCCGTCCGCGTCGAGCGGCCAGGTAGCCACGTCTTCCGCGTCCTCATCAACCTCGCCGTCGCAGTTGTTGTCGGCGCCATCACACAGCTCTCGACCGTCGGGGAGAGCGTCGGGGTTCTGGTCGTCACAGTCGCCCTTGTTGCTGACCATTCCCGCCGGCGCGGCGCACGCGGACTCGGCGCTATCGGCGGCACCAAACCCGTCGCCGTCAGCGTCGACGTAGTACATCCAGGAGGGATCCTCGTCGATCTCCCCATCACAGTCGTTGTCGACGCTGTCACAGCCGTCGGTGGTCACGCCCGGGTTCACCGCCGCGTCCGAGTCGTCACAGTCAGCCTTGGCACCAAAACCATCCCCGTCGGCGTCTCTCTCAGGCGCCTTGCTATCTTCGGGCACCTCAACATCCCCGCTACACCCGATCCACAGCAACAACCACATCGAACCTCCGCGCCCCAGGGTAGCCCGAGACGCAAGAGAAGGCACGGCACCCCGTGCGCGACTACGGTTGCCCGGCTAATCCTCCCCGATGTTCCTCATCGCGGCCGCGTTCGGCGCCTCCCTCGACAACCTCGAAATCGGTGGCCCCTGGGGCTCACCCACCGCGGTGGACGCCACCTCCGGCTGGTGGAACCCGGCGGGCTTCGCCCTCGGTCAAGGCACCCGGATCCAGCTTGAAGGTGCGCCTACCTTCGCAACCGTCACCTACGACCGCGCCGAGCCGCACGCGGGCACCGACGTCGTGACCCTCGCGGGGCTGGTGCCCTTCGTCGGCGTCGCGAGCGATCTGCGGCTGCGCGGACTGGGCATCGGCGCAGCGCTGGCGGTGCCCTTCGCCCGAGGCGGGGAAGAGCTGACGCCGCCGGGTCCAGGCGCCTACCACCTGATGAGCGGCATGAGCCAGGGCATCTATTTCCTCGCGGGCGGCGCCTATAATTTTCGGGACCTGGTGTCTATCGGCGCCACTGCCGGCCTCCTGCAGACGCATTGGAGCGCAGAGGCGGCGACCGACATCATGCCGGATCTCAAACACGCCATTCTTGAGAAGGACCCCACCCAGGACCCTGGCTACACTGATTCAGATCTCGAAAACCCTGATTACTCCGCGATTCTCAACATCGACAGCCTCTCCGACGTTGTGCCGACCTTTTCGGTTGGGCTCCAAGCGCGCCCGATGCCCCAACTGACGCTCGGCGTGGCCTACATCCACGGCGGTCGGGTGCGCAACGTAGGAGACGCGGTGGTCAGCTTCGGCTGCCCGCCCCAGAGCGACACAATCGGCCGTTTCGGCTCGGAGTCCTTCGGCTTGTGCGATGCGACCCTCAACGCGGCGGCGAGCGTCGCCTACGCCCTACCCTCCCGGATCCATGCGGGCGTCGCGTTCAAGCCGATCGAGGCGGTGCGCCTGGAGGCGCTGGGCGGCCGGGTCTTCTGGAACGTCTACGAGGATTTTGACATCGCGATCACCGAGGTGGCCACCCGAAACCAGCTCGCCAACCCCCAAGCCGCGACCCTCGTGGAGCAGAACCGGCTGTGGGCCCGGGCCAACACCGACTCCTTCTGGGGAGGATTGGATGTCAAAGGGTATTTTGCCGATCGGTTCACCGCCGGCGCCCGGGTGCTCTACGATCAGTCGGCGGTACCCGACGCCGCGCTGTCCACCAACAACTATGACGCCGACACAGTCATGCTCTCCGGGCTCTTTGCCGTGTCCTTCCTCTCCCATCTGCAGCTGGGCGCTTCCATCACCCAACAGTTTCTCGCCGAGCGAGACGTCAGCACAAGCAGCTTCTACATGACCATCGACAACGCTCCCGCCGCTGACCGTTGGAACTACCCCCACGCTAACGGCGTCTACAACGCCAAGGTGACCCGCCTCGGAGTGTCGCTCATGGCGGAGTTTTAGGGCTTTCGGGCCCAACCCAGAGGCGAACGGCGCCCGGCCCTCACCCGCCCAGGGTCTCTCCCGGCTCATCAAGCGAAAACCTCGCGATGTTCCCAAACATCGCGGGCGGGCCGCAGGCCAGGGTCAGCAGCGCCACCACCTTGCGCGCGTGCGCGTCCGGGTACGCGTCAAGATGTACCAATACACTGCCAAATCCGAGCGCGAGCAGGTGGCGGCGGCCCACCTCCAACTCCAGCACCGGGAGGCGCGGCGCCAGGCTCTGGACCGCGCTCCGCTCCAAGCCAATGAGGTAGCGGCTCAGTCGGTTGGACATCAAGCTGTTGGGTGAGGGGTCGTTGAGCCCGTAGGGGATCGGCGCGCCGTGCCGAAGCTGATAGAGGTTGTACCTCGCTCGTGCCAGCACGGGCACGCTGACGGGCAGGTCGAGCACCGCACGATCCGCCGGCAGATCTGCGTACGCCAGCGGCACCGTCGCGTCCGACACCGCCAGTGGCAGCTTCACCGGGGAGATCACGAGCGTCTCGAGCACGATCAGGAGCCCCAACGGCGCAGCCACCCGCCAGCGGCGCACCCCAAGCGCGGCGAGCACTGCGAGGCACAGCGCGACCAGAACCACGAACCGGTAAGGGTGGGAGATACGCGACAGCGCCGGCACCAGGTCATAGAGGCCCAAGAACGGAAGTGGAACCCAGGCTTCACCGAGCCGGACGTAACTCCCGCCGATGTACAAGAACGGCCCCAGCGTCAACACAAAGGCTGCTAGCCCGCCGACCACCCAGGGGCGGGCCCGATCGTCCCGGCTGCCCCACCACGCCGCCCCAAGCAGGGCGAACCCCAGGTAGACCACGACCAGGAGGTCTTCGTCAAAGAGCAGCTTCAGGTCGGGGAACTGCCGCGGCCCGGGATGAAAGAAGGCCAGGAAGTCCGTCATGTTGTGGCCGACCAGCGTGCGGTACACGAAATCCGGATCCCGATCGACCACCGCCCCGCTCGCGTCGAGCGTGCCCGAAAAGAGCAGCGCGACCGGGAGCACCCCGATGATCGCCACCGCCGCCCCCGGCAGGAGCGAAGGCCAGCGCCGGACTTGCCCGAGCACCATCACCAGTCCGGCGAAGCTGTTGAACAGTCCGTAATACGGGTTGGCCCACACCGAGAGGGTGAAGCTGACGCCAACCCACACGCTCCGCCGGAGATCGGGCTCCGCGCGCCACCGAAGAAGCGACCGTAAGAAGAACGGAACGAAGCCCACGGCGAGGGTCTCGGAGATGCCGTTGTGGAGCTGACCCAGAAGGTGTGGCGTCGCTGCGAAGGCCACCCCCGCGAGCCAGGCGCCGGCCTCGGTGACGCGGAGCTCCCGAGCCAGAAGATACGCCGCAATCCCCGCCCACAGCACCGAGAGGAGCAGGTAGAGGTTGTAGGCCAGCACCGCGCCCCCGGTCAGCGTGACGGGGCTCAGCAGCACCGCGCCAAACATATCGATGAACCAGAGCCTTCCGCCGATCGGGTGGTTGACGAGCGGCGTGTCGAGAGGACTCCGGCCGGCGGCCAGCGCGGCCGCGACGTGCCCGTAGCCCCAGACATGGTTCCAAACGTCCGCAGCGGGGTGGCCGATCGCGAGACGTCGGAGGTCGGGGAGCACAGGCCAGGCGATCAACAGGATGTACGCCAGAAGCGCGGGGATCAACCGTCGCAAGGTTCCACCGTGGTCTCAGGGGTGACCCGGAGCTCAAGCTCCGGTATCGCCACCCGGTCACCACGTTTCAGCCTATCCCAAGCTGCGTTCGCCGGGGTGCGGTGGCGCTCGAGCCGCTGCACCTTTCGGCGATCCATCGCGCCGCCCGCGAAGGCACCGCAAAGGAAAAACTCGCTCTTTCCACGGGTATCCAGTCGGTCGCTGACGACCCGGTGGGTCGCAGCGCCAGGCGCGGTGCGTCGGTCGCGCGTCAGGAGCAGGTAGCTGAAATCGAGGCTCTCTCGGGCGAGGCCTGCATAGCGCGCGACCGCCTCGACTTCGGGCTCGAGCTGCAGGAGCCGGCGTTCATGGCACCATTCACCGGGAATCGCCCGCGCCGGACAGACGCTCGTGTGGGTGCAGGGGGCCAGCGGCGGCCACGACGTCCGTAGCCGGTCGCGTACGGCGTGAAGATGCCGGCTTCGGTCGGAGAGCGCCGGTTCGACAAGCAACAGTGCGCCTGAAGGGCTGAGCCAACTCATCCAGCGATCCACCAGGTCCCCGTGCCGCTCGGCCCGCCGGAGCTGGGCCGCCTCCCCCGCGCCCGCGGGCAGCGGATCCAGCTCGGAGAGCACCTGCGAGGCGACGATCAGGTCCCACGGCCCCTCCCCCGATCGGGGCGTGAAGGCACTGGCATCCGCCACGTGTGTGACCGGCGGATCATCCAATAACGACGCTGCGATCTTGAGCGCCGCAGGGTCGCTGTCCACCAGTGTCGCGCGGGCCACGGGCAACACGGCGTATACGCCCAGCGCGGAGGCCCCCAAGCCGGCGCCCAGGTCGAGCACGCGCAGCGGCGGGCCGGTCCACGGCAGGAGGGGCCGCAGGGCGAACGCCACCTTGAACCGGTCCCGAGGAAGGAAAAAACCAAGACGCGCCGCCAGATCACCCGGCGCCGCCCTGCCAACGCTGTTGTAGCGTGCCGAGAGCGCCTTGACCGCGACCGCCAACCGAGCTGGCTCAAAAACCGTCGGCCAACCCCGCTCAGTCGCGAGGTGAGCGAGGCGCGGGAGCAGCGGCCGCGGCTCGCTCAGGCGCGACCGCGGAGCTGCTCGACGAGCGTTTCGTCGATGTCGTCCGGATCGACGTCGAACTCATCGCGCAGCATCTGGAGCACCTCTGCGTCATCGCAGCAGCTACCGGCAACTTTGGCCGGGGGACGCAACCACGGAAAGCGCTCGGCGAGCCGCGCCTGATCCGCAGGCTCGAGCCCCACCAGGGTGGCCACCGGCGTGACCGGGAGGAGGGCGTCGGCGTGTAAGAACGCGTGAAAACCCCGCCGGCGGTCGACGGGATGCTCCAGGATGTACGTGGTGCCGTCGGCCACATCGACCGTGCAGCGCACCACCGTGCCGGGGGGAAGCAGGCAGGGGCCGCGGAGGTCAAAGCAGGTAGGGCCTGCTGGCGTGGGCGGCGAAACCACCGCGGGACCGAGCTGCCGATCCGTCTCGTCCATCAACGCGACCGTGATGCCGCGGGCGGGCCGGGAGAGCGTCACGCTCACCCGCCAGCGCTCCTGCACCCGGCCCTGCCAGTCGATACGACAGCTCATCTCCACGGCATGATAGGCACGGCACGTGGGACGTCCACGGAGCACGACCATGTGGTTCCTCTTTCCCCTCGCCTGCTCCCCCTCGGCCCCCCCGGCGCCGAACCCCCAGGCGCCGCCCTCCGAGCCCGCCGCTGAGCCCGCCCCAGAGACCGCTACCCGATCAGCGACGGTCACGGACAACGCCCCGCCGCAGATCACCTCGGTCACGCTGGAGCCGGAGGCGCCGACCCAGGCGGATGAGATCTACCTCACCGTCAAGGTCGAGGATCCCGAGCTCGACCCTTTGACCCCGACCTATCGCTGGTTCGTCAACGGCGAGGAGGCCGGCGAGGTCACCGGGCTGAGGTTCCCTGCCGGGCGCCTGAAACACGGCGACACGGTCCACGTCGAGATCGAGGTCGCCGACGACGGTCCGCCTGCCCGCGCGCGGACCCGCACCGTCACCATCGTCAATCGCCCCCCGGTGATCGACCCCAATTGCGCACGACCCTCCTACATCGACGGCTTCTCGATGAAGGCCGAGGACCCCGACGGAGATCCGATCATCTGGCGCACCGAGGGGCAGCCCCCGGGCTTCAGCATCGAGAAAACCGGTATTCTACGCTATGAAGCACGCCGTGACACCCCCGCCGGCAGCTACCTCATCGGCATCATCGCGGAGGACGGGAACGGCGGTTGGTCCAGGTTGGACTTGAAGATAGACGTTGCGGCCGGCAGCGACGCGGCCAGGGCGGTGGCTCCGTGAGCGCCGAAGCTACGACGTTGGCGCTCCTCGACCCCGCCGACGTAGCGACGGCAGAGCGCAACAAGGTGGACGAAACGCTCGCGCGGGTGCGGCTCGAGCTCATCGAGGATCCGGACAGCCCGGCCTTTGACCAGGCTTATCGGATGATGGACGGCTTCTTCGGGCCTCGGGGCGAGCTGGAGTCCCGCGAAGCGATCGCGGGCTTCGTCGCCAAGCCGCACATCGAGTACGACTGCGGTGCTATCGGGGAGTACCGTCTGCTCGCCGCGTGGCAGGGCGACACGATGGTCGGGGTGCGCGACTGTTACGTCGACGTCGACGCGGATGCCGGCGTCTGTCTGGTCGCCCTCTCCCACTCCTACGTCGTGCCCGATGAGCGCCGGAGCGGGCTGGCTGCGGTGCTCCGCGCGGTCGCCGCGAGCATCGGCCGACGGGTGCTGACCGAGCGCGGGCTCGTCGGCGATCGGGCACCTGAGCTGCTCGTAGCCGCCGAGATGGACCCCGTAGACCCGATGGATCCGATCACGATCGTGCGGCTCCTCGCCTACGGACGCTCGGGCTTCTCGGTGCTGGACCCCCGGCGACTCCCCTATTCGCAGCCCGATTTTCGGATGCCAGAGGGCGCCGCGCACACGGCGCTGCCGCTCCTCCCGGTGGTCCGGTGGGTGGGCCATCCGGACCCCAGGAGTCTCCCCGCATCGGTAGCTGCTGCCTTTCCCCGCCTCTTTCACGCCGCTCACAGGATCCACCTGCCGCGAGCCTGGGTGGATCCGTCCGAGTCCCACGCGCTTCGCGCCCTGTCGCGGATCGACGGGCCAGTGCCGGTGCTGCCGCTGCCCCAGAGCAGCGAGGACGACCAGATCCTGCGACTGGCGCCGCTCTTACGAAGCCTGGTCCTTCCGCTCTATCCGCGTCACCTCCAGGGCGAACGCGCGACCTTCGACGCGCACCACGAAGAAGCGGCGTGCCTCCTGCGAACCTGGCAGGCGACGCGCCGCAACTGAGGAGCGGGGCGCCCGGGCGAAAGTCTTGGAGACGTCGCGCCCGGGACCATACGATGGCCTAGCGCGAACCGCCGGTCGTGGCCTTGCCGCCGCCGCCGCCCTTGCCGTCGCCCTTGCCAGCACCGCCACCGCCGCCGCCCTTGCCGTCACCGCCGCCCTTACCGCCGGCGGCCTTGCCGTCACCGCCGCGGCTTCCGCCGGTGGTACCGCCCTTCTCGGCCTCGGCGGCTGGCGCCTCGGTCTTGACGGAGCCGCCGACCGACACGACCTCGCGGGGCTCGGTGCCCGTTGCCGGGGCCGGGGCCGCTTCGCCGCCGCCAACCGAGACGGGGGGCGCGCCGGGGCCGCCGGGTGCACCCGCGGGACCAGGAGCCGGGGCCGGGGCCGCCGCCGCCGCCGCACCACCACAGTTGGTCGGCACCACCGCCGCCTTACAGGCGGCCGCGAGGCCAGCCTTACCCGCTTCGGTGGCCGCGGCGCCCAACCAGGCGTCCTTCATGGTCTTGAGCGCCGTCTCGGCCGAGGTCTTGGCCTCGGCGGGCATCTGCGCCACACACTCTTCGTACTTCTTGATGAATTCATCACACTCGGGCACGCCGATGGAACCATCGGTCGGCACGGAGGTGGTCTCGCTGCCACCGCAGGCGAGGGCGAAGCCGAGGGAGAGAGAGGCGACGGAAAGGTAGGTGAATTTCATGAAATCCTCTGGCAATCGGGAGGGGGTCCCGAGGCGGCAGCGAGGGTAGCCCGCGCGGCCCGGGAGATCAAGGGGGGTGGACACCTTGCAGGATCGATCCAGGCGAGGTAACAGCGGCCCTCTTTGTGGGGGGCGGTGTGCCCCTCTGGTAATCTTGCCCCTGATTTTGGTTTGAACCTACGTTTTGAGACGGTGCGGCACCCGCCGCCGGTTCGAGCCCGTCTTCCTGGAGACCCGTCGTGATCAGCGATCTGCCCCTCATCCGCAACATCGGCATCAGCGCCCACATTGACTCGGGCAAAACTACGCTCACTGAGCGGATCCTGTTCTACACCAACCGCATCCACAAGATCCACGAGGTCAAGGGGAAAGACGGCGTTGGTGCCACCATGGACTTCATGGAGCTCGAGCGCGAGCGCGGCATCACCATCCAGGCGGCGGCCACCCACTGCGAGTGGAAGGGCCATCCGATCAACATCATCGACACGCCCGGCCACGTCGACTTCACGATCGAGGTGGAGCGTTCGCTTCGGGTGCTCGACGGCGCGATCCTCGTGCTCTGCGGCGTCGCAGGGGTACAGTCGCAGTCCATCACCGTCGACCGGCAGATGCGCCGGTACAACGTGCCTCGGGTCGCCTTCATCAACAAGTGTGACCGCCAGGGCGCCAATCCCTTACGCGTCCGGGGCATGCTCGAAGAGAAGCTCGGCCTCAACGCGGTGATGGTGCAGCTCCCGATCGGCCTCGAAGAGAAGCACCGGGGCATCATCGATCTCGTCACCATGACCGCGTACTTCTTCGAGGGAGACAACGGCGAGAAGTGGCACGAGGGCGAGATCCCCGCGGAGCTCCGCGAAGAAGCCAACGAACGGCGCGAACTCCTCCTCGAAGAAGCCTCCAAGTACGACGACGCCCTCCTCGAGCAGGTGCTTGAGGGCAACGTCAAGACCGAGTCCCTGATGGCTGGCATCCGGAAGGGCACCATCTCGTTGCAGATGGTCCCGGTGTTCCTGGGCTCCGCCTACAAGAACAAGGGCGTGCAGAACCTGCTCGACGGCGTGCTCGCCTACCTTCCCTGCCCGCAAGATGTGCCCAACGAGGCGCTCGACACGGCCCAGGGGGAAAAGTCGGTGCCGGTGCCCTGCGACCCCGCCGGCCCGCTGATCATGCTTGCCTTCAAGCTGGAAGATGGTCGTTATGGCCAGCTCACCTACCTCCGGCTCTACTCGGGCACGGCCCGTAAGGGTGACACCATCATCAACGCGCGCAACCGGCAGAAGGTGAAGGTCGGCCGGCTGGTGCGTATGCACGCCAACGAGATGGAAGATATCGAAGACGCCTGCGCCGGCGACATCATCGCGATCTTCGGCGTTGACTGCTACTCGGGTGACACCTTCACCGACGGCAGCGTGGACCTGGTCATGACCTCGATGCACGTGCCCGCCGCCGTCATCGATCTGACGATCAAGCCGAAGAACTCGGCGGTCGAGTCCAACATGTCCAAGGCGCTTCGCCGCTTCTCCAAGGAAGACCCGACCTTCCGCGTCGCCGCGGATCCGGACACCGGCGAGACCATCATCTCGGGCATGGGCGAGCTCCACCTCGAGGTCTACGTCGAGCGGATGAAGCGCGAGTACGCCTGCGAGGTCCTCACCTCGCCGCCCCGCGTGGCCTACCGCGAGACCATCACCCAGCGGGCCGACTTCAACTACACCCACAAGAAGCAGACGGGTGGTTCAGGCCAGTACGGCCGGGTTGCAGGCTACATGGAGCCCTACGCCGACGGCAACTACCTGTTCATCGACAACATCTCGGGCGGCGTGATCCCGCGGGAGTACATCCCCTCCTGCGACAAGGGTTTCAAGAAGTGCCTCGACAAGGGTGAGCTGATCGGCGCCCCCGTGGTCAACGTCGCTCTGGAGATCCACGACGGTCAGTACCACCAGGTGGACTCCAGCGACATCGCGTTCCAGATCGCGGCGATGGGCGGCTTCCGTGAAGCGTACAAGAAGGCCAAGCCCGTGGTGCTGGAGCCGATCATGAAGGTCGGTATCGAAGGCCCCATCGAGTTCAAGGGCGCGATGGTCGGCACCATCATGCAGCGCCGCGGCAGCATCACGTCCACCGTGGACGCCGGGAACTTCACCCAGCTTGAAGCCGATGTTCCGCTGTCTGAGATGTTCGGATACTCCACGACCTTGCGCTCCGCGACCCAGGGCAAGGCCGAGTTCCAGATGACCTTCGCGCGCTACTCGACCGCGCCGCAAAGCGTCACCGATGAGCTCGTGAAGAAGCACCTCGCCGACAAGAAGTGAACAGCGCGCGAGGAGGCCTCGGCGCCCGGCCTGAAGATCGTTCGGGCCTTCGGGCGCTCACTGCCGCAATCCACGGAGGGCTGCGCGCCGGCGAGATCGGCGGCATCCGCGCGGCCGGTGGTGTCGGAAAGAGCTCCTTGTTGGTGCACCTTGGCCTCGACGCGCTCCAACGAGGCGACGTGGTGCTCCACCTCGCCGCCGCCGAGCGGAGCCTCACCCCGAGCCCGGGCGTCGGGCCCGTGCTGGCCGCGGTGCGCGAGCTCTACGACACCATCCTCGGGGGTCAACACCCGGGCTGGCGCACCGCCGACCGCGCCGCATTCCTCGTGGCGGTGGAGCGCTCCCGCTTCATCGCGCCCTTGTCCGAGCCAGTGACCGCCGCGCAGGTCCTGGCCGTGCTCACCCGCTTCCGCGCGCTCCTCGACGTCACCCCCAGCCTCGTGCTGGTCGATGGCTGGGATGCCTCCGCCGACACCCTCGGCGAGCTTCGTGAGACGCTCCGCACCTTCGGCTCGTGCCTTTGGGCCGCCGGGGCGTCCACCGCGGGATCGCAGGGCGACCTCCTGGACGTCGCGCTGGAGCTCCGCCCCGACGGAGGGCAGGTTCAGGCCTACGTGCTCCATGATCGCGGGCAGCCGCTCGGTGGCCCGGTGCCGCTGGAGCGGAATCTCGCCCGAACCGACCGCCCGCTGACCGACGAGCCGCGCCCCGGAGCCAGCGGTTGTGTGCTCTACTCGGGCGGCGCCGCGGGCACTGAGGCAGCGTTCGGGCAAGCCGCCGAACGATTCGGGGTCAACGAGGTGAACTACACGTTTGACGGCCACGTGCAGGTGCGGAGCCGCGGCGCACATCCTCTGACGGAAGCCGAGCTCGAAGCCGGAGATGTGTCGCTGTCCTTCGTCGCGCACCGGCTCAAGCGTGACTACGGCGAAGGCAACATGTTGCGGCGCGTACTGCAGAGTCTGTGGCACCAGGTGGGGGAGGCCCAGGAGGTCTTTGTCATCGGCACGATCCAGCCCGACGGCACCGTCACCGGCGGCACTGGCTGGGCCGCCGAGCTCGCCCGCATGTGGCACCGGCGCCTTTGGGTGTTCGATCAGGAAAAAGGTTCTTGGTACACCTGGATCGAGCCTACGGGCGCTCCGGAGGGCCCGTCGGGGTGGGTACCGGGGGTCGCTGAGATCTCCGCAGCGCGTTTCTGCGGCACGGGCACGCGCTACCTGCAGAAGAGCGGCGCGGAGGCGATTGCAGCCTTGTTCGAGCGCGCTTTCGGCCGGTGAAGCTGGTCGACGCCTTCCTGGACAGCATACGCGCCGAACGCGCCGCGTCACCCCATACGCAACGCGCCTACCGCACGGACCTCGAAGACCTGGCCGCCAGCCTCAGCGAGCAGAACGGCAGCCCTGACGCTCCGTTCGTCTCCGCCACGACGCTCCAGCTCCGTGCCTGGCTCGCCCGCGGGGGAGCTCCCGCTTCGGTGGCGCGCAGGATCTCATGTGTACGCAGCTTTTACCGGTGGGCGGCGCGGGAGGGGCTGGTATCGCACAATCCCGCCGAGCGGCTTCGGTCGCCCCGCGTCCACGCGCCCCTGCCGCGGGTACCCCACCCCGAAGATCTGGGCCAGCTCGCCGACGATCCACACGGCAGTGGTTGGAGAAAGTTTAGGAACAAGGTTGTTTTTGAACTGGGATGGGGCGCCGGACTCCGCGTGTCCGAGCTCAGGGGCCTCGACGTCGCCGACCTCGACCTGGAGCGCGGCGAGCTCCGGGTTCGCCAGGGTAAAGGTGGGAAGGACCGGCTCGTGCCTATCGGCCCCCCTGCCGTGGAGGCCGCGCGTGCGTGGATAGCGGCCGCCGATCTCAAAGCAGGTCCTGTCTTCCAGAACGGGCGTGGCGGCAGGTTGACGGTGCGGGCGCTCTACGACGTGGTGCGCCAGACCGGACTCGATCACGGTGTAAGTAGCCTTCACCCTCACCAACTTCGGCACGCCTTCGCGACCCACCTCATCGGCGCGGGCGCCGATCTGCGTTCGACCCAGGAGATGCTCGGGCACGCGTCCGTCTCCACGACCCAACGATACGCCAAGGTCGACCTGGTGGAGCTGGAGCTGGTGTACCGGAGCGCCCATCCCCACGCGCGCCGAGGGAGCTGACGCAGGCACCCCGCCGATAGGCTACGCTCTCGCGAGGAGACCTATGAATCGGCCCACCTCCGCCCGCGGCGACCACGCCGATCACCACCACGCCGATCACCACCACGCGGGCCATTCAGGTCACGACCACGCCGATCACCACCACCCCGATCAGCCCGGTCACGACCACGCCGGCCACGGTGCCCCCGTCCCGCCGGGCCCCACCCACGAGGCGCATGACGGGCACGATCACGCCCATCGCCTGACGCTCAGCGGCCCTAGCGCCGAACGACGCCTTGTGGGGGTGCTCGCCCTGGTCTTGTCCTACGTCGGCTTGGAGGCCGCCGGAGGCTACTTCGCAGGGTCATTGGCGTTGATGGCCGATGCTGGCCACATGTTCTCCGACGCCGTCTCGTTGATGCTCGCGCTCGTCGCGCTGCGTGTCGGACGTCGAGCCGCCAGCCCCCAGCGGACCTTTGGCTTTCATCGTGCAGAAGTCCTCGCAGCTGCGGCCAACGCGAGCTTGTTGCTGGTGGTGGCGGTAAGCATCCTCTGGGAGGCCGCCGGCCGCTGGGGCGCGCCCCCACCGGTCAACGCGCCGGTGACGATACTGATCGCGAGCGGGGGTCTCGCCGTCAACCTCCTCAGCTTGTGGATGCTCGGAAACCCTGGCGAAAGCCTGAACATGCGTGGAGCATGGCTCCACGTGATGTCGGACACCTTGGGGTCCGTGGGGGTCATCGTCGCGGGGCTCCTGTCGTTCAGCTTCGGATGGACACGGGCCGACGCCGTCGCCTCCGCGCTGATCGCGGTGTTGATCGTGCGCTCTTCGTGGCGCCTTCTGGTCGAGGCGGTCGATGTGCTGATGGAGGCCGCGCCCCGCCATATCGACGTCGCGGCCGTGAGGCAGGCCCTGCTCGGGGCGGACGGGGTCCTGGGCGTGCACGACCTGCACGTCTGGACGCTCTCGCCGGGTGTGGTGGCGATGAGCGGGCATGTCGTCCCGAGAGAAGGCTGCTTCAGTCCGACACTCGTCCCCGAGCTCGCCGCGCTGCTGCTCGCCCGTTTCGGAATCTCCCACGTCACGATACAGATCGAGAGTCCCCTGTGTGTCGGCGCCGATCTCCATCCGTGAGCTCGCGCACGAGGAGCGTCAACTGTGCCTGAGCGTTTAGCGGTGTCGGAGCACGTCGACGTGCTGGTCGTCGGCGCCGGGCCGACCGGGTTGTTCCTGGCTAATGAGCTGGTACGTCGTGGTCTTCAGGTGCGGATCATCGATTGCGCGGCGGAACCCTCTCGGCTCTCCCGTGCGATCGTCGTGCACGCCCGAACGCTGGAGGTCCTCGCGGAGAGTGACCTCGCCGACCCGCTGATCGCGCGAGGCCTCCCGCTCGCGGGGCTCTGCCTCCGGGCCGGGAGCGAGCTCCTGATGGAAACACGGTTTGACAAGCTCCCAAGTGCTTTTCCCTTCGTGCTCTCGGTCTCTCAGGCGGACACGGAGGCCGTGCTCACGGAACGCCTTCAGAGCGCGGGGGTGGAGGTCGAACGAGCCACCCAGCTCGACCACTTTCGTCAACATGGAACGGGTGTATCCGCCGTGGTCGATGGGCCCGCCGGCCGCGAGCTCCTTCGCGCAGCCTGGATGGTCGGCTGCGATGGTGCACACAGCGCGGTGCGGCACGGCATGAACCTGGCCTTTGAGGGCCAGAGCTACGAAGAGCACCTGGTCCTCGCCGACGTGGCGCTCGAGCTCCAGTCCGCGGATGTGCCGCGGATCCAGACCTGGCTCGCCCCCGACGGCATCTGCGCGCTTTTCCCGCTCATCGGCGGTAGGACGAGGATCATCGCCACGGCGCCCGCCGGCCTGTCGGAGGATCCGACCCTGGACGACATCCAGACGCTCGTAGACCAACGGACCAACCTGCGCGTCACGCTCAGCCAGATGAGCTGGCTTTCTCGGTTTCGTATCCATTGCCGGCAGGTCTCGACCTACCAGGATGATCGGGTGCTGTTGGCGGGAGACGCCGCCCACATCCACAGTCCGGTAGGGGGGCAGGGGATGAACACCGGACTGCAGGACGCACACAACCTGGCCTGGAAGCTGGTGATGGTCCATGGCGGCGCGGCGCGCCTCGCGCTCCTCTCCACCTACACCGAAGAGCGGCACCGAATCGGCGCCGAAGTGCTCCACGACACCGACGTGGCCACGCGAATCCTGGGGCTCAAACACCCGGTCGCCCGGGCGCTTCGCGACCAGGCTGTGTCACTGCTCTCGAGCTTCACCCTCCTGCGTGAACGGGTGACCCGCCAGCTCGCCGAGCTCGACGTCAGCTACGACGGAGGGCCGCTCACTTTTGGCGACGGGAGCTATGGGGTGGGCGCCCGGATCCCCGACGGCCCTCCCCACGCCGCTGCCCAGTTCACCCTGCTGGTACCGCACCCCGAACACGCCCCCCACACCGAGCTCCTGCCCGGGCACCTGGCCTCCGGACCGTGGGCCCCGCTGTTTGTCGGCATCTACGAGCGCTATTCCGACACCGTCGTGCTACGCGCGGGCGGGGTCGGCGACCGGGCGAGTCTGATCCGCCCCGACGGCTACCTCGCAGCCTCGTTTACGAGCGATGAAGCCCAGTCCTTCCTGATCTGGTTGGCGCGCTGGTTACGCTGACGCGCTCACACCACCGCAGGAGCCGCCGCGGGGGGTCTCAGCTTCTCGCCGGCAGGTCTGGCACCCGGCCCCAAGCGGCGTCCGCGTCACGCAGCGCCCTCTGGGCCACGTCGGTCGGATAACCGAGCGCGCGCAACGCGCCATAACCTTCATAGGTCCTACCTTGTCGGGCCGCCCACGCCTCGTGGGCTGCGATGCTGGAGGCGCGTGTCGCGCGCGCGACGTCTTTGAACTCGGGCGGCGCGGTCGCGGGAGCGGGGGCAAAGCCGATGCCCGCGGCGACGGCCGGCCCGAGCTCCCACGCCTCCGCCACCAGGACGCCAATGCTGGGATAGAGACGATCCGCGACGTAACTGACAAAATCCGGAGACGCGGTATCATCCTTGCCGCGGCCGACGCCGCATCGATACACCACGAGCTTTCCGAGCGCGTGCAGCATCGCGGGCAGGTACACGTCCCCGTTACGATGAAAGACGTGGCTCACCTCGGCGGCGACGATCGACACCGCCCGAAGCTGATCGGCCTTGGACTGGTACTGGCGCACCCGAAACACGGCGCTGTTCATCGACGCAGCCATGCCGATCTCCCAGAGTCGGCGTTGGCCAATACGAATGATCGCCTCATCCAGGCTCGTGGCGCCATGACCACCCGCCGCAACGCTCCGCCCCTCCCGCCAGACCCGCTGCACCAGCCCGGGTTCCTGGCGGATGACCTCCACCACCTTCGCCCGGGGAGGATCACCGGAGCGTAGCAAGCGGTCCAGGCGGAGAGCCCCATCCGGGAAGAGCGGAAAATCAAGTTTTGGTGATACACAACTCTGAATGACCCGATCGAGGAAGCGCCAATCATTGCGGCTCGGGGCGTCTTCGCGGAGCACATAGAGTCGGTCGACGAGCCGAGTGCGGGTGGGGCCCAGGTCGGAGTCCACCAGCGGCTCGGCGCCCTCCCACGGCGGCAAGGTATCGAACGGAATACCAGTCGGAGGCGCATCATCCTCAACCGGCCGAGCAATGGGCCGTGCAACCGCGCTCGAGCCCGGCTCGACGACCACCGGGGTCGGCCCGCGTGGCCACTGGCCGGTGGGCATAGTCGACTCGTCGGTCCCCGGGAGCCCACCTCGGCCCTGGAGGTAGGCCATGAGCCGCCGCCACCAGTTGGCGTGCTGGATCTGGCTCGGCGTCTCGACCTGCGCCTGCACGGACAGGATCGAGGGGCCAGGAGTGAGCGTTGGACCGCAGTCATCAATGAGCTGCCCCGACGGAGCGCGCGCGGGACTGGGCGGCCGTCCCGGCCGCGTGTTCGCCGGGATCGACAGGGTGTTCACCGGCTTGTCCCCGATACAACTCCGGAGGTCCGCCGCCAGCGACCGCACATCGGGGTACCGTTCCTCCGGCGCCTTCGCGAGGCAACGCCGGACCACGAACTCGAGCTCAGGCGCGACGACGACCCCCGGAGCAGCCCGGAAGAAGGCGGGGATGGGCTCCTCGAGGTGCGCGATCATCGTCGCGGTGGCATTGGCGCCATGAAAGGGGAAAATCCCGGTCAGACACCGAAAAAGAATGACGCCCAGCGCATAGATGTCCGTTCGACAATCCACCTCCTGGTTCCCGCGGATCTGCTCGGGCGACATACAATGCGGCGAACCGACCACCACGCCGTCGCGGGTCAGGGACTGGTCGAACTCCTGGACCTTCACGAGCCCGAAATCGACGACCTTCACGACCTCGGTGCCCTCGGCATCCTCGGTGATCAGGAGGTTGGACGTCTTCAAATCGCGGTGAATCACGCCTTGTTTGTGCGCGTAGTAGAGCGCCGCGCACACCTGAAGCATGAGCCGGACGGTGCGGAGCGGGTTCATCGGGCCCGCTTGAGTGAGATCGGTGAGGCGTGGCCCGCTCACCAGCTCCATCGCGAGGTAGCACGAGCCGTCCCGCAGCTCCCCGAAGTCGTAGCAGGTCACGATGTTCGGGTGGTTCATCGCCGCCAGCGTGCGCGCCTCCAGGCGAAACCGCTCCCGAAAGTTTTCGCTGTCGTCCTCGGGAGGCGGCGCGAGCACCTTGAGCGCCACCCGGCGTTCGAGGCCGAGCTCAATCGCCTGATGCACGACGGCCATGCCGCCACGCGCGATCAGCCGCTCGATCTTGTACCGGCCGGCGACGATTCGCCCGTTCCACGAACGAGGCTCCGCGGGCGCACCCGGGTCTGCCTGCTCCAAGGACAAGTCCGCAGAAGAGGGCGCAACGTCGAGCTCATGGATCTCGTCCGGCGGGGCGGCGGTCGCCGTCGCCGCCAATGAGGGCACGGCAGCAGCCTCTGCCGGGATGGCGGGATCGGGCGTAGGGTCCTTCGAGGTCAAGCGCTCCTCAGCAGAGCTCCGGCTCTAACCCGTCCAGGGTACCATCCCGACCCGCTACGGGCCACAGGCCTCGGCTACGCATCTGGCGTCCTGCCACCCGGCGCCGGGGCGCGGCGTCGGCGCGCCAGCAAGGGAAGTAGGAGTAAGCTCCAGAATCCAACGTCCAACGCCTGGCCACACCCGCAGCCCCCTCCCCCCGTGTACGCGTAGGTGACTTTGGGGCTCGGACCCGTGTCCAGGTTGGGGTCCGACTCGGGCGTGGGAGGAGACTCCACCACGCGATCATCGGTCGGATCAAGATAATTTGGGATGGAATCCGAATCTTCGTCCCCGGTCCCCTCGTCGGCGTCCAGCTCGCCGTCCGCGTCTGCGTCAGAATCGACGTGGTTGGGTGTGCCGTCACCGTCAGCGTCCGGATCGGCCTCACCGTCACCATCGGCGTCCCCGGTGACCTCGATCGCCGTCGGGATGCCGTCGTCGTCATCATCGTCGTCCTCGGCGTCCTGCAGGCCATCCCCATCGTGATCGACGGTGCCCTCCACCGCGTCCGCCAGACCGTCCGCATCAGAGTCCAGATCGAGGTGATCCGGGGTCGCGTCGCCGTCGGAATCGTCCGGGCTCGACCCAGGAATCTCTGGGTCGTACACGCCTATCTCCGCCTCCGTCGGGATGCCGTCGCCGTCGTCGTCAACGTCGTTCCAGTCGGCGACCCCGTCACCATCGCTGTCGGCGGGGGCGTCGACATCCGGGACCTCGTAGCCGTCGAGCAGCCCGTCGCCGTCCGTGTCGGGATCGCCGGGATCCGACCCGACTCGCCCCTCTTCCGCGTCGGTCAGCCCGTCGCCGTCGCGGTCATCGTCCTCGATCGCGCCATCGCAGTCATTGTCGATCCCATCCGGGAGCTCGGGCGCTCCCGGGTAGACCGTCGGGTCGGCGTCGTCGCAGTCGTCTCCGCCCCAGATCTCCGCGTCGTCGCCGTCATCGTCCGCATCAAAGTCCGAGCCGCCCGAGCAATCCTGATCGACCCCGTCGTACCAGATCTCGGTGGCGTCGGGGTGGATCGCGGCCGAGGCGTCGTCGCAATCGTCGCCGCCCGCGTCGACGGCGGCATAGCCGTCTCCGTCGGCATCATCGCCGCCGTCGGCGCAGTCCGAGTCGATCAGGTCCTTCGGATCATCGGGGGCGCCCGGCCAGGTGTCGGGGTTGGCGTCGTCGCAGTCGTCCCCGCCGAAGCTCGCCGAATCAAATCCGTCCCCGTCGGCGTCGTAGTCGGATCCGCCCGAACAGTCTGCGTCGATCCCGTCGTACCAGGTCTCCGAGACGTCCGGGGCGACGAGCGGATCGGTGTCGTCACAGTCGTCCGCAAGCGGCGCGCCGTCCCCGTCCTGGTCCTGGTCGTCGCCGTCACAGTCCTGATCGACGCCGTCGTACCAGAGCTCCTCGGCCGAGGGCGACACGCTGGCATCGCTGTCGTCGCAGTCGAGCCCCAGTTCGTGTCCGTCACCGTCCTGGTCGGCGTCGTTCCCGTCGCAATCCTGGTCCACCCCGTCATACCAGAGCTCTTCGGCCGACGGCGACACCGTTGTTTCCGTGTCGTCACAGTCGTCGACATAGCTGACCCCGTCGCCGTCCTGATCGCTGTCGTTGCCGTCGCAGTCCTGATCGACACCGTCGTACCAGACCTCCGTCTCGCCCGGTGCGACGTTGATATCGGTATCGTCGCAGTCCTCGCCCACCGCGACCCCATCGCCATCCTGGTCGTCGTCGCCGCCCACGCAGTCCTGGTCCACGCCGTCGTACCAGATCTCGGTCGCCCCGGGTCGAACGGCGGCGTCCTCGTCATCACAGTCGTCGATCCTCAAAAAACCGTCCGCGTCCTGGTCGTCGTCACGCCCGTCGCAGTCCTGATCGACGCCGTCGTACCAGACCTCTACGCCGGCGACGTTCGCCGTTGGGTCGTTGTCATCGCAGTCATCACCACCGTAAGCCACCGCGTCGAAGCCGTCGGCGTCGGCGTCGAAGTCGGAGCCGCCCGAACAGTCACCGTCACTCCCGTCGTACCAGATCTCGGTCGCACCCGGCGAGACCGTCGCATTCGAATCGTCACAATCGGCGCCACCCGACAGGACGCTGTCGTAACCGTCTCCGTCGGCGTCGTTGTCCAACCCGGAGCAGTCCTGGTCGATGCCGTCCGACGGCACGTCCGGGGCGCCAACGTAGACCGTCGGATCCCCGTCGTTACAGTCAGTCCCACCGTGGCTCGCACTGTCAAAACCATCGTTGTCGGCATCAAAATCGGAGCCCAAGTCGCAGGCCTGATCGACCCCGTCGTACCACACCTCACCCGCCCCCGGGTAGGCCGCGGGGTCTCTCTCGTCACAATCCTCCGCGACCGGGCTGCCATCTTCGTCCTGGTCATCGTCGTTGCCGTCGCAGTCCTGATCGACACCGTCGTACCAAATCTCGGTGCCCAGCGGATTGGCGCTCGCGTCGGTATCGTCGCAGTCATTGGTGATGGCGAAGCCGTCGCCATCGACGTCGTCAAGGTCCCCGCCCAGACAGTCCTGGTCGACGCCGTCGTACGCCGTCTCGGGCGCCCCCGGGTAGACCGTCGCCTGAGTGTCGTCGCAGTCGGCGGCGTAGAGAAAGCCGTCGCCATCCTGGTCGTCGTCGCGACCATCACAGTCCTGGTCGGTTCCGTCGTACCAGACCTCCGTCGCGCCCGGGGAAATCGTAGCATTGGAATCGTCACAGTCGTCGCCGCCCACCTCAGAGGCGGCGTAGCCGTCACTGTCTCGGTCCGTACCCCATACCGCGGTGCCCGAAAAGGCCACGGCGATCGCCTCCCCATAAGCCTGCGCCGAGCCGGTCAGCGTCGCCGTGACCGTGTGGGTCCCCGCCGCGAGCACCTGATCATTGAGGGAGGAAGGGGAGTAGCCACGGGCAATGTACCAGGCACAGCACGTGCGCCCCGAGCCCGAGAGCGCCAGTGGCGTGCTCCACCAAGCCGCTCCGTCCACCGCGAGGCTCAGCTGGGTTAGCCGAACCTCGCATCCCCCGTGTTGGCCCTGCACCGCCACCACAAAGCCGGTGAGATCGACGAGCGACGTGCTGGGCAGGGTGAAGGTCGCACTGCTGGTCGCGGTGAGCGCCTCAACGGTGGAGCAGTTCGCGTCTGAGGTGCCCGCGACGATGTTCGCGCCCGTCAGGGTGGTGGTCGTGGTGGTCGCGAACGCTGACCCGATCAGAAGAAGGTACAACGAAGCTCCCTCGACGGCGCTGAAACCGCACCATCGCCGAAGCCTAACAGCTCCCGCGTGCGCCGGTATTCCCGCGTCAGACACGTTCACCAAACGTCCGATCCCCGTCGGCGCGCTTGTCGCCCCGTCGGACTCGACTTACGACGGCAGACCTCCGCACGGATGTGGGGATAGGCCCATGTTCCGTCGTACGCTTGTCTCTCCTTTGGGTATTGCGTATGCTCGCGCACCCAGGGTGCCCCCACGTCCCCTCCTGTACGCTGATGGGTTGTGACGAACCGCCTCATCTCCTCCGTCGCCCGGCCCGGGCACCGCGGCGCATCACGCCTGCAGCGCAACGATGAGGTCCTACGAAGAGTTGGTCGGAGGCATGGGCCGCGCGGTGGCGTTCCGCGCGCGCCGGCAGCTCGTACGCGACCTTCTCCGTGATCAGGCGGCGGTGCTCGTGCTCCGCGGCGCACAGTTTCCGCTCTACGATCTCGCGATCAGCGGCGTCTCCTTTCTTGTCCCCCAGAATCAGGCAGTCGGTGGCATCCACGACGTCGTGGACATCGAGATCGTCGTCCACGACGCCACCGCGTACCGTGGGCCTGCCCGTATCGCACGCGAGGAGCGCGCCCCCGAGCAGCGTCGCGTCGCCGTTCAACTCCTGGGAGGTTTCCTTGATCTTCCGGGAATGCAGCGGGCGGATCAAGAGCAGCTCCTGCTGGACGACCTGCGCGACGGTCCCGAGCGCTCGCTCGCGGCGGTACCGGAGAGCTACCGGAAGATCTTGATGGAGGCCGTTCTTTTCACCAGCTACTATCGTCGGGCGCTGGCCGAGCACGAGACGCGTATCGGAGAGAGCGGGCGTGCTGAGTTCGCCCGGAACGAGCTCGTTCTTCGCGCGATCACCGCGATCCGGCCACGCTGGCACGAGCTGCGGGTCCGGGCCGCCGAGGCGACACTCCCGCTACGCGCCAGCCGCGGCGCTATGGCGGGAGCCAAAGAGGCCACGGAGCTGCTGCTCACGCCGATCCTGCAAGCCGCGCCCGTCCTCAGTCGCGCCTACCACAAACCTCTTGGTCATGCCGGCGATTTTACGGTCATGACCCATATCTACAAGGACGGTTTCGAGGGCGACACGGTCTTTGGGCGCGTATTCCACAAACTCGCGTGCGAAGAGCCGCTGAGCGCCGGGGTCCGGGCGTGGAAGGACCTGGTCAAGGAGCTGACCCTCGCCGAACATCGCCGGAAAGCTTCACAATCCGCCCCGCTGCATGTGCTCAGCCTGGGCTGCGGCCCGGCGCGGGAGGTGGTGGAGTGTCTCTCCGAAGCCAAGACCCGTGTGTCAGACATCCATTGGACCTTGGTCGACCAGGAAGAGCGCGCGTTGAGCGTCGCCTACCACGACGTGATGCGCGCCCTTCTCTCCAAGGGCGATTCGTGTTCGTTACAGTGCTTGTTCATGTCCTTCGAGCAGCTGATCAAGGACGCCCAGAGCCTTCAGGGAGAGCTCCAGGATTTCATCTACTGCGTCGGGCTGTTCCACTACCTGGACAAACGCCGGGCCCAGAACCTGCTCGCTACGCTGTACGACCGGCTCGCGCCCGGTGGCCTGGTCGCAGTGGGCAACGCGTGCTGGCCCAATGATCACTTCTGGCTCGCGGACTTCGTGCTCGACTGGCACATGTTCTACCGGACGCCCGACGAGCTGCGTGACCTGGCGATGCCCCTTACCACCGTCGGCGCAACCCTTGAGGTCAGACGAGAGTCCGCCGGCGCCTACGACTTCATCTTGATCAGGAAACCGGGTGGAGGCGCGTAGCGAGACCGTGCTCGCGAAGCACGAGTTGGCCCTCCGGAACGGAAAGGGGCTCCACGTCGAGGCGTGGCTGGGGCTGATCCTCATCCCCCTGTTCTGGATCCTCGATCATTACATGATCCCCGCCCACGTGAACACCCTCTTCTGGCTCCGCGCGGTGCCGACCTCGTTCGCCGCCGGACTCCTGCTGCTGCATCAGCTGGATCACGAACGTTTCGTCCGTTGGTCGCTGAGTCTCTCGTTCGGGTTCTCACTCGTGGTCGCCGTCACCATCGTCTCCATGTGTTTCCTACACGAGGGCTACGAGTCGCCCTACTATGCCGGGATCAACCTCGTGGTAATGTGCGTGGGCCTACTCTACGCCTGGGAGCTCAAGGTGGCCGTCGCCTTCGGGGCGTTGGTGGCTGTCAGCTATTTCATGCCGCTCCTGGTCGGCTTGGCCACCATCCAAGACGACACCACCGCCAGGTCCAACTTCTTTTTCCTCGTCGGCGGCCTGGTCATCACACTGGTGTCGCAGCACAACCGCCGCGGCCTTGAGCTGAACCAGATCCTGGCATTGATAAAGGAAAAAAGACTGAGGGCGGAGATGTGGGCGCTCGCCACCACCGATCCGCTCACGTCGGTCTACAACCGGCGCCAGTTCGTGCGCCTGGGCGGCGAAGAGATCCTCCGCTCTCAGCGGTACCAGCGCCCGATGACCGTGATCATGTTGGACATCGACCACTTCAAGCCCGTCAATGACACCTACGGCCACGCCGTGGGTGACGAGGTGCTCATCGCCGTCGCGCACCGGATCACCGCTGCGCTTCGGACGACGGACATCCTCGGGCGGTATGGCGGCGAAGAATTCGCCATCGTCCTGCCTGAGACCGAGGCGGCGGTGGGGGTCGAGGTGGTCGGCGAGCGCCTCCGACAGGCGATCTGCGGGACCCCGGTGGAGACCAGCGCCGGGCGTCTCGGTGTCACGGTGAGCATCGGCGTCACCGAGGTCAGCGTACGGACCGAGGGGTTGACCGAGGCCCTCGGTCGCGCTGACTCCGGCTTGTACCTTGCAAAACGCAGTGGGCGCAACCGCGTGGTCCACCAGAAGCTCCTTCCCGCTTGAGGTCCCGATGCGTTGTTCAGCCTGGCTATTGCTGCTCCTCCCCGCCTGCGGGCTCTTCGAGAAGGAGGACGACGACGAGGACGACGAGAACGACGACGACGAAGAGGACGTAACGCCGTACACCGGGGAAGACTCCGACACGGACTCCGACGCGGACTCCGACTCCGACTCCGACTCGGACTCCGACTCCGACACGGACACCTGCGCGGGATCCTCGCCGTCTATCCAGGAGGTCGCGGTCGAGAACGGCGGCCTGTACACCATCGAGGACGTCGAGCAGCCCTGCGTGCTCGTACGCACATCCGCCACCGACACCGACGGCGATTTGAGCACGATATCCCTCGACATATGGGTAGATTCCGACGTGGACGGGTACGTCGATACGAGCGGGAGCCCTTGGGCGGTGGTGGAGAGCATCCAGGTGGGCAACGCCTGTGTCACGGACAACGCCACGGTGGAGCTCCTTCTGGCGGTCGACCCCTTCGGCCTCGAGTTCAACCAGGCCTACGAGTTCGGCGTCGTGCTCCACGACGCCCACGGGCTCCCCTCGCCTCCCGGTTTCGCCGCCGGCTACACCCCGCGTGAAGACGGCAGCGACGGCGGCTGAGCCCCGTGTCGCCCCGGCGGGGGCGTGGACCGCCGGACCGGTAAGCGCACGCCAATGATGCTCCTCCTGCTCGCTGCGTGCGCTGACGACACCAAGCTCCCCCCCAGCGGTGGACCAACGTGGCACCAGGACGTCGCGCCGATTCTGGCAGCGCGCTGCGGCTCCTGCCACAACAGCGGCGGGCTCGCGCCCTTCCCGCTCGACGACTACGCCACGAGCGCGCCGCTGTCCGCCGCGATCGCCGCGGCGGTTGAGGACGGCACCATGCCCCCCTGGCTCGCCCAGGTATCCGACAGTTGTACACCCAAGCGGGACTACAAAGACGATCTGCGACTGAGCCCAGACGAGATCGCCACCCTGCGCGATTGGTCCGACGCAGGCGCGCCCGAAGGCGATGCCGCCACGGCGGCGCCGATCCCCGGGAGCCCGTCGCTCACCGTCGCCAGCCCTTCGGCTGAGCTCACCTTTCCCGTAGCCTACGAAGTGAAGGGTCCTGCGGATGAGTACGTTTGTTTCATCCTGGATCCTGGCAACACGACCGACGTATGGATCAACGAGGTGCAGCTCGTGCCGGGGAACCCGGAGATGGACCACCACGGTCTGGTCTTCGTCGATTTTGGAGGGGTGGCCGCTGATCTCTACCCCGACCTTCATTTCCCGTGCTTCTCGAGCCCTGCGAACATCCCCAATTACCAGATCTCCACCTGGACCCCTGGCGCGGTGGTGACCCGCACCCCGGCGGGCACCGGCTCACCCTTGCCGGCCGGCGCGCTCATCGTGGTGCAGATGCACTACCACCCTCCGGGCGGGCAGCCGGCCACTGACCAGTCCGTTCTTCAGCTTCAGTGGACGGAAACCAGGCCTACTTGGGAGTCCGCCCACGTGCTGCTCGGCAACTACAACGACTCGGAAGGAGACGGCATCGGCCTGCTGCCCGGGCCCAACGACCGGACGGCCGAGCCCGAGTTCCTGATCCCCGCCGGCGCCGTGGGTCACACCGAGGAGATGGTCTACCGCCAGGAGACCGACTTTGAAATCCCGATCTACTCGGCCGGAACCCATATGCACTTCGTCGGCACAGACATGAAGATCATGTTCCGCGACGACGGCCGGGAGGAGTGCCTGGTCCACACGCCCACTTGGGACTTCAACTGGCAACGGGTCTACGACTTTGACGCCGCGATCGACGCGCTCCCGACCATCGGCAAAGACGACGATCTCGTGATGAAGTGTGTCTACGACAACAGCATGGGCAACCGTTTTGTCGCCGATGCCCTCGCAGAGGCCGGCCTCACCGAACCCCAGGACGTCTACCTCGGCGAGACCACGCTGGACGAGATGTGCCTGGGCATGTTCGGCATCCTCCTGCCGCCGGGTCTCGTCGAGCAGCTCTTCGAGTGAGCCTGGACTACGGAGATCGGGCCTCGAACCGAAAGCCGGAGAGCCGCCAACCGAGCATCGTGCCGGTCCAGTCTAGCACCCCGCGGTCCGGACCCGCCGCCCCGGCGACCACCATGAGGGGCAACAGGTGCTCCTCTCGGGGGTGAGCGGCGCGCGCGGCGGGCGCGTTGATCCAGTCGGTAAGGGCCTGATCCCGCGTCATCGCGTCCGCGGTGGCCGCCTCCACCAGCCAGGCGTCGAACTGCGTAGAGAGACCCGCGGCGCGGGCATCGCCGATGAGCCGGAGGTTGTGGAAGCTCATGCCGCTCCCAACGATGAGCACCCCAGCCTCACGGAGCGGGGCGAGGGCCCGACCGATCGCGAGATGGGTAGCGGGATCAAGGCCGTTTTTGAGCGAGAGCTGCACGACGGGCACGTCCCCGGCGGGCCAAGCGAGCATGAGGGGGATGAAGGTGCCGTGGTCAAAGCCACGGCTGGAGTTTTCCGCCGATAGCAGCCCGACCCGCTGAAGGCACCCGCGGACCTCCGCGGCGACGCCTGGATCGCCAGGGGCGGGCCAGCGGAGCTCGTAGGAGGCGGGTGGGAAGCCGTAGTAGTCGAAGTAGAGTGGAGGATGAACGCCGCTCATCACCGTCGGAACCGACTCCTCCCAGTGCGCGGAGATCACCAGCACCGCCTTCGGCGGTGCTGGAAGCCGGCCGGGAAGCTCACGAAGCCAGGTCGCCAGCGCATGCACCTCGGCGCGGGGCAAGCCGAGGTCCACAAATGGCCACGGCCCCCCACCGTGGGGCAGAAAAAGTACGGGCATCCTGGTAGAAGTTAGGGTCATCCGCTGCTCCGTCGAGGCGCCGCGCCGCCATCGGGAGGCGGCCGTCGCGAGATCGTGAGCGTATGCGCGGGCTGGTCGATCGGGTAGGTGCCGCCTTCACGCAGCGCGGCTATCGGCGCGTCGCCGGAAGTCGGCGACCGACACCAACAGCCGGTGTCCGGCACGACCAACCCGGATAGGCTCGGAGAATGTCCTCGCGCGAGCTTGAGTTTGTCGAATCCCTTGGAGAGGGCGGATTCGGCATGGTCTACCTCGCGAACCTTCACGGTCGAGACCAGTTTGTGCGCCGTGTTGCGGTGAAGGTGATGCGTGTCACCGGGGAGGAGCTCGGAGACCGGCTGGCCCGCCAACGTGACGAGGCCCGGCTCCTCGGCCTCCTCCACCACGATCACATCGTACAGGTGCTCGACCTCACCGAGGTGGACGGCCGGCCCGCGGTAGTGATGGAGTACGTCGAGGGCGCCGATCTGGCCGAGGTCCTTCGGGTGACCGCGCCAGGGCGGGGCATCGGCGCACGCGCCGCGCTGGAGGTGGTCGCGGCGACCGCGTCGGCGTTGGACGCCGCGTGGGGCGCCGTGTCCGCCCACACGGGGCGGCCGCTCCGGGTGGTGCACCGGGACATCAAACCCGCCAACATCCTCGTGACCCCCAACGGAGGCGTAAAGGTCCTTGATTTCGGTGTTGCACGTGCGGATTTTGCGCGCGAGTCCTACACCGGCAGCAACGCGTTCGGGACGCCCCGTTTCATGGCACCCGAGGTGTGGATGGGCTCGGAGCCCACCCCCGCGGTGGACGTGTACGCGCTTGGGGTCACGCTCCTCGAGCTCCTCGGCGGCACGATGGATCGCCCGCCGCTCCAACCGCTGTCGCGCTACACCGATCACATCGACAGCGCGATCGCCCGCCTCGCTTATCCCCAATTCGCCGATCTCATCTCCCGCTGCCTCGACTACGAGCCCGACCGGCGACCGACCGCCGCCGAGCTCATCGAGGAGGTCGGGCAGATGCTCGGCGCCGCTACCGGCGACCCGCTCTCTCGTGTCGCCCGCCGCGTGATCCCCGGCCTCGTCGAGAAGCGCCGGCAAAAAGCAGGGCAAAACGACCTTCCGTCGCGCGCGTCGTTGGACACCGGCGCCGTCAGCGAGATCGGGGCGGTGGCCACCCTGGGCGTGCCGCAGTCTCCGTCCGTCGTGTCCGCTGAGCAGAGCCTCAAGGTGCCGGTCGCCGTGGGGGCGGTGGCGTTGATCGCCCTGTTTGCCGGAGCTTTCGGCCTCGCCGTCATGGCCTGGTGGTTCACCGGCGCAAGCTCAAACGCGACGGTCGATGGAGCCGCCGCGCCCACCCTCGATGCAGCTACGCCCCCCGGACCGATCACCGCTGACGGGAGCGTCACCCCGCCAACTCCGGGTTCCGAAACCGGCACAACCGGCGCCGGCACCACCTCACCCCAAGGTCCCAGAACCCCCGGGACCACCGGAGCGGGGACCACCGGCGCCGGCACCTCGCCCGACCCAACTCCCGGCGCAACGACCGAAGAGACCACAGACGCGGGCGCCCACCAGGCCGGGGCCGCGCCGCCCTCGAAGGGCGCGATCGACGCCGCGTCCGGGACCGGAGAATCGTCCAAGACGCCGACGAACAAGACACCCACTACGACCCCGGCCACCACCAAGACGACGACCGCGGCCAGCCCCAAGCCGCCTGCTACCCCCGAGGCCACTCCCCCCGCAGCGCCCGCCGCCGAGCCGCCGGCCGTCGCCCTCCCCGTGCCCCAAACCGCCAGGTTCACCCTCAACCTCCCGCTCACCGGGTGTACGACCACGCTGGACGGCAGCCCGATCAAGGATCCGTACCGAGGTATGGAGCTGGCCCTCGGGATCCACACCCTGGTTGTCTCCGGCGCAGAACACGGCGTAAGTTGTAGCTTGAACCTGAAGTCGGATGTCTCCTGGGACTGGGCGAAGCACTCAAAGTGTGTGCCCCCCTCCCTTCCCTCCGGCTGTAGATCCCTACGCTGAAGCCAGGAAGCTCCTCGGGGATGGCCGTCAACTCCGCCCCCTCCCACTTCTGGGCCAGCCGGTGTAGACTCCTGTCATGCGCGTCATCCCGGTCACCGCCCTGCTCCTCGTCGCTTGTGGCGACACACTGGTCACGAAATACAACTCGCCGCCGGAGGTCGCGATCCTGCTCCCGGCGGACTACGCGCAGGTGCCACCCGGCGCGACGGTGGAGTTTATCGGCCTCGCAGGCGACCAACAGAGCGCCCCGAAGGACATCGACATCGTGTGGACCAGCACGCTCGACGGCGAGCTCGGCTCTGACCCACCCGACTCGGACGGCAACCTCTACCTCGCGGTCAACGGCCTCTCGCCGGGCACGCACGTGATCACGCTCACGGCGATCGACGAAGAGGAGGAGTCGTCCAACGCCAGCATCACGCTGGACGTCACCAACAACATCGACACCGACGACACGGGCGTGGTGCCCACCGGCGCGCCGCTGATCGAGATCGCCAACCCCCAAAATGGCGGCTCCTACCTCTCTACTGAGGTGATCAACATCATCGCCACGATCACAGACGACGTGGATCCGGGGCCGGCGCTGGTCGCCGAGCTGCTCGACGTGCCGGACGGCCTGTTGTGGAGCGGCAACCCCACGATGTCGGGCACGGTCTCTGTGCCGTGGACCTTCTCCGAAGGCAGCCATACCCTGAGCCTCTCGGCGATCGACACCGAAGGCTACACGTCCACCGAGGAAGTGAGCTTCACCGTCGCGGACGGCACCCGGCCGGTGGTCAGCATCGACGACCCCGCCGACGGCGCCACCTACAACCTCACGGATGTCATCACCTTCCGCGGCACGGTCTCCGACGACCTCACCGCCGCTCAGGACCTCGGGGTGGTCTGGTCAAGCGACATCGGCGGGGTGCTCTCCACCAACCCCTCGAATGGGAGCGGCACCACGGTTTTTGCGAGCGCGCTCGGCGGTGGCACCCACACCATCACGCTCGCGGCCACCGATGAAGAAGGAAAAGAGGGGCGGGACACCATCGTGGTCACGGTAGATGACCCCAACGCCATCGACGACGACGGGGACGGCTGGTCGGAGAACGAAGGCGACTGCGACGACGCCAACCCGCTGCTCAACCCCGGCGCCACGGACATCTGCGACGGTGAGGACAACAACTGCGACGGCATCGTCAACGACGACTGGTTCGACACCTACGAGATCAACGACAGCATGAGCACCGCCGCCGAGATCGGCGAGGTCGGCGAGATCCTCTTCTTGTCGTCATCGATGACCATCTCCGGCCTCACCCTCTCGTCGGACGTGGACGAGGATTGGTTTCAGTTCGAGGTCGATGACATCTGGATCTTCCTGGATATCTCCATCAGCGCCAGCGGACTGCCCTCCACCGGCGGCGCCCGCTACGTGATGGAGCTCTACTCCGTCGACGACGGCGTGGTCATCCAGAGCACCTCGGGCACCACCTCGTTGAACCTCAACTTTTCGACCACGATCTTCAGCGATTACGGCAACGACTTCGCGGTGCGCATCTACGCCACCACCTGGTCGGGCTCGTGCTCGGACGACTACAACTTCACCATCACCTCCTGAACCCCTTTGGATCTCCTCGAAGCACTGCCCGGCCGCGACCGGGAGCGGTTTCTCGCCGCGGCCACCGTCGTCCGGCTCCAGCGGGGCGATGCGCTGATCCTCACCGGGGACCGCGGCGGCGACCTGTACCGTGTGGTCGAAGGCGACGTCGAGGTGGTGGACACCCGGAGCAGCCCCCCGGTGATCCTCGAGGTCCTCGGCCGCGGCAGCATGGTCGGCGAGATGGCGTTCCTCGACGAGCACACCCGGAGCGCTGACGTCCGCGCGGCCGACACCGCCGTGTGCCAGCGCTGGTCAAAGGCCACGATCCTCAAGTTGATCGACCAGGATCCCCAGTTCGGCATCGCGTTCTACCGGAGTCTGGCGTCGCTGGTCGTCGCCCGGGCGCGGAGCGTCACGACCCACGCCATCGCCGGTAATCTCGGCCCGAACCGGGCGCGGTCGGCCGCGCACATCGGGGCGGGCGCGGCGGCGGAGCACCTCGCCGAGGACCTCGTCAACGCGATTGTTCAGGCTGAACCCTTACTGCGGCGAGATCGTGACCGCGGGGAGCGGGAGATCCTGGCCCTGCTTCACACGTTCCAGGAGCATTTCCCCACGGTGATCCAGGGGCTACCGGATGCGGAACAGCTCGCCGCCGGCGAGGGCGCGGCCCGGGTGCTACACCCCTACCTCATGCGCTCCCACCTCGGAGAGCTGGCGTTGGACCAGGCTGACGGCCACCCAGGGGACGCGCACGCCGTTGAACACGTGCTCAGCGGAGAGGCGGTGGGGGACGGACCGGTTGGTGAGCTCCTCGATGCCTGGCTCACCGGCCTCGCGACGGGCCGGGGCTTTCGCGAGAGAAATGTGGAGCTTCAAGGGCAAGTGTTGGAGGGTCTACCGGCGGATCCGCCGGCTCGCATCACCCTCATCAACTCGGTCGCGGCAGGAATTCCGGCGCGAATCCTGGAGGATCTCCGGCGCGCCGGCGGCGAAGTGGCGGTGGTGGAGGCGCGCCGTGAGCGCCTTCAGGCGCTCCAAAACCGACGCGGCTCGCCCGTCAAGCTACGATTGATCCAGGAGGATCCCCTCAGCCTGCTTCGTGGTGAGCCTCGGTGGTCGCCGCTCGGGAGCACCAGCTCCGGCGGAGACCCCGCGGCCAAGCAAGATGTGGTGCTCGTGGACGCGATGCTCGACTACCTGCCGGACCGCGTCGCCGTGACGCTGTTGAGCAGCCTCCGCACCTGGCTGAAGCCGGGCGGGCGCCTCGTGGTGAGCGCGCTGGCCGAGAGCCCCGACGAGCCACTGTGGCGCTTCCTATTACGCTGGCCTACGGTCCGGCGCACGGAGGGGGCGCTCACCCGGCTGCTTGAGTCGGCGGGCCTCCGTGAGCTGCGTTGCTACTCGCTCGGGGCCGGCCTCGTCGGTGTCGGCCTCGGCCGGCGCGAGTAGACCCTTGAAATCCGTCGGCCGGTGGCGTAGTGTGTGCCGCCCCGCCCTGCTGGAGCCGTTTAATGTCGAAGCTGTCCCTGATCGCCCTGTTGCTCGTTGGCTGCGCCGACGATCCCGGTACCCCCGCGCCCAAGGCCGAGCCGCCGGGTGACCGCCTCCCGGAGAAGACGATCAACGTCACTCCCGCTGATCTGAAGGCAAACGCCGAGAATGTGGCCCTCGTCCCCTCGCCTGCGGAAATGCAGCGCGCGCTCGACCGGGCCGGCATCGCGACGGCCCTCTCCGGGCAGATTCCCGACCGGGTGCTGAAGCTCGACGCGGAAAACAAGGATGTGGTGGCAGTTCGCACCGGTGTCGTCCTCGCTGACGCGCTGCTCACGGTCAAGGACGCACCAACCCCGAAGCTCGTGGAACGTATCAAGCTCGTGCGCACGGGCCTCACGCACATGGGCGCAGGCACGGACATCAGCACCACGCTGGACGAAATGGTCGCGCGGATTGAGAACAACAGCGTGAGCCGCGACGACCTGGTACGCGAGCTCGACGAGCTCCACGGCGCGATCATCCCGGAGATTCGGTTTGAGGCAGGGGACCGTTGTGTACCCCTGCTTCAGGCAGGCTCCTGGCTCGAAGGGAGCCACCTCGTCGCCGCGGCCGTCATCGCTGCCAGCAAGCCTGACGCCGCCAACCAGCTCCTGCGGCAGCCGCAGGTCGTCGATTATTTTCTCAAGTATGTCCGCACCGAAGGAGCCGACAAGGCGCCCTCCGATGTGATCAAGAAGCTTGAGACGACCCTCACCACGCTCGGCTCCATCGCCAGCAAATCCGCGTTAACCCTGGACGACGTGAAAGAGGTCCACTCCTCGACGCGGTCTGTCCTGGCGATGCTGTAGGAGGGTCGAACCATGCGCCACCTCATCACCGTTTTCTGCTTCTTCGCGGCTCTGTTTGCTGCCAACGCCCACGCCGATGAAGCCCAAGCCGAGAGCTGCCTCAAGAACAAGATCTGGGAAGGCTACGATCAGGGTTTTGCAGTTCGAAGCATGATGTCCGCCTCGCTCGGCCACGGCGAAAACAAGGTCTACCTCGTGACCCTCTACTCGGGCAACGAGTACCAGTTCCTCGCCTGCGCCGACGGTGACACCACCAACGTCGACCTCGTGCTCTACGACGCGCTCGGCAACAAGATCGCCGCGGACACGACCACCGACCGCGAGCCGCGCCTGACCCACAGCCCGACCGCTACCGACACCTTCTACCTCGCGGTGCACATCTCCGGGGTCCTGAAGGCCGGGGTCAAGGTCGGCGTCGCCAGCGCGGTCACGTACAAGTAGACACGGTGCCCCCCGCCGGCGCCCTCAGCTCGCGCGACTGCTCCTTCAGCGCGCGGGCGGCGAAGGCCTTCGCCACGCAGGGGCTCACGGTGCCGGCCGACGTACTGGCGCCGGCTTGCGATTTTGTGCGCCTGGTCTCCCAGGTCGCGGGCGGGCGACCGGAGATGCTCATCGCCTCCCGCACCCGGATCGTGGGGACCGTGTGCGCCCGTTGGCAGCTCCCCCCGGCGGTCGCCGACACCCTGGTGCGCCTCGCGGAGCGACCGGAGCATCGGGCCATGGCCGAGCTTCGTGCGGTGGAAGCCTTCACGGCGCGTTTCGGCAGCGCGGCTACCACCTTGCTCCGCGAAGCCGATGAGGAGTCGGTCGAGCTTGATGAGTACGCCGAACGCTACGGCTCCCGCGCCGCGTTGGACCTGCTCGACGCGATGTTCGCGGTGCTCTCCTCGGCGGGGCTTAAGGGTCCCGAGCTCCGACGGCTGGAAGAAGCGTCGGCGGCGCTTGGTGTAGACTCCGTCCTCTTCTCCGCCTTACACCGGCGTTATGACCCGCGGCTCGCCGCCGGGGATTTCTCGGTGCCGCTCATCGGCACCCGCTTCCAAATCGGGCGCTCCCCCGCCGCGGATCTTGTGCTCCCCGACCCGCTGGTCGCTCTGACCCACGCCGAGCTGCGTCGCGCCACGCCGGAGGTCACCGAGCCCGAGCCTCTCCCGTCAGCCGCCGCCCAGAGCCGCTCCGATCGTGTCACGGACGATTTCGGGAAGATAGAGCTTCCGCCTGAAGCGCCGGCGAGGACCCCCGCCACCCACGTGCCGGGCGGTTGGCGTGTGTTGGACGCCGAGTCTGGGCGTCCAACGGTGCTCAATGGCCGTCCCGTACAGTCGGCGCCGATCGGCGCGGGAGACGAGCTCCGGATCGGACCCTACCAGCTCCGAGTGGACCCGGATCGTGATGTGCTCCACGTGTGGGGTGATCGCGCATTTTCAGCTTTGTCCACGCGACATTTGAGTCGGCGCGTCGGCTCGGCCTGCCTGCTCGACGACGTCTCCTTCACGGTGTTCTCCGGCGAGGTCATCGCTATGGTAGGGCCCTCAGGCGCGGGCAAGACCACACTGCTCAACGCCATCGCGGGCATCGCCCCAGCCGACTCGGGGGAAGTCCTGCTGGATGGCCATGATTTTC
>CANKTH010000043.1 GCA_947486185.1 Deltaproteobacteria bacterium
CGAACGGGACAAGGCGTGATACAATGCCCACAACCCGTGCAGCGTGATTCGTGGAGCTGGACGCGACCGTCGGAATGCCTGAGCAGCGCATCGTGGGGGCAAGCGGCGATACAGGGCGCGGGGGCGCAGTGCGTACACACCGCCAGTTCGGGCCCGGTCCCTCCCAGCTCGGCGTAGGACCGGATCGTGAGTCGCCGGCGTTCAAGCACGACCGGATCGTCGGGGATGAGCCCCGTCAGACCGTAACGATCCTCGACGCACGCGACCTCGCAGGCGCGGCATTCCTGGCATCGTGACGGATCCAGCGAAGGGTGGCGCGTGGTCACCCGGCGAGCGTAGCCGGCCGAAGCGGACCTGGCCTGGGCACGCGGGCCTCTCAAGTTCTGTGGGGCCGCTGTTCAGCGCGCCGCGTCTGTGGTAGAACTCCCGCCTTCGGAGGGTAAGAGACATGAGAGGACAGCTCGGTGGCGGCCTCCTACTGGCGCTCTGGATTTCGGGGTGTGACGCCGACTGTTCCAACCCGGAGCGGGTCAATCAGGCCTATGAGGTGTGGCACTCGGTGGTGAACACGCCCGACGACTCCGGCGGCGCGAGCGGGCAGTCCGCTCTGGAGATGACGGCCGACTATCCAAGCTACGAGCTGTTCGTGAACGGATGCTCACGCTGGGAGTTCACCTACCAGTCCGCGGCCGAGAAGGTCAATGTCAACATCCTGGACATCGACGAGGTGCAGGGCACCGGGGATGCCGACTCGGCGACTCAGCAGAAGTACGAGGGCTCGCTCACCGCGGATGCGGAAAACTGTAACGTATTCACCGTCAAGTTCGCCGGTCAGTATCAGGCGCCCACCCTGTCGAATCACGACTTCGAGTACACGGCGACTTTGGCGTTTTTCGGGGACGCCTACTCCGGCACCTTCACGTATTCGGACATCTTCACTGGGCTGGACGCCGACGGCGCACCGGTGGAGGGCTCGATCGTCGGCGCCTCCGGTGAGGTCTTCGGCGAGGTGCCGGGCGCCGGCATCTTTGCGGGCGGCTCCGATACTGCCAGTCCCACCTGTTACGGAGCGGTTGCCCTGGCGGACTGACGCCCTGGCCCCTCACGTTTTCGCGGGTCTGGCTTCTTGCGGGTCTGGGCGCCTGCCCGGCGTGCCGCCGGGCACCGGTCGTCCTCTGGGTTCGGGCTTCGCCCTCAAGGGTCTCCCGCCCCGGCTACGCCGATTCGGGAGCCCCATCGCCGCCTTCTCCAGCGCGCTGCGCTCGCCGGAGCCGGCGGCGCCCGCCGGCCTTCCTGGCGCGGGGGCGAGCGTGCTCGCCGGCCCCATCGCGGTCGAACCGGACTCTTAGACGCCGGCACCTCGGTGGCGCCTGCGGATGGCGGCGTCCCGTCGCCCCGGCCAAGGTGCGCCGCCCCGGACCCTGATCGTGCGGTGCGCGAGGGGCGGCTCCCCGGAGGGGGAATCGTCGATGTGGTGATCCTTTTTCCACGGAACTGGCGTATACTCTCCGCGGGACGCTTTACCCGGATCGCGGAGTCATCGATATGCGGCTTATAACGACACTTTTCCTTGCATCAGCCATTTTGGCCGGCTGCACCGACGACAGCAAGGAGAGCACGCCCTCCACCCCCCTCCCGGACTCCGACGGGGATGGCTACTACGATGACGCCGACTGTGCGCCCGACGACGCGGCGGTCAGCCCTGGCGCTCCTGAGCTCTGTAACGGCCAGGACGATGATTGTGACGGTGATACCGACGAAATCGGCGCCGCGGATGGGATCTCCTACTTCGCGGATGCCGACGCGGATAGCTTCGGCGACGTCGACGGCGAGGTCGTCGCGTGCGCTGCGCCGGATGGCTACGTCGCCGACAGCACCGACTGTGACGACGATGAGAGCGCGGTCAACCCGAGCGCCACCGAGGTGTGCGATGACGGTGACACCGACGAAAACTGCGACGGCGCCGCCGACGACGACAGCGCCACCGGCAAGAGCACCTTCTACCTCGACGGAGACGCCGACGGTTACGGTGTAGACGGGAGCACCGCCGACGCCTGTGACGTGATGGCGGGCTACGCCGCTGACACCGGTGACTGTGACGACGTCAATGCGTCGGCGAACCCGGGTGCGGCCGAGGTGTGCGACGCAGCCGCGGCCGACGAAGACTGCGACGGCCTCGCGGACGACGCCGACGACTCGACCACGGGCCAGACCACCTGGTACGCCGACCCCGACGGGGACGGCCTCGGCAGCAGCTCCGACACGCTCAGCGCGTGCTCGCAGCCCACGGGCTACGTCGACACCCCCGCGCCGCCTACCGTCTACGACGATCTCGGTGGCGCCGCGGCTATCGACGCCGTGCTCGACGCCTTCCTGGCCAATGTGGCGGCCGACACCACCATCAACTGGATGTTCGCCAACAGCGACCTGGCCAACCTCAAGCTCATGCTCGCCGATCAGATCTGCGAGGCGACGGGCGGCGGTTGCGTCTACACCGGCGGCGACATGGCGACGGTACACGCCGAGATGGCGATCACCGACGACCAGTTCAACGCGCTGGTCGGTGATCTCCTCCTCGCCCTGGACAGCCTCGCGGTGCCGTACACCGCGGGCACCTTCGACGGCGGCCTCCCCGCCGACACGCTGATCCTCGCGCTCGCCGGGATGCAGTCCGACATTGTCACCGACCCGCTCGGGGACACCGTGCTGTTCAACCAGCTCGGCGGCCACGCCGCGGTCAGCGCGGTGGTGGACGGCCTGATCGCGAACATCGCGCTCGACTCGCGGATCAACGGCTTCTTCGCCAGCACCGACCTGGTTGCGCTCGACGGCCACCTCGTCAACCAGATCTGTGAGGCGACGGGCGGCTACTGCACCTACACCGGTCGTTCGATGTGTGACGTCCACGACGGCATGGGTGTGACCGAGTCGGACTTTGACGCCCTCGTAGAAGACCTGCTCCTCTCCTTGGACAGCTTGGGCGTAGCCTACACCGCGGGCACCTTCGACGGCGGATTGCCGGCGGACAGCCTGATCCTCGCGCTGGCGGCGATGGAGGGCGAGGTGCTCGGCACCGATTGTGGCACGAGCACTGAGACGGTGTACGACGGCCTCGGCGGGGCCGCGGGCGTCGATGCGGTGCTCGACGAGTTCCTGGCCAACGTCGGCGCCGACGCCAACATCAACTGGATGTTCGCCAACGCCGACCTGGGCAACCTCAAGACCATGCTCGCCGACCAGATCTGCGAGGCGACCGGTGGCGGCTGTGTGTACACCGGCGGCGACATGGTGACGGTGCACGCCAACATGGCGATCACCGACGCCCAGTTCGGCTACCTCGTCGGCGACCTGCTGACCGCGATGGACACGCTCGGCGTGCCCTACACCGCGGGCACCTACGACGGCGGATTGCCGGCGGACACCCTGATCCTGACGCTCGCCGGGATGCAGCCCGACATCGTCACCGATGCCGCCGCCGACACCGTGCTGTTCAACCAGCTCGGTGGCTACGCTGCGGTCTCGGCGGTGGTGGACGGTATGCTGAGCAATGTGGCGGCGAACTCCGAGATCAACTGGATGTTCGTGGATACCGACCTGGCGAACCTCGACACCATGCTGGTCAACCAGATCTGCGAGACCACCGGCGGCTACTGCGTCTACGCGGGCGGCGACATGGTGACGGTCCACGCCGACATGGCCATCACGGACGCGCAGTTCAACGAGCTGGTCGGGGATCTCCTGCTGAGCCTCGACAGTCTGGGCGTGCCCTACACCGCGGGCACATATGACGGCGGCCTGCCGGCGGACTCCTTGATCCTCGCTCTCGCGGCGATGCAGCCGGATATCGTCACCGACCCCGCCGGGGACATCGTCAACTTCAACCAGATCGGCGGGCACGCCGCGTTGGAGGCGGTGATGGACCAGTTCCTCCTCAACGTGGCTGCCGATGCTCGTATCAACGGCTTCTTCGCCGCCACCGACCTCGTTGTACTCGACGAGCTATTGGTTGAGCAGACCTGCGAAGCTACCGGCGGGTATTGCACCTACTCTGGCCGGTCGATGTGTGACACGCACGCGGGAATGGGCGTGACCACGGACGACTTCAACGCGTTGGTGGAGGATTTGCTCGACGCGCTCGACACTCTCGGGGTGCCTTATGCCCTCGATGGTAGCCAGCCGATCGACGCGCTGCTGTTCACGCTCCTCGCTATGGAAGGTGAGGTCACGGGCACGGACTGCACCCCCTAAGTGGGGAGTTGCCCTCGTTGTCATCTGCTTCGGGGCGCCGGTAATGAAGACGCCGGCCCCTCGCCCTTGATCCGGAGCGTCTTGTGTTCGGGCTTTTGTGGATGATCGGCTGCGGCGGCCCCGAAGTCCCACCGGGGGACTGGGCCAACGTCGCGCCGGCGCAGGTGGTCGAGGTGCTCTCCGGGGAGGGCCGCAGCTATCTGCGTGTGGCGGAGGGTCAGTACAGCTTCTGGGCAAGCGTGCCGGAGCTTGAGGTCGAGCCGGGCGATTACGTGCTCTTGGGCAAGGGGCCGCTTCGTTATGCCGAGACCGGCGCCGGAAGGCTCTTTGATGCGTTGACGCTCATCGAGTCGGTGGCGGTGGTCGACCAGGCGGTGGCTTATGCAGCCGCAAAACTCCCGAAGGTCGAGGGTGGGCTGGACATCGCGGAGCTCTACGGCGCGCGGACGACCCTGGGCGGCAAGACGGTCAAGCTGCGTGGCCGCATCGTCAAGGCCAGCAAGAACATCGAGGGCACCAACTGGTACCACTTGAGGGACGGCAGCAGCGGGCCGGGCGACGGCGAAAACGACCTGACCTTCACCCAGGACGCTGATTACAACGTCGGCGACGTGGTGGTGGTGGAGGGACCGCTCACGCTCGACAAGGACCTGGGATTTGGCTACTTCTACGCGGCGATCCTGGAGAAGCCGACAGTCGTGGTGGAGCCATGATGCTATTCCTCGTCTGGCTCTGGGCGTGCGGGGGGGGCTCGGCGCCGGTCAAGCTTGTGGAGGAGGCGCCGCTCTCGCCCGAGGAGGAGGCGAAAAAAGCAGCGTCTGAAGCCAAGATCGCAGCTGCAGCCGCGGAGCGCGCCGCTTTGCCCGCCGCGGCCACGCGGGCCCGGTACGGCCTTAGCGTCGGGGTGAGCGAACACGCGGCGGTTGACAGCTGGCTCGAGCAAAACAAGCTCAAGTGCCAGCAGTTCCCTTCGCCTACACGAGAGACCTTCCAGTACCGCTGCGATGGGCTGCTCCCGATCGCGCTGCTCGCTGACCGCAGCGTACGTGGCATGTTTACCCAGCTCCACCTCGTGCGCACCGAAGATGCGCCGATCCACTTCTTCTCGACGATGCGAAAGTACCTCGATGCCACGGACGCGATCTACGACTACGACGACACCGTGGCGCGCCTGACCGCGACCCTGGGCGCCGCTCGGCGTGCCGACCCGGTGCCTGGGCCCGAGAAGCTGACCGGCGAGGGCGTTCGTATCGCCCGGTACGCCGCGAACTGGCGGTTCTCGGACCTCGACGTGAACGTGGTCCTACTCAAGGCGTCGGGCAACAGCGTGAGCCTTCAGGAGAGTTGGATGGTACCGGGGGTCGAGGAGCAGGTCGCGACCCACGCACGCACCGGCTCCGTGTCGGGAGCGGAAGGAAGTCGGCCGCCGGCCTGGAATCCACACGTGGACGAGGCGCCCAGCGTCGGGCCGCGGCGGTCCGCGGTAGCTCCCCCGAGGGCAGCTGGTGATCCACCCTGACACTGAGGTCAAGGAGGTCAACGCCCGGGTGGGGCTGGGCGTGTTCGTTACGCGCTCGATCCGCCAGGGTGAGCTGGTCTGGGTGCTCGACCCGCTTGATCGTCGCTTGTCGATGGAGGAAGTAGCTTCACTTCCGCCCGCGCTCCGCGAAGAGGTGGAGCGCCGTTGTTATATCAACGGGGACGGCAGGCCCGTCTTCTGTTGGGACGCCGGGCGGCTCACCAACCATTCGTGTGACCCCAATACGCTCGCGCTCGGCTTCAGCTTTGAAATCGCGCGGCGCGATATTTAGGCGGGCGAACAGCTCACCTGCGACTACGCGACCCTGAACATGACGGGGAGCTTCCTGTGTGTTTGCGGATCGCCAGGCTGTCGGGGGCGGGTGTCGGCCGCCGATGGGGCCGCGCTTGTGGGCAGGTGGGACGACTGGACACGCGAAGCGCTCCGTCGTGCCGCGACGGTTGAGCAGGTGCTCCTGCCATATGCCGATCCCGTACCTTCGGAGCGCGTGATCGTGGAGGCGCTCCGCGCGAGGCTCATCCCACGCCCACCTCCGGCCGCGTTGCTGCTCGCCGGCGCGCACCGTGGTTATCGTCCGACCGGGATCGACAACGGCCGGCTCTGGACACTCGTATGATACACCCTCGCACTGTCGTGGCGCCCGGGGGTGGGGTTCGGACCACCGCGGCACTCCCGCGTGGGAGCTTCGTCTGGATCCGAGATCCCTTGGATCTTGTATTGGGTCCGGAGCAGTTCGCGCGACTGTCGCCGCTCTGGATCCAACGGTTGTCGTCGATGGTGTTGCCCACCCGGGACACTTGGGTCCACCCGTGGGATCACGCCCAGTCTTTCGGTCGCGCCCGCCTCGCGAACTGCGCTGGCTCCGGCGTTGGCGTCCTGGTGACGCTCCGTGCGGTCGACGCCGGCGAGGCGCTCACGGTGCCTGAGCTGCCCGACGGGCCGTGGACGCTTCGGTGTGCCTGCGGGCGAGGAGTCGCGCCCGGGCGCGGCGCGTGCGAGGGCGACGAACACCTAAGGTTGAAGGCTGCACTTCTGGCGAGCGCCGGAGTGCGTCAGGAGCTGCCGTCGCGGGTTGTATGGGACGTGAGACCGGAGGCGCTGGCCGCTGCCTGTGGTTAGGGCGCCCGTCCCAGGAGCCCCGATGTCGATCGTCCTCTACCACCACCCCCACACCCGAGCCGCCACCGTCGTCTGGATGCTGGAGGAGCTCGGGGTCCCCTACGAGCTCCGCTACGTCGATCTCGCAAAGGGTGAGCACAAGACTCCGGAATTTCGCGCGATTAACCCGATGGGTAAGCTGCCGACGCTCGTGGATGGGGATGTGGTGCTCACCGAGGGCGCGGCTATCGGGCTCTACCTCGCGGACCGATACAGCGCGGGCAACCTGGCCCCCGCCCTCGACGATCCAGCGCGCGCCACCTGGTACCGTTGGGCGCTCTACGCCCCTTCGGTGATCGAGCCGGGGGCTGCAGCGCATAGCGCGGGCTGGGCCTTTCGCCCGGGTAGCGTAGGCTGGGGCACGTACGAGGAGATGCTCGACACCATCGACGTGGCGATCGGCGCGGGCCCGTGGCTCCTCGGCGAGCGCTTCTCGATGGCCGACGTGATCTTCGGCGCGACCTTACGCTTCATGCTGATGTTCAAGATGATTGAGCCTCGCCCGGCGTTTCTGGCCTACGTCGAGCGCTTGAACGCCCGGCCCGCGGCGCAGGCTGCGGCCCAACGAAATCGGGCGATCGCCGCCGAACACGGGCTGTGATCGCCCGCAGCGCGAACCACCATACCGACCCGCGGGCCGCGGGCGGGCTACCTTGTCCACGATGCCTCCCGCCCTGCCCGGCAGCTACCTCGTGCTGGAGACCACCAACCGGTGCAGCCTTCAGTGTGTCCACTGCTCCGTGTCAGAGAAGGGCCATCCCCACCATGAGCGCGTGGGGATGTTGCCGTTACGTACGGTCGAAAGGCTGCTTGACGATCTGATTGCGGCTGATGGCCACTTTGACAGTCTGGTGCTCTTCTGGCTGGGCGAGCCGCTGATACACCCGGAGTTTGCAGCGATCTACCAAAGCTGCCTGCGCGCGGCGGTCGATCATCGTGTCTTCAATCGGGTGGAGGTCCACACCAACGCGACCCATCTGGACCCCGGCGTGCTCCGGGTGGCGCTGAACGGCGCAACGACTCCGCAAACCTGGCATTTTTCGCTCGATGCGGCTACTGAGGCTACCTACCGACGGATCAAGGGCGCCGACCGGTACGCCAAGGTGAGCGCTCAGGTGGAGGCCTTCCTGGCGGAACGTCGGCGGCGGCAGGCGCGGTGGCCTCGCCCCGTGCTCCAGTTCATCGTGTCCGATCAGAACGAGCAGGAGATTGAGGGCTTTGCTCGGCACTGGGAGGCGACGTGTTCCCGTCTCGGTCTGGCCACGCGGCGGGCGGCACAGCACGTCCCCGCGGGAGACGACGTCGTGATCTTCTATCGGCAGCTCGACTGCCCGACCCCGGACGAACAGGAGCGCCAGAACGCGGTGTTCCGGAAGAACATGGCGGACATCGGGCTTGCCCTCCCGGCGCCGACCCGGAGCCCGCTCAGTCTGGCGGGGCATTCGACGCCGTGTGCGGCCTTCTGGAAGAGCCCCGTGATCAGTTGGGATGGGCGCGTCACCACCTGCACCCGAGACAATCGACTCGAGAACAGCCTGGGCAGCTTGTGGGACACGCCCTTCTCCGAGCTTTGGTGGGGCTCGGCGATGCGGGCCAAGCGTGCTCGGGTAGCGCGCGGAGACTACGCGGGCCTCTCGGCGTGCGCCGGGTGTTTTGTGCCCCGTTCGGCGAACCACCCCGAGCTCAGCCCAGCCGAGCTCGCAGGATGACCCAGGCAGGGTCAGCGCTCTCCCGCGCCCTCCTCGGTGGCCTCGGCCTGCGCGCCGCCGCGCCGCCCGGGCAGATCCACCTCTCGGTCACGGACCGTTGTTTCCTCCCTTGCCTGCACTGCGACATCTACAAGAACGAAGCTGAGGATCTCCCTACCTCGGAATGGCTTTCAGTGCTTGATCAGCTGGGCGGCTGGCTCGGGACCGCCTCGGTCAATTTTGTTGGAGGAGAGCCACTTCTACGTAAGGATCTGGAACAGCTGATGGGGCGGGCGACGCAGCTCGGCTTCGCGGTCACCTTCAACACCAACGGTTGGCTCCTCAACGCGACGCGGGCGCGCGGGCTGCGGGACGCAGGGGCGAGCGTCGCGTACGTGTCCCTGGACGGCGCGCGTACGGAGACCGTGGACCATTCACGAGGTCGTACAGGCAGTTTTCGTAAGGCGCTGGACGCGTGCGATCACCTCGACGCGGTCGGCCGCCCGAGGGTGATCCTGAGCTGTGTGCTTCACGGCAAGAACGCCGCGGAGATCCCGCTGTTGTTGGAGCTCGCGCGCTCGCGCGGCTACGAGCTGGTCGTTCAGCCCCTCTACCAGAGCTTTGGCGAGAACGCGCATGACCCTGGTTGGTGGCGGCGTTCTCCGTTGTGGCCCACGTCGGAGGAGCTGCCGCTGATCGACATGGCGCTGGACGTGTTGTCGGCGGAGCGGCGTGCCGCGGGCCGAGTTTGTAACAGCGTTGAGCAACTCGAGGCCTTCAAGGCCTATTTCAGGGGCCCACACCTGGCCAACGGCCAGGTGTGTAAAGCCGGCCACTCGGATCTCGCCTTCGATCCGGCCGGCAAGGTGCGGCTCTGCTACTTCCTGGAGCCGGTAGGGCATCTTCACGAGCCACTGCCCGAGATCTGGAACCGGGTGCGGACGATGCGGCGCCGCCACGAGGTCAGCCGATGTCAACGTAGCTGTAACCTGCTGAACTGTAACTTCAAGGCCTGAGCGCGGACGCACGCACCGAGGAGACGCACCCGGCTCCACCACATTCTCCCCGAACCCGCCGCGGCCCCGTTTTCCGGCTCGTCGCTCTACGAGTGCAGGGAGGTGGGAGATGTTGAGCCCTAAGGTGGGGAGGCCTCAGCCGGGGCTTCCGGCGCCAACGCCCTCACGGTCGCCGAGCTCCAGGGCGCGTCCACTCCGCAGCCGCGGGTGTCCCCTGGCGCGAGCGGCACCTCCGCAAAACCGAGCTCCGGTTCGAGATCATACCGTAGATCGCCGATCACCAGACCGGCGTCTGGGTCGGGGAGGGCCTGCCAGGCCGGCACGCGCGCAAAACGTAGAAACACCGCCGCGCGACAGTCTTGGGGCAGCGACGCGGTCGGCGCCGCCCAGACGCCCTCCCAGTGGATATCCGGGCGCCCGGGGCGATCCGGCAGGTCCCAGCTGAACGTTTGCCCCTCGGGCAGCCGGAACGCGCAGTCGGCCGGGGCGGTCACCGGCGGGAGCAGGGATACCGTCGCCCGCCGAACCCGATAGATTTCACCCTCCTTTTCGCTCACCAGCACATCCCAGCACCAGGGCGTCGCCGGGCGGGGGCTCCGCGCGATGTCGAGGAGCTCGGTGCCCGGTAGGGCGGCGCTGATCTTCCGCTCAACCGCTTCGCTGCCGATCACAAAGCTCGCGAGAATCAAGCCGCCTAAGGCCCATGTCGCGTCTTCGCCCCACCGGCGATGGCTCCAGGTCGCGACCGCGTACAGCGCCAGGAATCCGAGGCTCGTGGGCACGCCGAGCATGGACATCGCGAGCCCGGCGCCCGCCAGCGTGATCGCCCAGCCCAGCCACCGCCATCGGCCCGAGAGGATCGGCAGCATCACCGCCCACAACAGCGGCTCCACGATGAAGACTGTGTCCCCATAGAACCAGCCGCTCCACACGGGCCACAGCGGGTGAATCCCGTAGTTGTTCCAGCCATCGGCGCCGATGTGCAGCACTGCCGCGAGGAGGCTCAGCAGAAAGAGGCTCCCGGGGCGCGCCCGGCAGGCGGGTTCGAACAGCGCGCCCGCAAGGGTCGCGATCAGGGCGGTCAGTGGGGTGGTGACAAAGGTGTGGGTGAAACCGCGATGATGGACGAGGTAGCTGAGCGCCGGATCGTCGGCGCCGATCCGCACCACGAGATCGAGATCGGGCACATTGCTGGCGAGGATCGCGGCGAGAGTCACCCCACGCGTTCCGGGCAGCCTCTCTCCGAAGGTACGCGCGAGCAAGGTCCCGATCAGGCTGTGTGTGACGTTGTCCACCCGCCCTCCGCCGTAGCGGCTAACGCCAATCACATAGGCGAGCCGCGATCGGCTTCGATGGCCCCGGGCTCAGGCCAGGCGCGTGGCGATCCACGGTGGCCCGCTGACCGCCCAGCGCGGAATGCCCGCTGGCGGGGCCTCATCGGGACCGAGGAGGATCAGGAGGGGGGTGCTCGGCGGGAGGTCTCTCACCAGCTTGTTCAGGGGATCGCCGACGGCCGCGCCCGGGTCGGTCACCACCCTGCCGAGGATGAGGACGGTCGGCACGGTGCCTTCGCGACGCAGGAGCCCAACGGCAAGGCCGATATCCAACCGGTCGCGCTGCTCGGCGAGGTAGACGGGTCCGCCACGATCCCAGCGGAGGCTCTCGGCGTCGCCGCCGATCACCACGACCGCGCCGCGGTTCGCCAGCGAAGGAAGGAGCTCGCGGGCGAGCGTGAGCGGTTCGACCCCGTGAAGCACGGCGGGAAAGGTCGTCGGCCCGCCGGGCAGGACGGAGGGCGTGGGCAGGGCGCGGAGGCCACTCGGGAGCCGGCTGCGGCGACGCCTCAGCAGAAATCCACACATAACGCCGAATCCCGCGGCTGCTACCAGGGCCCCGACGCGGTGTGGCGCGGCCTCGGGGGTCTCGATGGGCGGGCGTGCGGGGGGATTCGCGTCCGGCTCGGCGGCGGCCGGCGGCCCCGGCCCGGTGGGCGCGAGGGTCGAGGGTACGCGGATACGGATCCCGAATGGTTCCTTCGACAGCACCTTTCCGCTCGGTCCGTCGAGGGTGAGGTAATGCAGGGGCCCGGGCCGGTCCCAGGTCACCGTACCGAACCTGGAGCCGGCACCTTCAGCGCCGCGCCACGACAGCGTGACCTCCGACGCCGGCAACACGCCGCTACAGCCGAAGGTGCCGTCGTTGGGGGAGGCGTCCGGAAAACGACCGTCGTTTCGACACGAGATCTCGGTGCTCCCCGCCGGACTGCTGAGCGTGAGTATCGGCGTGGGGCCCGCGGGCGAGGCGCCGAGGCGCACGAGCACCACGGCCCCCGGTCCCGCGGCGCGAGCGGCGGGCAGCGGCGGGGGAAGACTCGAGGACTCGTAGCTCGCGACGGCGCCGGACGCTTCGGCGCGGACGACGATGAATCGTGGTCCAACCGGCCAGCTGAGGGCCCCGGCGGCGAACAGCACCCCGTCCCGCAGGAGCGCGACCTCCACCTTGTCGGCCGAGACGTCGAGGCTACCGCAGCTCCAGATCCCGTCCGCGGCCTTGTCAGTGCCGGTACCGGCGTCGTTACAGTCGCTCACCAACACGTCGTCGCCGCTCTGGACGAGCACCTGCGCTGCAGAGGTGTCCGTGAGGCCCGCGACCCGGACCTCCACCGGCGTACCAGCGAGAGCGGGCCAGACGAGCAGCAGCAGCATCGGCGCTCAGCCGATGCGGATTCGGTAGGCGTTCCCGCCGGTTTTTCGCCGCGCCTCGGCCTCCGCCTGCCAGCGCGCCATCCACTCCCGCATCACCGCGTTGTCGGGCTCGAACTGGATCGCGAAGCGCGCCTGCATGACGCCGCCGTTGAAGTCCTTGTTCTCGATGCAGGTAAGCGCCATCTTCCAGTACTTTTCGCCGTTGGGTGTACGTGGCGCCTTGTTGGGATCCTGGCGGGCGGCGTCGTCGTGCTCGGCCTCCTTCTTCGCCTCCATCGCCACCTTGAACGCGCCTTCGCGGCGCGAACTGTCGTAGCGCGTGCGGCTGTCCGGGTCTCGCAGTACCCGATAGGCATCGTTGACCGCCTTGAACACCTCGTTGACCTTGGTGCGCATCTCCGGCGGGGCGCCCGCGATGTGGCGGTCAGGATGGAGCCTGCGGCTCTCGTTTCGGAACGCGGCATCTACGTCGGCCTGCGGGCACCCGGGTTTGAGGCTGAGCAGCCCGTAGTGATCGAGCTGGGGTAGCAGCTCGTGCAGGGTCTCAATCTCGATCCGCGCGCGTAGCCGGGGGTCCATCAGGGCTCCTTGGTCTCATGAGTCTGCGCGGCCGAGCGACAGGTGTCAAACCTGTGCCGCGCCCGGGTCATACCATGCCCGGGAGTGTTGAGGGCCGAGGCCCGGAACCCCGGAGTCACGGAATCACATCAACTCAAAGGCCCGCACCTTGACCGTCCCGCTGGTGACCGTCGCGCGACACGAGAGGCGCTGGCCGTCGGGCATGCCTTGCGTCTTCAGCGTCGCGCGCTCGCGGCCGTCCGTCGGCGACACGTTCTCCCCGCCCTCCAGGATCTCGACGTGGCAGGTGCCACAGGTGCTGTCGGGGCAACCGGTCGATATGGGGCGCTGGAGCTTCATCGAGGCGCCCGAGATGGTGGAGCCGGCCGGAGCGTCGAGCGACTGCTCCTGCCCGTTGGGCCCCACCACGATGAGGGTGATCTGTGGGCCCGCATCCGCCTCCGGAGCGGTCGTGGGCGCGTCGACTGGGAGGCCGAGCAGGCGTTTGATGCGGCGACGGATTCCAAAAGGAGTAGGCATGGCCGGCCGGTTACCCCACGGCCCGAGGCCGGGCAAGCGCGGTCCTGCCAGCGCGCTGTGGCCTGTTGTCCGGGATACGGGCGGCGGTGGAGGCGATCCGTGGACGGGAGCGGGCCGGCGGGCGAAGCGGTGATGATGCAGAGCATCGGGACGATCCGGTCGTCCTTCCCGGATCGTTTCGGGATTCCCCGGCAGCCTGGGCTGATCCCTGCGGCGCGCGCGCGGGTCGAGCTCCTGCCTGAGCTCGGGTCCGATGTGGTCCGTGGCCTCGAGGCTTTTTCCCACGTCTGGGTAGTCTTTCTCTTCCACCAGGTGGATCGGTGGAAGCCGCTGGTTCGGCCTCCTCGTCTGGGCGGCACGGCCAAACGCGGCGTCTTCGCGACCCGTTCCCCCTACCGGCCCAACCGGATCGGCCTCTCGCTCGTCAAGCTGCTCGCGGTTGAGCGCGATCCCGTCGTCATCTACGTTGAGGGCGGCGATTTTGTGGACGGTACTCCGCTCCTCGATCTCAAGCCGTATCTACCCTACGCCGAGGCCCGGCCCGACGCGCGCGCGGACTGGGCTCAGGACGCGCCGGCGGCGCTGCCGGTGGACATGAGTCCGGAGCTGGAGTCGCAGCTCCTGGCGTATGAGGAGGAACATCCAAGACTTCGCGCGCTGGCTGAGCAGGTGCTCGCCGCGGACCCCCGACCGGCCTACGCCGCAGCGCGAACCGGCCGTTATGTGGTGAGGGTCGGTCCGGTGGATCTACGGTTCTCGGTTGACGGCGGGCGCGTCGCGCTTCTAGAAGTGATCGACATCGCGGGCCGCGCGCGGCGTGACCCGTGACCTTGGACGAAGCGCCTTGACGCCCCCCACCTCAGGGCTTAAGCGCCGCCGGCTTTGAGGACAGGGCGCTCATGTACGCGGTAGTCAAGACGGGTGGAAAGCAGTATCGGGTGAGCGTCGGCTCGACCCTCGTGGTGGATCGGGTCGAGGCTGAGCCAGACTCCGAGATCACCCTGAATGAAGTGTTGCTGGTCGGCGGCGATCAGGTTCAGGTCGGGACCCCTACGGTCGCCGGCGCGACGGTCAAGGCGACCGTTGTGTCGCACGGCAAGGGTGAAAAGACCGAGTACACGCGGTACCTTCACAGGCGCCGTACTCGTCGCACCAAGAACGGGCGCGCTTCGTTGAGCGTCCTCCAGATCAACGCGATCAACGTATAGGGGTCGGCGATGGCTCACAAAAAAGGTCAAGGCAGCTCCCGCAACGGGCGTGACTCCAACCCCCAGTACCGTGGCGTCAAGCGCGGCGACGGCCAGTTCGTGCTCGCGGGCAACATCCTGGTTCGCCAGCTTGGTACCGTGTTTCACGCGGGCCGTAACGTCGGCATCGGCAAGGACTGGACCCTGTTCGCGCTGGCGGACGGAGCGGTCAAGTTCGAGCGGCGGAAGAACCGGCGCTATATCTCGATCACTCCGGTTGAGGCCGCGGCCGAAGCCTGATCCCTCTGCCTGGCGGTCAGGCCGAGCTGTTCCAGCGCCGAATCCGCCCAGGAAGCCAGGATGCGTTTTGTCGATGAGGTCGAGGTCGCCGTTCAGAGCGGCCACGGGGGGCGCGGGCGCTCCTCCTTCCGGCGTGAAGCCTATGTGATGTTCGGCGGGCCCGACGGTGGCGACGGTGGCCGCGGTGGGCACGTGATCCTGGAGGCGGATCCGGGCGTCAATACCCTGCTGGGGCTGCGCAGTCGTCCGCTCTGGCGCGCTGCGGATGGCGCGGGCGGGGGCCAGAACCGCCGAAATGGCTCCAACGGCGAAGACATGGTCATCAAGGTGCCGGCTGGCACCATGGTGCGGGACGCCGAGAGCGACACGCTGCTGATGGAGCTGACGGCTCCGGGCGAGCGCCGTGTCCTGGCGGAGGGCGGCCGGGGCGGCCTGGGCAACATCCACTTCAAGACCAGCACCAACCGGGCGCCTCGAAAGGCGACCGACGGCGGTGAGGGCACCATGCTGCGGCTCCGCTTCGAGCTCAAGCTGATGGCCGACGTCGGTCTGCTTGGTTACCCAAATGCAGGAAAATCGACGTTGATCTCACGCGTCAGCGCCGCGCGCCCGCGGGTAGCCGACTATCCCTTCACCACCCTGGCGCCGAGCCTGGGTGTCGTGAGCCTCGGGCTTGATTCCCAGTTTGTCGTGGCCGACATCCCGGGCCTCGTCGAGGGCGCCGCAGAGGGCAAGGGCCTCGGCCTGCAGTTCCTCCGACACGTGGAGCGCACCCGCCTCCTGCTCCATCTTCTGTCGCTCGGGCCGGATGAGGTCGAAACCCCCCTTGTGAGGTATCAGATCCTCCGGCGCGAGCTCGTCCGCTACAGCGACCGACTCGCGGGGCGCCCGGAGCTTGTTGTGCTCACCAAGCACGACACCATCGACGCCGAGGGCCTCGCCGGCGTCCGGGCCGAGCTCGAGGCGGCCGGCGTCACCGTAGGCGCCGTGATCTCCGCCGTGCGCGGAGAAGGCGTCGCTGAGCTCGTGCGGGAGATATGGAAGCGGCTCGGGGAGATACCGGGCGACGATGTGGGTGATGTGGGCGACCCTCTGGCTCCTCGCGTGTAGCGGGGAGGCGCCGCCGGCTGTGCTGACGGAGGCCTCACGCGAGGTCACCTTTGGCACGATGCAGGAGCTGGGCACCCACACCTTGCAGGCGAGCTGGACCCGCCGCGTGGGACCGGCGGAAGGTGGCGGCCAGGAGACCGCTGAGGCCTTCCTGCTCCGCTGGCAGGATCCCGATCACTGGGAACTACGCCGCGAACGCCAGGGGCGTGTGCAGAGCCACGTCATCATCTGGGATGCGATCGCGTGGGTCTCGGGGCCGAAGGGTCTCAAGCGTCGGGGCGACGGTGAGCTCTATCGGGTGCAGCTTGCCTCGGGCTGGGATCCCTGGCAGCTCGTGCTCGCGGGCTTCAACGATCAGCTTGGCCTCGTGCGGGTGGGTGAGGAGATGGTGGACGGACGGAAGGCCTGGCGGCACGATCTGGTGCTGAAACCTCCGCTGCCAGGCCGCCGAGCCTGGACGCCGACTCAGGTCGAGGGTGCCGTCTGGCTGGACGAGGCGTTGGCGGTCCGCCTGGGCGCCGAGGTTCACCTCGTCGCGGTCAACGAGCGCGAGGCGATGGACCTCAGGTTTCGCCTGTCGGTGAGCGGAGTAGGCGCTGATCCTGGTATCACGCCGATTACCGAGACTGAGGCTGCCTCGCCAGGCCTGCCGGAGGAGCCGGCTCCCGGTCGCGATCCGGGACGCCGCCCGAACCGGTGACGACCGGTGACTTGCGACAGGCGCACCTTCGGCTACGCTCTCGGCGCAGGTCCGCGCCACACTCGGGTTGACGTCCGGGATGGCCCTGCGAACGGAGGAATGATGGCCCCGGTGATCCTGATGATTCGTGCCCTTGTGCTGCCCGTGTTCGCCTGCCCGGGCGCCGAGGCCACCGCGGCAGACGCTGCGACCGCGACCGAAGCCGCCGCGCTCCACACGGCCACCAGCGCGCGGCTCGTCGGCGCCAACTGCTCCTACACGACGGGCGTGATGGCGAGCCGAGTGGTCAAAGAGGGCGTGGACTGGCAATTCACCGGCATACTCAAGGACACCCTCAACAATCTCGACAGCCACGTAGCGTCCCCGTTTCGGGCCGAGGGAGACGGCGCCTTCGTTATCGCGACGGAGATCCTGGAGTCCCTCGTGCTCACCGGCGTGAAGAACCGAAAGGTCTTCCTCCAGGGAAGGGTGCTCGAAGTGGACGGCGTGCGATATGCTGTGGTCACCTCGTATCGAGTCGTCAACTCCTGATAGGTGCCCCCATCGAACCTCAAGAGCTCGGCCAGCGCATCGTCGCTTCGGCCCTCTCCCAAAAAGCGATCGACGTGATCGAGCTGGATCTCTCGCGGCTCACGTCCTTCTGTGACAGCTTCATCATCACCCACGGCGCGAGCCGACGGCAGGTCGTGGCGATCGCCGAAAAGGTCCTCGAAGATCTTCGTCTTGCCGGTCGGCGGCCGATGGGCGTCGAAGGAATGGACGCCGGGCGCTGGGTGCTCATCGACTATGGCGATGTGATCGTCCATGTTTTTGATGAGCCTCTACGTGGCTTTTACGACCTGGAGGGCCTGTGGGCCGATGCCCCGCGGCTCCATCATGAGGGTGTCGAGGCGGTCGCGGGTTGAAGCTTCGGCTGGTGTCCTTTCGTGGCGCAACGACCACGTGGGCCGATCTGGCGAGCGCGGAGTACGGTAAGCGGCTCCAGCACTACTTCCCGTTTGAGGAGAAGACGTTCAAGGCGGCCTCGGCCGTTGAGGACGCCGCTCGCCTTCGTCGTGAGTTGGGACCGCGGGCACGGCTGGTCGTGCTGGACGAACGAGGTGAAGACCTCGATTCGCCGGGACTCGCGCGCTGGCTGGAGGCCGCTGCCGCGACCGGCGCGGCGGAGCTGGTGTTCGTGATCGGCGGCCCCTACGGGCACGATCCGGTGCTCCGCGGCGAAGCGTGGCGTTGTCTGAGACTCTCCGCGATGGTGCTCAACCACGCCGTCGCGCGGGTGGTGCTGATAGAGCAGCTTTATCGTGCGTGTACGATCCGTGCTGGAGAGCCTTACCACCACTGAGCGGCCCACCTCCCTGCGTTTTTGCCCATGCGCCTCGGCGGCGAGACCGGCACCTTCGTAAGCGCAGGTACGCCGAGCTGCGTGCCTCCGTGGTAGCCTGTGGCCCATGCCAGCGGACGTCGTCCTCGTCAATCCAGCCTACGCCTTCCCGCCCTTCACCGAGCAGGATCGCCGAGCGATCCGTGATGACGCGTTCATCATGGATCTCCCGAGCGATCCGTTCCTTTACCCTCCGATGGGGCTGCTCTCGATCGGCACGGCCCTGCGCCGCGGGGGCTTTTCGGTACAGGGCATCGACTGTAACGCCACGCCGATGACGATGGAGCAGCTCGCCCGCCGCTGTGAAGGCGCGAAGGTGGTGGGTATCCAGCTCTTGGTTGCCAATACACGCAGCGTGTACCAGCTCGTACGTCACATGGCGGGCAGGGGATACGAGGTGGTGATCGGCGGGCCGTGGCCATCGGTGGAGCCTGAGGTCGTCGCGAAGATGGCGCTTCGTTACGGGATCTCCGGCGAGGGGGAGATCTCCTTCGTCCAGCTGTGCGACGCGCTGATTCACGGAAAGGGCAAGGCGGAGGACATCCCGGGGATCATCATCGCCGAGGATCACGAGCGTGTGTACACCAAGATGCCCGAGCTCCTGCCCGACCTCAACGACTGGCTCCCTGATCGCGATTTTATGAGGAGTCCCCTGTATCGGCAGCCGTTCAAGGGACGGATCGAAGTGGCCCTCGGTAGCCGCGGCTGTCCCTTCGATTGTATATTCTGCTATTGTTCGAGCCCGTCCCCCAACTCCATGTTCAACAAGAGCCGGTGGCTGGACGCCGATGTGCTCGTCAAGGACCTTTCGGACACGCTCAAAAAGTATCAGCCTCGTTACATCGAGATGATGGACGAGACCTTCACGGTCAACCGTAAGTGGGTGCGGGAGGTCTGTCAGGGGATCCTGGATGCGGGCCTGAAGTTCGAGTGGGGTGCCAAGACAAGAATGGATCTCCTGGACCCAGATCTATTGGAGCTCATGGGGCGCGCCGGTTGCACCAAGATCGGCTTCGGGCTGGAGAGCGGCGTCTACGACCTGCGTAAGAACATGAAGAAGAACTTCGGAAACGACAAGGTGAAGGAAATTTTCCGGGCAGCGAACCAGTTCAACATCGATCCTGCCTGCACCATCATTTTTGGCCATCCCGGCGAGACCGAGGACGACATGAAGGCCAGCGTGGAGATGGTCAAACAGTGTGAGGTGGCCTACGTCGAGTTCCACATCATGGTGCTGATCCCCAAGACCACCCTGTTCTACCAGGCCTTGAAAGAGGGCAAGGTGAAAGAGGACGCTTACGACAAGTTCATGTACGGCGAGGCCGCCTACCCCGAATACGCGCCGGGTGAGCTGACCGCGCTCGATATGCGGCGCATCCACCGCGATGCTGTGAAGGAATTCTACCTTCGGCCTGACTATATCTTCCGGCAAGCGCGCAGGGCCCGTCGGCCCGGCGATCTGTTGCAGTATGCGCGTGCCGCGGCGAGCGTGCTTGGAAAGTCGAGCCTTGCCGAGCCGATCTGGCGCTTAGGGCGGGCGCTGCCCCAGTAGGATTCCCGGGCGCCACCCAGGCCAGCCCGCGCCGACGCCTCAGGCCCGGAGCACCCCTCGCGGATCGCAACGGGCGACGCTACGGCCCAGCTCCATCTGCAGCTCAGGGTCGACGTTGACATCCGCGAGCATCGTCCTCATGGTCCGCACGGCGGCGGCCCCACCTACTTCGCCAAGCGCCGACGCGGTCGCGAGGCGGACGCGGGCGGAGGGGTCGTGCAGCAAAGGTAGGAGGTAGGCTTCGATCTCTGGAGTGCGTTGCCGGGCGAGGACGAGCACGGCCGAGATCCGTTCGGCGTCCGTCGCGGAGGCCAGCGAGCGCGCCAGGAGCGAGAGCGCGGAGGCCGGGATCCGTCCCGGAGAAATCCGCCCCGCCAGTGTCGAAGCGAGGCTGGGGTGGGGCAGGACGACGTTGAGCACGCGACCCGAGAGGCTCTGGCGCCCGATGGATCTGAGCAGGAGCTCAGCCGCACGGCGACGGATCTCCACCTCGAGGCTCGGGTCTTCGGCCAGCGCCCAGAGCGTCGGTTCGCCTTCGGTGTTGAGGCGAGCGGCCGCGAACAAGCGGACTTCGGGCGAGGCGTCGTGGAGGGCCTGACGCCAATGCGCGTCGCCTACACCTGCGTAATCGAGGGCTCGGTGGGCCGCCTCGCGGATCTCCGGGAGGGGATCGGAGCAGGCCGCTACCCGGAGTCGCGCCAGGATCCCGTCCGGCCTGAGCCGTTCGGCTACGGTCGCCAGGATCGCGGCTGTGGTCCCCCGGGGGACCTCGCAGCTCTCGACGAGCACGGAGAGCTCTCCCTGCCGAAGCGTCACCTCACCGAGCTCGGCCAGCGTGAGCATTCCCTGCCGGAGCGGACCGTCGAGGAGCACCACCGCGGATCGCGCCTCGCCACCGACCTGGAAGCGCCGGTCAAACACGGCGTCACGCGTCGCGAACTGACCGACGAGCGTCGCCTCGGTACCCGGTTGTACGGAGTGGATCTCGAAAAGGGCCCATGGCACCGCAGCGCGGTAGCGCCAGCCGTCCGCGACCGCCTCGGCCCGGATTGCCAGGCCTCCACAGGTCCAGTCTTTCCGCGCAGGGACGCGGCGCTCCCGTCCAAGCGCCGCCGCGCCCACGAGCCCCGCCGACGCCACCAGAAGCACCACCACGATTGTGACCCAGCTCATCACGCCCCCGGTCTGTGCTTCTTCTCTACGCGGGCGGGCGCCTCGTTTCACCTACGTATACCTACGCCACGGGACTGCAGGAACCGGCGAGCGCCGCCGTCTCATCGCGCCCAGGGGGTACCCGCGAAGACCCGGCGTCAAACGGGTGGAGTCCAGCCTTGGAGGGTGGCCTCGACAAGGTCCAGGCGGTCCTGACCCCAGAACAGCCACTCGCGCCCATCGCGATGGACCACGCAGCTTGGCGCCCCAAAGACCCCTCTGGCTCGCGCCTCGCCGGTGGATTGGGTGAGCGCGTCGCGCTGGGACGGCGCGCGCAGGAGCAGCTCGGGCGTGGCGCCATGCCGTAGCAGCACCTCCGGGTCGGCCAGATCTTCCCCATCCGCCCACGCCGCGGCGAAGAGACGCTGTCCATATTCATGTGCTTCGGGGTGGATCATCCACGTACGTAACGCCAGGACGGTGCGCAGGGGGAAATGAGGCGTGAACCGAAAGGGCACGCTCCAATGCTTCGCCCATCGGTCGATATCGTTCGCAAGCCAGCGTTGCCGCTCAGGAGAGGCGGCGAGGAAGGGCACGTTGGCCGTGCCGACGTCTTTGAAGATCGCGCCGAGCAACATGGGACGCCAGCGTACCGTCGCGCCGTTGCGGGCCGCGATGCTGTCGATCTGGGTGGACGCGAGGTAGGCGTAAGGCGACGAAAAATCGAACCAGAAGTCGAGCAACATCAGGCCTGCTTCCGCGCTGCGAGCGCAGCATCGACAAAAAATAGACGATCCTGGCCGAAAAAGAGCTCATCATCCACCACAACGGTCGGCGCGCCGAAGATCCCGAGATCGAGTGCCTCCTGAGTGGCCACGCGCAGGGTTTCGCGCCAGTCTTCGAGGTTCAGCTCGCTCCCGGGCCGTAGCTCCCGAAAGAGCGCGCTCACTTCGGCGGCGTCCTCCACAGGACGCTCCTCCACCCAGTAAGCTCGGAACAACCGATGGATCACGGCGGGATCGTTCCCGCTCGCGAGCGTGGCCCGGAGGGCATTGACGGTGCGACGGGGGTGGGCCGCCGGTGGGTTGAGCGGCACGTGATGAAAGGCGGCGACCCGGCGCTGGTCCTGGAGCAGATAACGCGCCTTGTCCGAGCTCAAGGTCGGACCGAGGTCGGCCACCCCAGTGCGGGCACGGAGCACCGCACCCAGCAGCATCGGCCGCCAGCGGACGGCCTCGCCGTGCCGCGCTGCGAGCGCTTCGATCCGGGTCGAGCCGATGTAGGCGTAGGGGCAGGAATAGTCGAACCAGTAGTCCAGCATGGGGGTCGGCTTCGCTCCAGCGGGGATCGCGGCTCAGGGACTGGCAGCAGGGCGCGGCGCACCGGGCGCGGCCTCTACGTGTTCGGGGCCGCCGGTCTCGGGGGGCGGTGTGGCCGGCGCAGTCTGCAGCCCGTCGATATCGGGCACCTCCCCGTCACTGAGCACATCCGGGATTTCAAAGACGGTCATTCGGTAGACCGCGGGCGCTCGTTCGACCGGCAGGTCGGCGGGCTGCGAGGACCACGGCACCAGATCGCCGACCATCGGCACCCCGAACTCGGGGCGCGCGGGGTCGCCCTTCCGCAGTTCTTCGAACTCGCGTATCGGCAGGTTCAGCGCCGTCGCGAGCCGAGTGACCGCGGTGGTGTACAGGATCGCGCCCCGCGCCGGATCCACGAGGAAGTAGCCTCGCTCGTGGACGATGATGAGATGATAGGACCCGGCGCGGGCCCAGTCCTTCACCGCGTCCAAGGTGAGGCCGCTGACCGCGGCGGTATCGGGCGTCTTCGATAGGAGGTCCAGCGCGTCGGGGACGGGCCCGGTGATGACGTCGGGGCGCGCTTGGAAGCGCAGGCGCTGACCCGCAAACCCGCCGGTGCCCTGGCGGCGCACTTCCGGAGGGATGCCCCCAGGGGTCGCCCAGCTCCGGTAGACCTTCTGCTGATGGATGACCTGATAATAACAGGTAAGATCCTGCTGTTGGTCGAGGGGCAGCTCGACGATGCCTCCCCCCAACGTCGGGTCGAGGTCCTTGTAGAACTGCGGTACCCGGATCTGGTTCATCTTGAACGGCGACCGCAGCTCCCGACTGTCGGCGTCGCCTTCGTTCACCGCGCCGCGTCCCAGGCGCGCCATCGGTTGAGCGAGGGTGAGGCCGACCAGCAGGAGCGCAAATAGAGGGCGCAGAGGGAGTCTTGCGAGGCCCATCGCGACGAGCGCCACCGAACACACGACCACAAAGGCCGCGAGTCGGTAGGGGGCGAACATACGAGACATTCCAGGAATAAACTGAAACATCAGTGTGTACGGGAGGCGGACGACGTACTGCTCGAAGACCATCAAGACCTTCTGGTTGTCACCCGCACCGATACGTAGGAACGGCCCCAGGGTGCCGAGATAGAATACCAGCCACGCGAGCAGCCACCCCCAGCTCCGACGCCTGAAGACCGCTGGAAGAATACCGACCAACGCCACCGTGAGCGGCAGTGCCTCGTTGAGCGTCGGATCGAGCGGATAGGTCAACGACCACGACGAGCCGATCGCGCGGTGGATCGACGCGAGCACGTTCTCCGCGTAGTTCGAGGGCCGCAGCGGCGCGTTCATGATGGTGTCGTATGCCGGATAGGGCAGGAAAAAGGTCATTTCCGGGAGCTGGCTCGCTCCGCCCGCCCGCCCGCCGTCCGCAGGCGCCAGGTAGGGAAGCACGAAGGGTCCGGCGAAGAGCGCGACGCCGAGGCCCACGCCGGCGACGGCTCGCGTTGTTCCCCGAAAATCCAGGCGGGCTCGCTCGACCAGGAAGTGCTTGAGGAGCCAGATCCCACCGAACAGAAGCGTGAATAGACCGTAGAACCAATAAAAGGCCGCGGCCATCCCCCAGCAGATGCCCGCAATCGCGCCCGTGCTCACAGTACGGCGGCGGAGCGCACGGTCGAGCAGTGGGGGAAAAAGCAAGACCCACCACAAGATGGCCTGACGAAGCCCGCAGGCCTGCACCTCCAGCTGGCAGAGCGGGTTGACGATCGCGATGGCCGAGGCCCCCAAAGCTGCCGAGATGCTCCCCGAAAAGTACCGTGCCATCGCGTAGGCGGACACGCCGTTGAGGACCAGCACCAACAAGACCTTGATGTTGTAGCTTGCCGGAAAGCCTATCAGCCGGTCGAGCGGGTAGGAGAAGACCAGCACATCGAGGATGTTGCCTGTCTCGGGATACCGGCCGAGGGAGACGAAGGCGCGCCAGAAGTTCCAGGGCGAGAGCCCCTCGGCGAGCAGCGCGTCCAGCGAGCGAAAGTGCCAATCGTAACGCCATAACCATCCGCCAAGCTCTCCGCCGCCGACCACGACGCGGTCGAGGTGTTTGACGAGCGGCCATGTGAACGCGATTGACACCAGGATCGACAGCAGCACCGCGAGGAGCAGCCCGACGACCTCACGGCGATCCCCAAGCAGGCCGCCGCCTTTCATTCGGTGAGCTCGGGAAGTCGCCAGATGTGCTGCTGCTCCTCGCTCACCACCGTCTCCGGCCCGAGCGCGACCCGGAGCAGGGTGAGGGCGGTCTCCAGGCGGCCCGGCGGGTAGAGTCTCTCATGAAGCACCACGAAACGAAAGCCCAGACGTGCGAGCGAACGCCCGGCGATGATCAGGTCGAGCTCCGGGAGCATCGGGGGTAAACGATCCACCCGCCCTGACTCGCCGATCAGGAGAAGCTTCAGGAGGTGGGAGCGCGCGAGCACAGCAGGCATCGGCTCGTTGAGCGTATAGGGGCTTGGACGCCCATGACCCGTCTGCCAGTACAAATATACCGCTCGCTCGAGGTTTGGCACGGTCGCCGGCAGGTCCAGCACAGCTCCCGGGCTGGGATCGTCACGAAGGACCTGGTTGGAGGCGGGTAAAGCGGCTGTCGCCACGGGCACCGGCCACGGCGCGGGGGACAGCAGCAGGCACTCCACCGTGAGCAACAGCGCCGGCACGGCCCGCCATCGACGTGGCAAGAGCGTGAGGCCCGCCGCGCCGAGCATCGCGAGCCCGAGCTGCACGGCCACTACGAAGCGAAAAGGGTGGGATATACGTGCGAAAAGCGGAACGACGTCGAAGAGGAACAAGAAGGGCAGCGGGAGCTTTCGGTGGTCGACCATCACGTGGTCGCCGTCCCAGAAAAGGTAAGGCCCAAGCATCATGATGCCGAAGAACAGCGTCCACGCCACCCAGGGCCCCCGATCCCTCCAACGGCGGAGCCGCAAGAGCCCCAGGGTCGCGGTCGCGAGCAGGACCCAGCCCGCGTATACGACGATCACCAGGTCCTCCCCGTGGAGGGCCTTGAGGTCCGGACTGTACACTTTTCCTGGTCTGAATACCGATATCGCGTCGGTGACGTTGTGGGATACGAGCTGGCGCCACACAAACTCGGGATCTCGCGACACGATGGCGTCCGCGCCGTCCAGCGTCCACGCAAAGGCGGAGAGCACGGGTCCGATGAGGATCGCCGCCACCAGGGCGCCCAGCGTGGCGGGCACCACCAAGGCCCGCCAGTGGATGCGCTCCCGGGTGCCGAGCGCCGCAGCGCCCAGCAAGAGCGCCGCGGCGAGCACCGCAAACAGCCCGTAGTACCAGTTTGCGAGCAGGCACACCGCGCCGACTCCTCCGGCGGCGAGGCCACGACCGAGGCTCGGGCGCTCGTAGAGCCGGAGCGCCGCGAGGGTCGCGAACGGCAGGCCCGCGGCGTTGAGGGTCTCGGAGATGCCGTTGTAGCCCTGCCCGATGAGGTGAGGCGAAAAGGTATACGCAACCGCCGCAAACAGCGCGAGACGGTCGCGGTCCTCGGGGTCCGAAACCAGGCTCTGTAAGGTGTGGCGACAGAGGGCCCAGGCCCCCAGCCCCGCGGTCCAGAACGCCGCGAACACCGCGCCATTGTAGGCGGCGACCGGCCCGAACAGCCACTGGATCGGCAGCGTCATGACCGCGCCGAAGCTGTCGATGAAGAACAGCCGCCGGTTCTCCGGGAAGGACATCAGGTCGGTGCGGAGCGGGATGCGGCCGGTCGACAGCTCCTCCGCCACCCACCAGAAGCCCCAAACATGGTTCCAAACGTCGTTTCCCGCGTGCCCCAGCATCGTGCTCACCGGGGCGACCGGCATCGGCCAGGTCACGATGACGGCGAGCACGAAGGTGACGGCGATCGCGAGACGCATAGGTGCAGCGACGTAGCCAGTCCCGCGACCGCGCGCCGTCAGCGGATCCAGATCTCGACGTCGTAGAAGACCACATCCTCGCCGGTTCCCTGGTCCACCACCTGCCAGCGGAGGACCGAGGTTGGCGAAATCTCTTCGGCGGTCCAGGTCCAGGTCCGGAAATACACGCCGGCGCACGACGGGCAGTAGCTGCCGTTCCAGTGGACGCCCCACTCGCTGCCGAACTTCTGGTCGTCCTGGTCGCTGCCGAACTTGGTGGCCCCGTTACAGTCAGCGGTCGCGCTCGACCAGTCGAGGGCACGGGTGTCATCCTGGTTGGTATCGGTGGAAGCACCGGTTCCGCTCCACTCCCCGAACCACTCACTGAAGGTCCAGGGCAGCGTCGCGGTGGCCCGGAGCGCCATGGTGTTGCAGTCGGCCCCCCACTGGGGGCTGAGCCAGAAACGATCACCCGAGAGCCACCCGGCGCGCCAGTAGGTGCTGGAGGCGCTGGCTGCCGGGCCCGTGATCCAGGCAAAGTCGATCCAGTCCTGGCTCTGGAGGAGCGAAGAGCTGACCTCAGTCCAGCCCCCGCCGTCGGTGCTCATGTCGCAGTAGACCTCGAACGGGTCCACCCCCGTGTCATATCCGTCAGGATCCACGACGTAGTTGCCATCCCCGACGGAGCGGCCCAACGCGAGGATGTCGGCGCACCAGGTGCCGACCGCGCAGCTGCCGCCGACCTCGGGTCGGAGCGCAGCGTCGCCGTCGTCGCAGTCGTCCCCGCCGCATTCCGCGTCGGCATAGCCGTCGCCGTCGAGATCGTTGTCAACGTCAGCATCGCAGTCGGCGTCGGAGCCGTTGCAGGCCTCGGCTGCGCCGGGATTGATGTCCGCGTCCGTGTCCGCGCAGTCGCCGCCGGCGGCGACATAATAGGCGCTGGGGGCGGAACACGCGTCGATCGCGCTGGTGTCCGTGCCGTAGCCGTCGCCGTCAAAGTCAAGGTACCAGGCCGACGTTGCGCCCTCATCCACCTCCCCGTCGCAGTCATTGTCCTGCCGGTCACAGAGCTCGGCGGCGCCGGGATAGACCACGTCATCGCCGTCGTCACAATCGTCGCTGCTCGCGACGTAGCGTGAGGGCGCCTCGCAGGAGGTCGCCGAGAGCACGAGGCCCCCGACCCCGTCCCCGTCGTAGTCGAGCCACCAGGTGGGCGCATCCGCGGCGGAGTCGTCGATCACGCCGTCGCAGTCGTCGTCGGCCCCATCACAGAGCTCACCGCCGCCGGGGTGGCTGCTCGCATCCCCGTCGTCACAGTCGTCGCGATTCGCGACGTAGTCGGCGGGTTGTCCACACGCGAGCGCCACGCTGGCCGCGTCGCCGTAGCCATCGCCGTCGGTGTCGGCATACCAGCTGAGCTCGTCTGAGGCGCCAGCCTCGTCGAGCGCGCCGTCGCAGTCGTCGTCGGCGCCGTTACAGGCCTCGGTCGCACCAGGGTACGTGCCTGCGGTCGTGTCGTCACACTCTTCGCAGGCCGCCCAGCCGTCACCGTCGGAGTCGGCATAGCCCGTAGCGCCGTCGCAGTTGTAGTCGTTCGGATCGCTGCAGTCCTCTTCGAGAGCTCCCGGGTTGTAGGCGGCGTCGCTGTCGTCACAGTCGCCGTCAGCCGCGACGTAGCCGGCGGGGGCGAGGCACGCCGCCGTGGTCATCGCCGCATCGCCGTAGCTGTCGCCGTCCGCGTCCGAGAACCAGGTCGTGCCGTCGGCGGCGTCGTCCTCGTCCACCACGCCGTCGCAGTTGTTGTCGGCCCCGTCACAAAGCTCGGTCGCACCTGGGAAGACCAGGTTGTCGCCGTCGTCACAGTCGGCGTTGTCGGAGAGAAAACCTGCGGGAGCTTCGCACGAGCTCTGGACGAGGCCCGGGTTGCCGTAGCCGTCCGCGTCGGCGTCGCCGTACCAGAGCGCGGCGTCGGTGGCCGCGTTGTCGATGCCGGTGTCGCAGTTGTTGTCCACACCGTCGCAGACCTCGGTCGCGTCGGGATGCACAGCGCCGTCGCCGTCGTCACAGTCGCCCGCATCCGCGAGGTAGCCCGCAGGGGCGGCGCACGCGTCCGTGGTGGTCCGTTCGTCGCCGAAGCCGTCACCGTCGGTGTCGGCGAACCAGGTGCTGCTCTCGGGGTCAAGGACGCCGTCGCAGTTGTTGTCCACGCCGTCACAGACCTCTGGCACGACCGGCGAGATCCCGGCGTCCGCATCGTTACAGTCGCTGGCGTCTGCCACCGCGCCCTCGGGCGCGGCGCACCCGAGCACGGGCGCCGCGGCGTCGCCGTAGCCGTCGCCGTCCAGGTCGAGGTACCAGTTCGCCGCATCCACAGCGTCGTTCTCGTCGATCTCGGCGTCGCAGTCGTCGTCTTCGCCGTTACAGGTCTCGGTCGCGCCCGGGTAGACGCCGTTGTCGGTGTCGTCGCACTCGCTGCACGCGGACCAGCCGTCTGCGTCCGCGTCGGTGTACCCGGCCGTGCCGTCGCAGTTGTAGTCGTTGGGGTCGGTGCAGTCCGACTCGTCGGCTCCCGGATGGTAGGCCACGTCGCCGTCGTCGCAGTCTCCGGCGAGGTCGACGGTGCCGGCAGGCGCCGTGCACGAGTAGATCGGCGTCCCGGCCCCGAAACCGTCGCCATCGGCGTCCGTGTACCACTCCCGACTGTCCGAGCCATCCTCGTCGATTTCGCCGTCACAGTTGTCGTCGATCGTGTTGCAACCCTCGGCGGCGGCGGGGTTCACCGTCGCCAGGGTGTCGTCACAGTCGTCGGCGTTGTCCACGCCCACCGCGTCGCAGGAGCGTAGGGTGGCCGCGGCGTCGCCGTAGCCGTCCGCGTCGCTGTCGGTGTACCAGGTGGCGGCGTCGGTGGCGTCAACATCGATCTCACCATCACAGTTGTCGTCCAGCCCGTTACACAGCTCCTCACCCGATGGCGAGACTGCGCCGTTGCTGTCGTCGCAGTCCTCACACGCGGGAAAGCCGTCGGCGTCCGCGTCGTCGTAGCCGACCGACCCATCACAGTCATAGTCGTTGGGATCGGTGCAGTCGCCTTCGTCGGCGCCCGGCGAGAAGTCGGGACTGGTGTCGTCGCAGTCGCCGCCGACCGTGACCGCGCCCGGGGCACAGTTCTCGGTCGCGGTGCTGTCGTCGCCGTAGCCGTCCCCGTCGGCGTCGGTGTAGCTCGCGGTCAGGGCCAGTCCGTTGTCGATCACGCCGTCGCAGTCCTGATCCAAGCCGTCACACACCTCGGGCTCACCGGGGCTCACCGAGGCGTCGTTGTCGTCACAGTCCTCCCCGTTGACCACCGACCCCTCAGCGGGAGCGCAGGTCGCGTCACCTTCGCCCGCTCCCCAGCCGTCACTGTCGGCGTCGGCGTACCAGGTGCCCGGAGCGCCGACGACCGGATTGGCGTCGTTACAATCGACGTCCGAGGGGACGCCGTCCTGATCGCCGTCGGTGGAGTACTTAGGGTTGCCGTCCTCCCGACATCCGAGGGTCACGAGCATCGAAAAAGTGAGCAACAACCGCATAGGCGCCTCCGCCCGCAGGCTAACCCAGAGTCCGCTCCTCCGCGCCGGGGCCCCCGTGCGGCAGAATGCGTGCGGATGGGCTGCCCGCTAAACATTTGTGCCCGCCGGCTCACCTTGACACCCGGGCGTCACCGTGCTCTTGTACACGGCCTGCCGGCGGGTGGCCCCCGTCTTTGTGTGCGGAGGTTTCGGTGCTCGTTCTTGTCGGATTGCTCACTCTTTCCGAACCAGCTTCCGCCGCGGGCTTCCAGGCGAAGACCATGCGGAGCGAACTCCCGCCGGTTGAGGTGGAGCGACCGCTGATCATCGGTCGCGGGTGGCTCGAATTGGGGCTCGGTGGCGACGTCAAGATCGCCCGAGAGTATTGGGGGGATGACGGAACACGTCGTGAGTTTGCGGACCAGGACGGCACCGGCGGCCCGGACGTCACGTGGCTCTACACCACCCAGCGGGCCGCGATCCGATACGGCATCGCGCGCCGCGGCGAGCTGTACCTGACGGTCCCGGTGCACTACGTGCGGCTCACCAACAGCTATCTCGGCACGGACACCAGCGATTTCGGCTATGGGGATGCGTCTTTTGGCTGGAAGCGCGAGTGGTACCGCACCGATGCGCCCCTCGTGTCGATCATCAGCGACCTCTTCTTTCGCGTCGGCTCGGGTAATGAGGCGGCTGGGACCTTGATCGGCGGGCCCAACACGGTGGGCGGCTTCGTAATGAGCACCGGGACCTCCGACCTCGGGCTCGCGGTCCGTGGTAAAGGCCAGGCCGGACCGTTCGCATTCCAGATGGGTGTCGGCTACGCACGATGCTTCTCGGGTGTGTCGCAGTTCGTGATCGAGACGGATGGGCACCAGTTCGTCGGTCGCTTCAAGCCGGGTGACTACATCAAGGCCGACCTCAACCCGATGATCCAGGTCGGCCCGCTCGCGATCGGCGCGGATGCCTCGGTGCAGCGCCGCTTTTCCGCCCAAGCCGGGACGACCAGCCCCGGCCTCTACCACGACGCTTACCTCGATCCGATCGCCGGCAGTGAAGGCACCTTTGTGGACGTCGGCGGCAATGTTGTCCTCAACGTCACCCGCAACCTCGATGTAGGCCTTGGCGCCTCCGTTCCCATCCGTGGACAGGGCCTCGCCTTCTTCCCGCTCGAGACGATATCGCCTACGCTTGGCCCGACCTACAGCGGCACGCTCGAGCTGCGGTACTGAGATGGAGTCCACTTCGATGCGCCGACTCTTCGCTCCTCTCCCGCTCCTGGGTGCCGGTACGCTCGCGCTGTTGAGCTTGTGGTCCCCTCCGGCCGAGGCCAGCAAAAACGTCTTCCTTCAGAACCACCCCGACCTTGACTGGTACTCCATCGAGACCGAACACTTCGTGGTGCACTACCCCAAGAGCCGGAAGACGGCCGAAGAGGGCAACGACCACTACCTCACGGCGGAGTATACGGCTCGGAAAGCTTCTAAAGTCGCCGAAGAGATGTACCCGCGCATGTGCGCGGAGTTCAACTACTTCATCAAGGAGCAGGTCCACATCGTCATCCTGGACCAGTCGGACGAGCTGGAGGGCTTCACCGTCCCCAATTGGGACTGGATCGAGGTGTCGGCGAACCCAGGCTCGGACATCCAGCGCCTTCGTGGGCGTATGGACTGGCTTTATGACGTGCTGGTCCACGAGTACGCCCACGTGGTCTCGTTGAAGGCGGCCGCGTCGCAGGCCGAAGGCGCGCTCTACACGAGCATCGGCGGGCTCTACAGCGATGGCGTGCGTGACGTCGCGGCGGGCGGCGACTGGTTCATCAGCGAGGGTGATCCGTTCTTCTGGACGGAAGGCGGCGCCGAGTACTGGTCCGATGAGTCGGGATACAACTGGTGGACGCCCAACCGAGATCGTACGATTCGGGCATCGGTGCTCGAAGACCGGCTGCTGAACTACGACGAGTGGACGACACGGGCGCAGTCCCTCGACTGGTACGACGGGGAGCGCGGCTATCAGCAGGGTTATTCCTTCGCGCTCTACCTACGCCAGCGTTTCGGGAACGACACCTACGAGCAGTTTGGCTTGGAGGCCGCGCGTGCCTGGCGCTTGGATTGGTTGGGCGTCATCGAAGACGTCACCGGCGTGCCCGGTGAGGAGCTCTACGAAGATTGGAAGGCCTATGTCACCGAAAAATACACCAAACAGTACGCGGGGATCAAGGCCAAGGGTGAGGCTGCAGGCACTGAGCTGAAGACCGCGCCGGACGACTGGGACTTCAAGGACCCGGAAGGCCGGGACGCATTCTATGACCTGAAGTGGAAGCGTAAGCCTATCACGAACGAGAAGATCGCCAAGATGGAGCGGGAGCGCGCCAAAGAGGCGAGCGGGACCTACTCGATGGTGGCGCGTTACTCGGACGACGGACGTTGGTTGGGCAGTCAGTTTCGCGGGCAGGTGGCGGTCTCGCCGGTGCCGGAGGACGACCTCTACGCCTTCGGCACCGAGGCGCACAACGGTACCGCTTTCGGAGCGGAACATCGTAGCTTCGGCGTGCCGAACAACTTCATGGTGGGCTGGGACTTCGTGCCGGGTCAGGACGCCATGGTCGTGACCGCGAAGGAGCAGAGCAGCTACCGAAACACGTGGCAGCGGTCGACCGGGTTGTGGGTCGATCTCGAGGGCTACGACTGGAACGAGATCTGGTACGTGCCTCTCGATCTCGCAGAGCGGAAGGAGCGTACGCTCCGTTGGCAGGGGCAGGGGCTCAAAAAACGTGGTCCTCTGGCCGACTTGCTGATGCTGCCCGGCGCGCGGCCGGTGCCGAACACGGCGCGCGGCTCCGAGCCGGCGATGGCGCCCGACGGCAAGAAAATGGTGTTTGTCCAGTATCATGATGGAACGGCGAACCTCGCCGTGATCAACCTGGACGGCAGCGAGAAGCGGCTCCTGACCAACTTCAACGACGGCACGTGGATCCAACGTTGCGACTGGTCGCCGGACGGAAAGGAGATCGCGTGCGCGGTCTTCCGCAACTACCAGCAGGACCTGTACATCTTCGACGCGGCCAGCGGCGCCGTACGCCCCATCAACTTCGACCGCTGGGAGGACCAGGATCCTCACTGGGCCGCGGACGGGCTGATCTACTTCTCGTCTGACCCCGGGGGTGTGCTCAACATCTACTCGGTCGATCCGAAGACGCAGCAGGTGCGCCAGGTCACCAACGTGATCGGCGCCGCCGAGGCCCCTTCGATCACCCCCAAGGGCAACCTGATCTACAACGCCTACACGGCACACGGCTACAAGACGTATGGGCTCGCCCGGGCGGACTTCTACCAGCGCGACGCGACGGCGGACTTCAACTTTGTCTATGATGAAGCTACGTTCAAGGAGTACTGGGCGTTCCGCGAGGACCTGTCGATGTACGAGCCCCGGCCGTACCAGAACGACCTGATGGCCCCCGCGGGGGTGCCGATCTTGCGCTTCGGCAATAACGCCCTGGATGATTTTGGGGCCCAAGCGGGAGCGCAGTTCCTCGGATCCGACCTCATCGAGAACCACAGCTTCTGGGCGCTCGGCCTGGTTGGCGGCGACTCGATCGTAGCCGGCGGGTACACCAACCGCGCGTGGTACCCCGACCTGGATGTCGGGTTCCAATACGGCTTGTACAAGTTCAACTATGGCTACACGCTCGACGACGACCAGAACGCCAACACCGCCACCGATCGGACCAACTATGAAGGCCGCAACTCCCAGTACTATGCGGCAGTTTTCGGCTCTGCCTCCCTCCCGCTCAACGACCAGCTCTCGACACGCCTGAGCGCAGGCGCGAACGAGTACGGGTTCAAGACGGCGAGTGACTCCGAGTTTGCTGCCTACAAACGTGCCCTTATTGGTGAGCTCGACGTCACGTTCACCAACATCGGTTTCCAGTCTTTCTCCGCCAACCCCCGCGGGGGCCGCAACATCGACCTCGGTTATGCCCACGCCTACTCGGACATCGTCTACGAAGCTCAGGGTGGGGCGACGGTAGACGACGGAGAGCTGCTCGACGCTTACCACTACGAGCAGGTTGATCTTCGTTGGACCGAGCAGATTCCGATGCCTCAGTGGACATGGCTGCCCCGTTTCCTGAAGGAGGCCGGACGCCTGCGGCACACCGTGCAACTCGACGTCCAGGGTGGGTTCATCAGCCGCAACGTCGATCTCAACGACGAGCTCCGGGCGGGCGGCCAGCACCCTGCATACATCGGTTCGGACTCGCTCAGGCCGAGCAGCTTGTTCGCCGGCTATCCCCCGTTCAGCCTCTCCGGCGAGACGGTCGTGATCGGCAATCTGGCGTACCGCTTCCCCATCCGCCGTCAGCTCAACTGGCGCATGGGCCCGCTCTATGTGTACGACATCACCGGGCAGGTTCAGGGCACCGCAGGAAACCTCTGGTCCTTCGCGCCGCCCGAGAGCCCCGACGCGTACTACCGCGACGGATACGGAGACCGCGTCGCGCGGAACCCCGCCGACGTGAAGCGAGAGATCCCCTTCGTCGACGTCGCCCACAAGAATGGCAACTACCTGCTCTATGACGCGGGCGGTGAGGTCCGGGTCTCCAGCAGCTTGTCCTCGGGCTTCGGCTGGAACAGCTTTGTCCGAGTTGCATATGGCTTCCAGGAGATCCGCGGCTACGGCGACGTCAACGGGGACGACCTGTCGCAGACCACCGAGAACGCCGTCGGCGACGAACTCTCTGACGAAACGGAACTCCCCGGCGTACGCGTCTACGTCGGGATTGGAACGGGGTGGTAAGATGGCTCCAATCGTGCTGCTTTCCCTTGTCCTTGGCGGTTGCGCCCCTCCGTATGCCGACATTCCGGTCAAGCTGGTGGGGGTTGGCTACGACCCCAGCGAGATCGGCCGCGCGCCGACGCCGTACAGCGGCGTGGTGGAGTACAGTTGGGTCAACTTTGCGGGTGGTGGATTGTCCCTCGCGCTGATGCAGCTTGGCTCATTCGCCGAGATCACCGCGAGCTTCGCCGGGCTCCCGTACACCTCGCCCTTCGCCGCGGTCTACGGTTTTTCCTACATGTTCGACACGCCGCTCGCTGCGGCGGACAGCCTCGCGGGGATCACGGCGGTCCCGCCGGATGTGGAGGGCGCGTGCTACACGACCTACTCCGCGAGCGGGCCCGTGGGCTCGTCCACGACGGTGGATGTGGGGAGCCGGCTTGAGTTCAACGGGGTGTCGGGGACGGAAGGCTTCTCGGTGGACCGCTACCCCTACGAGTACCCTCAGGACGCCCAGGACTCCTTCGTCTACTATCTGGGCTTCGACGCCTGGCGTCCGCGGAGCGAGCTCGGGTACATTGCGCCGGAGGGCGCGACGGAGCTCGATGAGCTTGAGCCGACCGTGGTCCGGAAGGCCAACTTTCCGTTTGGCCGCACGGTGAAATTCAGCTTCCCAGGTGGTGTTGCGCCAGCCGAGGCCCCCGTAGCTTCGCTCCCCCGGCACTCCGACTCCGTGGCGGGCCAAAAGAGCTTCGAGCTGCCTTCTCAGCCGGGTGGCGTGCGGATGTCGTGGGATGGTGTCGTCTATGACACCGAAGGTAAGGAGGAGGATACCGGCGGATGGTCCACGTGCCTCGCGTTTTCGGTTCCGGTAGAAGCACCGCTGACCGCGGAGGACTGTCACAATGCGATCAGCGAGGGTGGCGGTGGTGAAGATCGCGGTCAGATCTACACCGGGCCGTGGGACACCAACGACGGCAAGGTGCTGTTCGAGTGGGAGCCGGGCGCGGAGAGTGGGGCTGACGAGGCGGTGACCATCTCGGTGCGATTCCTCGGACCGGTTGACCGCGAAGAGTCCTATTACAAGCAGAGGATGGCCAAGGTGCCCGCGACGTCGGCGGTCATCGAAGCGGGTGGGGAGGGCGAGTTTGGTATCCGAACGGCGAACGCGTGTGAGGTGGACGACGTGGTCTGGGAGTTCGACCCCTCCTTCCTCACGGGCGACGACGGCACTGAGCTGATCCCTTCCTTACGCGGTGATCCCTACAACAACGTCGCCGAAGTCACCTGCCGTTTGACAGACAGCGCGGGCAAGTTCGAGCTCACCAACGAGGTGGTTGGCAACGCGCTCGACTATGCGCGTCGGCACGGCGCGGAGGGGGCGGTGTTCTACTTCGCTCGGTCGACCGAGATGGACTTCACGATACCGCCGGTGATGGACAACTATGGGAACCGCCGCGACACCGCGCCGGTGAAGGTCGCGAGCCGCGCGGTCGAGATCGGCCGCTTCTGGCTCGAGAGCAACTGAGGAGCGACCATGAGTAAATCCTTGTTCATCTCATCGTTACTCCTCCTCGCCGCGTGTGACGCAGGGCTCCGGCCCTACTACGAAGGCGGCGTCGCGCCCAGCATCACCGAGCTGAGCGACAGCGGCGAACCCGGTAATCTGGGCGGCGGCGAGCTCAGCATCCGTGGATCGGGCTTTGGCACCGATCCGGCGGGCGTCATCGTGGTTTTTGGAGCTGCTAACGCCGAGCTACTATCGGTGGACGACAGCGAGATCCGGGTATTGGTACCAACAGGGCCAATCGCGGGCGGTGAAGTCACGCTGACCGTTGCGACAGCGGGCGGTCAGGCGGTCAGCAGCTACCGGTACGACCTCAACGCGTACGCCGAAGGTGAACCCACCGCCTACAAGCAGCTCGGCTTCGTCCAGGTGAACAACTTCTGGGAGAGCTGCCTGGGCGGGCTCTCTGACCGACTCGACTCGCTGTATCCGGGTGTAGGCTGCACCGACATCGCCTACCTGGGCTGGTCCGGAACGGATGGCACGGCAGAGGCCTATAATTTCAGCTACCCCGGGTTGCAGTCGCAGTGGTACGGCTTCTTCGGCGGAGTAGACATGGGCACGGATGAGTGGCGGATTGAACGTCCGGCGTTGTCCGCCTATCCGGCGGGCCTGGACGATCTGCAGCAGGATCTGGGCTCGGTCTACCTTACCAATTCCTTTTTCGAGAACAACGATATCTGCCTCGACATGGGCCCGGTCACGCCCTACTACCTTGGCAACCGCCCGCGGTACGGGAATGGCGAGAAAGACCCTGGTATGCCGGAGGTCGTGGACTGCAAAAGCGACGAGGCTGAGGAGCCCGGCGTGGTTCGCTACCGCGGCGACCGGCTTGAGTTCTGCGCGCCGCCTAACGACCTCGGCCTCCCGACCTACAGCTACAAGGCAGACTGGGCGATTCCCGAGAACTTCTTCCGTTCGGAGGAGGAGCCTGGCCCGCGCGAGGACGTGCTGGACGACGTCACGCCGAGCGAGGTCGAGCTCGTCGTGACGGGGGCCGGCATCAGCGGTGTGCCGCTCAAGCTCCCTGAGTCCCTCATCGTGGCTGGTGCAGAAGGCTTCGGATCGCCGCTTACATCCGGCGATCTGGCGCCAGAGCTCTGGGGTGTGTCCACGCTGGGGGGCTGTCTGGACGACGACGACAGGGCGGGCGAGGGTCTCGACGATGTCGGGCTCTCGTTCACCTGGCCTCCGAGCGAGGTAAAGTACACGGACGTGGCGGACTGCAGTGATGGCTGTGTGCCGGGTGATGTGGTCGCGGTCGAGACCTTCGTGAGGATTTCGCTGAGCCAGCTTCCTCTCGGCTGGTTCGGCCCCAACGGCCTGGCGACCCGCGCGGTGATCACGGTGCCCGACGAGTTCAACACCGAGCGCGAGGACGGAGTCGAACTGTCCCGTGTGGATGTGCCTGGCTGGGTTCTCTACCAGATGCCGACCACCACGATCCCGTCAGGCACCGCGACGGGTGGCGCCTCACCGACGGCGGTGAACAAGGGCTACTTCCTCATCACGATCGAGCGCGTCACCAACTACTCAGTCTACGGCGCTCTCGCCGATGGCACCGAGGGCGTCGTGGTCATGAGCTATGTGACCGGCGACTTTGGATTTTACGACTGGACCAACCCGCTCGAGCTCAACTGCGAGTGAGAGAAGTGCGGCGGTCGGCTTGACACCCCGGGACCCCTGGGGTACTCGGCTGGGACTTCGGGAACCACCCGGAGCGAGAGCGCGGACGAGACGCAAGTTTTTCCTTGACGTCCCCGGCGCGCCTCAATAGATGCCGGCGCGCTTCAGGAAGGGTCCTCGGATCGAACTGAAGAACGGCACTCGTTCTCTGAAAATCTGGTAGCAGCTTCCGTTGACATCTCTTGTCTCGGGTACCGAGTGATCGGGATTCCTGGGCAAGAAGTTAGAGTATAGCCTTTGTCGTTTAGCCACGATGGAGGCAGAAGGATTCAAACTGGAGAGTTTGATCCTGGCTCAGAGCGAACGCTAGCGGCGGGCTTAACACATGCAAGTCGAGCGGGGGAGCAATC
>CANKTH010000044.1 GCA_947486185.1 Deltaproteobacteria bacterium
CTCTGGCCGTCACCGTCGTCGTCGTAACAGTCGGTGGTCTCATCGACCGTGCCGTCACAATCATCGTCGATGCTGTTACAGAATTCGGTGGCGCCCGGATGGATTGAGCTGTCTCCGTCGTCACAGTCGTTGTCGTCCTCAGCGTAGCCGTCCCCGTCGTCATCCTGGGCCGAGCGGCTGTTGACCGTGAAAAAGATCTCATCGCTCGCGATGTTTCCGTCCACATCCATGACGGTGGCCGTCAGCCGGTGCGCGCCTATCGAGAGCTTTGCCTCGCACACCGCGGTCCCCGCTGCGTTGGGCGCGGGCTCGCAGAACACACCGTCCACGTCGGACTCGAGCTCTACCGTCAACTGAACGGCGTCGTCCTGCCGGTCGGAGACCACCACCTGGAACTCGTAGTCTTCCCCTTCTACCGTATATTCGCCCGCGATCGGCCGTACCCACGCGATCTCGGGCGGCTGCTCGATCTCCTGCACGGTGATGGCTACCGTGTCGCTCCCGGATTTGGACTCGCTGTCCACCACCTTGAGCAGGAGCGCGTGGGTGCCCGCGGAGAGGGTGATGGCAAAGAGGATGTCCCCGCTGGAGTCCGGGCTCCCTTCGACGAGGCTGCCCTCGAGGTCGCTGCCCAGCACGTAGACCAGGCTCTCGGGCGGATCCTGATAATCGTCGGCGGTAGCCGAGAACGTGATCGGCTCGCCGAGCTCGAAGGATTGCCCGGTCACCGGCTCGAGGATGCTCACCTCGGGCGGGGTGTTGACCTTGTGGATACCGCCGCCTTCGTTACACGCGAGCAGTAGGATCAACGGGAAAGAACCGGACTTCATGGGCTACTCCGATAGCGGGGTCGGGCTCGGGACGGAGCTCAGCGGCAGGACTGGGTGCGGGACGTCGAGCTGGAGTACGTGCAGAAGGTGCCGCTGAAGGTGATGGAGCACCCGGAGCGCCAGGTGCTTGAGCCGGCGCACGCCGGCACCGACGAGCTCCAGCCGTCCGTGGTGGTGCCGAGGCAAGCGAGCGGGCAACTGTAGGTGTTGTCGTACCGTTTGTCGGCCGTACCATCACAGTTGTAGTCGTAGGAGCCGTCCCCGCGATCCACGGTGTAGTAGGTCGTGGCGCCCGGGTTCGCGTTGGAGTTGCTGTCGTAACAGTCCGTGTTGTTGAGCGCGGTGTAGAGCCCGGAGCCCGAACAGAGGCACTTCGACGCCCGGGCGCTGGTGCCGTAGCTATCGCCGTCCCCATCGTAGTAGTAGGCGGTGCAGGACGAGGCGTTCTCTTCGTCTACCGCGCCGTCGCAGTCGTTGTCGCGGCTGTCGCCGCAGGCCTCGGTGGCCGCCGGGTTGACCGCCGCGCGCGTGTCGTCACAGTCCGACGAGACGGCGGTGGTAGAGCTTGGCTGGCTGCAGCCTAGCGTGGTGGTCGTGCCGCCGTAGCCGTCCCCATCGGCGTCGCGATACCAGATGGTGTCGGGGGAGATGGTGGCGTCGCTGTCGTTACAGTCGTCGTCGTTGTCGGTGTAGCCGGGGGGCGCGCTGCACGCCTCGGCGGTCACGCTCGACGTGCCGTAAGTGTCCCCGTCACTGTCGAGATAATACACGGTGCCGACCCCTTCGTCGGCGGTCCCGTCGCAGTCATCGTCCACGCCGTTACAGGTCTCGGTCGAGCCTGGGTTGATGCTCACTTCGGTGTCGTCGCAATCGTTGCTGGAGCCAACATAACCCGAAGGAGCCGAGCAGCCGTCGGAGCTGACGCTGGCGTCGCCGTACAGATCGCCATCGGCGTCGAGGTACCAGAGAGCGGTCACGTCTTCGTCGACGCCACCGTCACAGTCGTCGTCCACGAGGTTACACGCCTCGGGCGCGCCGGGGTAGACGGTGCCGACCGTGTCGTCACAGTCGGTGGCGTCGGACACGTAGTTGGAGGGCGCCGCGCAGGTGTAGATCGCGCCGCTCGGATCGCCATGACCGTCGCGGTCCCCATCGAGGTGCCACTCGGCGACGTCGAGGGCGTCGTCCTCATCGACGTCACCATCGCAATCGTCATCGGCACCGTTACAGACCTCGATCGCGTCGGGGTAGATGTTGGCGTCGTCGTCGTCACAATCTTCGTCATCCAACACATACCCGGCGCGACCCTCGCAGGCGTACTCGAATTCGGTGGGATCCCCGTAGGTGTCGCCGTCGTTGTCGAAGAACCACACGCCGACGTCCACCGCGGTGATATCGTCGATCGCCCCGTTACAGTCGTCGTCAATGGTGTTGCAGTACTCAGCCTCACTCGGGTTGACCGCGTCGTTGCTGTCGTCACAGTCAGTGCTGTTGGACACCGCGCCCACGGGCGCGGTGCAGGAGAAGACCGGCGCGGCGAGATCGCCGTAGCCGTCGCTGTCGGCGTCGGTGTACCAGGTGAGCGCGTCCACCGCGTCGGACTCGTCGGCGATGCCGTCACAGTCGTCGTCGATGCTGTTGCAGAACTCGCTCGCGGCTGGCGAGATCGACGCGTTGCCGTCGTTACAGTCGCCGGTGGCGAGCGTGGTGCAGGCCGACGAGGCCGACCCGGCGCACGAGGCCGTCTCGCAGAAACAGTCCCCGTCGTCGTCGTAGCCGACGGTGCCTTCGTCGATCAGACCGTCACAGTCGTTGTCCGCACCGTCCGCGATCTCCGGCGCGCCCGGCCAGGTGGCGGCCACGGTGTCGTCGCAATCGCCCGCGAGGTCGGTGTAGCCGTCCCCGTCATCGTCGTAGCAGGAGGTTCCGTTGTCGATCACGCCGTTACAATCGTTGTCGAGGTTGTCACACGCCTCGGCCGCGCCGGTGTAGCTGCGGGGGTCCCCGTCGTCACAGTCGCCGCTCGCCTCGGTCTGGCCGTCCCCATCGTCGTCGTAACATTCGGTACCTTCGTCGACCGTCTCGTCGCAGTCGTCGTCAACCCGGTTGCAGGTCTCCTCGGCGCCCGGATGGACTGAGATGTCCGTGTCGTCACAGTCGTTGTCGTCTTCGGTGTAGCCGTCCCGGTCGTCGTCGGTCGCGGAGCGGGAGTTGACAGTGTAGTAGACCTGCTCGCTCGCGAAATTGCCGTCGACGTCCATCACGGTGGCGGTGAGGGTGTGGGGCCCCACCGAGAGATCCGCGTCGCACCGGGCGGCCCCTGCGGCGTCTGGGATTGGCTCGCAGAAGACGCCGTCATGGTCGCTCTCGAGCTCGATCGTGAGCAGGTTGGCGGTGTCCTGGAGGTCGGAGACCACCACCGAGAACTCAAAATCGATCCCTTCGATGCCATACTCCCCAGGGATCGGCCGCACCCAAGCGATCGACGGGGGCTGGGCCAGCGCCGCGATCGTGATCGCGATGCTGTCGACCGCCGACTCGGCGTCCCCGTCGACCACCTTCACGGAGATAGCGTGGGTCCCGAGCGACAAGGACGCGCTGGCCGCGAAGATGTCTCCCGCGGCGTCGGGCGTACCTTCGGCGATCACACCGTCAATATCCGAGCCCAGGTAGTATGTGAGCTCCTCGTTGACGGTCTGGTCGTCCTCAGCGACGGCAAGGAAATCCACGGCTTCGCCCTGCTCGAAGGATCCCCCGCTCACCGGCTGGACAAAACTGACGGTGGGCGGGTTGTTGACCTTACGGAACTCGCCGCCGTTGTCACACGACCACAGGGCGAACAAAACGATGGGGGAGCAGCGCATGGGGGCACCTCAGAGGGCTTTGGCACGGTATCGCCGAACGTGAAGAGAGTGTCAACGCGGAGTTGACCAGAGAGGATGATCGTTTGTAATGCGTCAAGCAACGCCTGTCCCCGCCTCGGTCTTCAGCCGTAGGCAATCGTGGGCGGCCACGCCTCGAAGGCGAAGGCCAGCCGCCGGCGTCCGAGGCCCAGCCGCCGGGCACCAGCGGTCAGCCTCCGTTAGGGCGGCGCACCGAGGTCCACCATGAGGTCCGCCGTATTCTGTGAAGGTCTGCTCGAGGGGAAGGTCGCGCTGATCACCGGCGGGGGCACGGGCATCGGCGCCGGCGTCGCACGGGAGCTCGGGCGCCTGGGCGCCAGGGTGGTCATCGCGTCCAGGAAACTGGAGCACGTCGGACCGGCGGCGGCGGGCCTCGGTGCCGAGCTCGGTCGACCGGTCGACGGGCGCGTCTGCGACATCCGGGACCGGGACGCGGTGGACCGACTCGTTGAGGGTGTGAAGGCGGAGCACGGCCGGATCGATCTGTTGATCAACAACGGCGGCGGCCAGTTTCTGGCGCCCGCCGAGACCATCCGGCCGCGCGGCTGGGACGCGGTGATCGAGACCAACCTCACCGGGACCTGGAACCTGACCCGCGCGGTTTTCGATGCTTCGATGCGAGAGAACGGTGGTCGGGTGGTCAACATCACCATGCTGACCACCCGCGGTTTTCCCGGCATGACCCACTCGGTCGCGGCGCGCGCCGGGGTCGAGGCGATGACCCGAACGCTCGCGGTGGAGTGGGCACCGTACGGGGTGACGCTCAACGCCGTCCAGCCGGGACTGATCTTGTCGTCGGGCATGAACAACTACCCGGACGGCGCAAACATGGCGCGGGAGCTTCAGTCGGAGATCCCGCTGAAACGCCTGGGAACCGTAGACGAGATCGCTTGGATGGTCGCCTTTCTGGTGTCGCCCGCCGCGGCCTATGTGACTGGCCAGGTGTTCGTCGTCGATGGCGGGCGGACGCTCTGGGGCAGCACCTGGCCGCTGTCGGACCCCGACGCGCTGCCGGAGGTGGTGATCCCGAAGGAGCCGTGGGAGTAGCGGCGCGCCGCGACAGCGGCGTTGCGGAAGGAGGCTACGACTTCCGCAATGAGCCCGCTGCGCGCCCGGGCGACCGGAGCGCGGCGTCAGCCGGTCCCGAGCGCCGAGCCGAAGGCGAGGCGCGCGGACCGAGGCCGCCCCGCAGGGGTACGCCGGCCGAAGGGCGGCGGGCCCCGGAGGGTGAGGCGGCCGAGCGCGGAGGGGGCCCTTGGGCGCCCACCGCCCGCCCCGTGTCAGTGGGCGTGGCCCCCGTGGTCGTGCCCGCCCGCGGACGCGCCCCCCGCGTTGAACCCAAGCGAGAAGCTCTCTTCTCCCACCTTCACGTCCACCGTGACCGGCCGACTGCCCGCGCCCTCCGCCTTCGCTGAGAGCATCCCGGTCGCCGCGTCGAAGGTCAGCGGGAGCACGGTCTCCCCGTCCTTCACCGAGCCGCTCGCGGCCGCGGCCACCGCGACACGTTTGGCATCGGTGAGCCAGAACCGGTACTCACCGTCTTTGGCGGCGTACTCCACGTGGTAGTCGCGCCACATGCTCACCTGGCCGCCGTGGAGCGAGGTGTGGTCGTGCTCCGCCAGCCCCACCGAGGCGGTCTCGAAGGTGACGCTCTGGGCCTTTCCGTCCGACGTGAGGGTGAGCACCGCGCTCGCCCGGTCGCGCTGCGCGAGCTTCGCCACGGCGTGGAGGTGGTCACCCATCGGCGACAGCGTCACGGTCTCCACCCCGCCTGGCCCCTGGATGACCGCGGTCCCCGAGAAGCCCGCTACGGGAAGCGCGTTCTGAGCGCTGTCGGAGACGTAGAACATGATCCCGCCGGGCATGAACAGCGCCTCGACGTGGTGCTGACCCACGGTCTTGACCATGCCGCCGTGGGGGCTCGCGTGTGCGTGTTCGCCCGAGGCGTGGCCCGCGGCCTCCGCCGCGGGTGCGGCGGGCGCGGGAGCTGCGGCGGGCGTGGGGCTCGGCGCCGGTGGGGTCGGTTCGGATGAGCAGGCGGTGAGGACAAGAAGGGGGAGCAACAAACGCATCGGGGTCTCCAGAACACAGGGGTCAGTGGACGTGCCGCATCGGGCGGCGTGAGCGATCAACGGTCGAGTGGATCCTCCCCCTCCGCGCCGTCGACGAAGCTCCGCAGGGCCTCGCCGCCGTAGCGCAGGAATACGGTCGGCGTGACGACCATGTCGAGCAGGGTCGAAGAGATCAGCCCCCCGAGGATGACCTGGGCGACCGGCGTCAGGATCTCCTTTCCCGGGGTGCCCGCCGCGAACGCGAGCGGGATCAGGGCGATACCGGCGCACAACGCCGTCATCACAACCGGCACCAGGCGCTCGAGCGAGCCACGCACCACGAGCTCGGGGCCGAAAGCTTCCCCTTCAAAACGGGCGAGGTGGATGTAGTGCGAGATCATCAAGATGGTGTTGCGCGACGCGATGCCGCACAAGGTGATGAAACCGACCAGGGTAGCGACTGAGAGCGGCTGGCCTGAGATCCCGATCGCGGCGACCGAGCCGATGAGCGCGAGCGGGATGTTGAGCAGCACTTGCAGCGTCAGGGCATGACTTCGGAAGTGCGCAAAGATCGCTGCGTACATCCCCGTCAGCGAGATCAACGACAAGAGCGCGATGGTCCGGCTCGCCGACTGCTGGCTCTCGAACTGCCCGCCGATGGTCCAATAGTAGCCGGTCGGCAGCGCGAGCCCGTCGAGCGCCGCCTGGATGTCCTGGACGACGCTCCCGACGTCGCGCCCCGCGGTGTTCGCCGAGATAGCGATCCGCCGCTGACCGTCTTCGTGCACGACCTGATTCGGGCCGGTTCCGGCCGAGATCTCCGCGAGCTGGCCGAGCGTGACCGCGCGTCCGTCCTCCAGGGCCACCGGCGCGATGCCGATACGGTCGATGTCCTCACGCCAGCCGGGCGCGTATCGGGTCACCAGGTCGAGGCTACGCACCCCATCGAGCACCTGAGCCACCCGGACGCCACCCAGCGCGGTCTCCAGGTCCTCCGCGAGATGCCCAGGGGCTACGCCGAACCGTCGCGCGGCGTCGCGGTCGATCCGGACCTGGACCTGAGGGATGAGCACCTGACGCTCGACCTGCAGATCGACCAGCCCGGTGATCGGCGTGAGCCGCTCCGCGACCCGCGCCGCCTCTGTCCGAAGGGTCGCCAGATCAGGTCCGAAGATCTTGATCGCGATCTCCGCCCGCACCCCCGAGAGCAGGTGGTCGAGGCGGTGGCTGATCGGCTGGCCGAGGTTGACCACCACACCAGGCAGCCGGGCGAGGCGGGATCGGATGTCGGCCCGGACCTCGTCGCGCGGTCGCCCGCCCGGATGGAAGTCCACGTCGATCTCGGTGTAATGGACACCTTCGGCGTGTTCGTCCATCTCCGCACGCCCGGTCCGACGGCCCGTGCTCTTCACCTCCGGGATCTCGAGCATGAGGCGTTCGGCCAGCGTGCCCAGCTTGTCCGACTCGCTGAGGCTCGTGCCCGGCGTCGCCAGCAGGTTGACGGTGGCCGTACCCTCGTTGAAGGGAGGCAAGAAGCTCGTCCCGAAGAAGGGCAAGCTGGCCGCCGCGGCGAGCACCGCGACCGTGGTGGTGACCATCACCGTCCTGGGTCGCGGGAGTGCCCAGACGAGCACGCGGCGATCCGCTGCCTTCAGCGTCCGTACCAGCCAGCCATCTTCGTGCGCTTTCGCCTGGGTCATCTGCGGGAGCAGGTAGGAGGCCAGGACGGGCGTCACCGTGAGCGACACCACCATCGAGGCCAGGATCGAGGCGATGTACGCGATGCCGAGGGGTGCAAAAAGCCGGCCCTCGATGCCTGAAAGGGCAAACAGCGGGATGAACACGAGGATCACGAGGATCGTCGAGAAGACGATGGAGCTCCGCACCTCGACGCTGGCGTCGAGGATCACCCGGAGGGCCGGCCGCGGCGTCAGGCTCGCCCGGTTGACCCTGAGCCGACGGTAGACGTTCTCGACGTCCACGATCGCGTCGTCCACCAGCTCGCCGATCGCCACCGCAAGACCGCCGAGCGTCATCGTGTTGATCGTCAAGCCGAAAGCCTGGAGCGCGAGCGCCGCGACGACCATCGAGAGCGGGATGGCGGTGAGCGTGATGGCCGTGGTCCGGATGTTGAGCAGGAAGAGGATGAGGATGACGGTGACGAGGACCGCGCCGTCGCGGAGCGCCTCCTCGACGTTCTGCACCGAGGCCTCGATGAAGTCGGCCTGGCGGAAGAGCGTCACCACCTCCACCCCCGCCGGGAGCCCGCGCCGAAGCTCCTGAAGGGCGTGCTCGACCTCCTCGGTGAGCCCGATGGTGTCGGTCCCCGGCTGCTTCTGCACCGACAGGATCACCGCGGGGTTGCCATTGACCCCCGCGTCGCCCCGTTGGGTGCCGATCCCCCGACGCAACTCGGCAACGTCGGCCAGCGTGACCGCCGCGCCATCCACCCACTTGACCACCGTGTCGCCGATGGCCGCGGGATCCGCCGTGCGCGCCAGGTTCCGTACCACGTACTCCTGGCTCTGTTGCTCCAAGAAGCCGCCGGTCGTGCTCCCCTGCGCTTCGGCGGCGGCCTCGCGCACCTCCCCTAAGGTGAGCCCACGTTGGGCCAGCCGGTCGGGGTGAACCTCGACGTGGAGCTGCTCCACCCCGCCGCCGATCGCGATCACCTGGGAGATCCCCCCGATCGAGAGGAGCCTCGGTCGGAGCGTCCAATCCGCCAGCGATCGGAGGTCGGGCCCGGGCACGCTGCTCTCGGGCGAGACCACCCCGATGAGCAGGATCTCGCCCATGATCGAGCTCACCGGGCCCATCGCCGGCACCACGCCCTCGGGAAGCTGCTCCTCGACCTGACTCGTACGCTCCGCCACCTGTTGGCGGGCCCGGTAGATGTCCACGTCCCAGCCGAATTCGACCCAGACCACCGATAGGCCGACGGCGGACTGGGAGCGGACCCGCTCGACCCCCGGGGCGCCGTTCATCGCGGTCTCGATCGGCCGGGTCACCAGGAGCTCGACCTCCTCCGGCGAGAGCCCGCCGGCTTCGGTCAGGAGCGTGACGGTCGGTCGGTTGAGGTCCGGAAAAACGTCGACCGGCAGCTTCGTGGCGGTCCACCCGCCCCAGGCGAGCACGACCGCGGCGATGACCAGCACAAAAAGCCGGTTCTGAAGCGAAATACGGATGAGGGTATTGAACACCGGTCAGCGCCCCGCGAGGCTACGGAGCGCGTAGCCCCCGTCCACCACCACCCGTTCGCCCGCGACCACGCCCGCCAGCAGCTCCCACCCGCCGCCGGCGCGCCCGCCGACCTGAAGCTCCCGGGCCTCGAAGCTCTCGGGGCCGGTCTTGACGAACGCGAGGCGGGCCCCGTTGCTCTCCACTACTGCGGATGCCGGCAGAAAAAGCGCGTCGCGCGCCGATCCTTGGCCCACCCACGCGGTGGCGCCCATACCCGGCCGCAGCCCGAGCTCGCCCGCCTCGACCGCAAGCGTGATCGTCACGAGCCCGGTGGCGGGGTCGGCCTCCTGGCCGGGGTCGAGCACCACGGCGGACAGGATCCGCCCGGGCGCCGCCGTTGCGGTCACCGTCGCCGGGGCGCCGGCAATCAGCCCCAGCGCGTGACGCTCGGGCACGGTCGCCTCCATCCACAAGCCCGCGGCCTCGACGATACGGAACACGGTCGCGCCCGCCGACACCTGATCGCCCGGGCGAGCCCCTACCGGCCCGAGCCGCCCCGCCACCGGCGCCCGGATGGGGACAGTCACGCCGCCGGACACCGATGCCAGCGCCGTCTCTGCTTCGCGGAGCGCCACGCGCGCGACCTCGACCGCGCCTTGACGGACCAGGCGTTCCCGCTCCGAGAGCGACGCCCCGAGCGACTCGACGGCGGCGAGGTCGCGAACGGCCAGGGCGAGCGCCACCTTCGCCTCGGCGACCCGTGTCGCGGCAGCGCTGCGCTCCTCGGCGATCGCGACCCGATCCGCGGTACCCGGCAGCTCCTTGAGGAGCGCGAGGGTGTCGCCCGCGCGGACGCGCTGGCCGGGGCTCGGGAAGCCTCCCGGTGGCGCGACGAGCACCCCATCGACCGGCGCGCCGAGCGACGCAGCCTCACCCGGCCGCGCGACAAAACGCCCGAGGGCGGCCACCTGTTCCTGAAACTCCCCCCGGTGCAACACCGACGTGCGCAGGCCGACGAGGAACTGGCTGTCCAGCCGGAGCGTCAACGTACCGCCGGCCGAAGCGACGGGCGCCGCGCTGGCTTCGCCGTGGTCCTCGCCCCCGTGCGCGGATACCCGGCGGCCGGCGCCTGCAACGCCGAGCACCACGAAGATCGCCGCGACGCTGGCTGCCCGACGGCGCCCGAGCAGCCAGCCGAGCAGCACGCCCCCCGAACCAACGACGACAAGCAGCGCCACGACGCCGAGCCCGGCGAGCACGGTCCCGACGCCGACCGTCTCGGCGCTGTCCACGATTGGCGGCGCGATGTGGAGCCCCGATATCGCAAGGAGTTCGGTGCTTCTTGGGGCAGGGGGGCTCTGCCCCCCCGCAACGCCCCCCCCGGCGGTGCCCGGGTCCTGTAGAGCCGCCGGCACGCTCACGACGAGCGCCCCGGCGTACTCCCCGTCGGCCGGCAGCGTCAGCGCACCGTGGTAGAAGCCCGGCGGCCCCGCCGATCCCAACTCCGCCTGAAGGGAGCCAGGCCCCGACAGCGTAAGGGTGGCGCTGGCGCCCTCGATTGGCGCGCTCGTCGCAAAATCAGCGAGGAGCAACGTCGCCTCCGTCGAGACCCCGGGAGGCACGTGGGGGACACGCAGCACCGCCTCGAGTTTGCTGGACGTCGCCAGCACCGACGCCGCGTCGGCGGCGTCGACGGTGCGAGCCGCGGCTGGGGTGCTGTGGTCCTCGCCCCCGTGGGCGAACACGAACGACACCGTCAGGACAAGGAAGATCACCGTTCCTCCATGGGTAAACGTCGGACGGCGCCGGCGCGCTTCGTTAGGGCAGAGACCATCCGGGCCTCGGCGCAGTGTTCGAAGGCGCCGTGTGCGGCGATATCCAAATCGAGCTCGGAGACGAGCCGAATTCCGAGCGTAAGGAGGGGGAGAATCATGCGACGCGGAACCTCGAAGGATCGATGCCGTGGCGTTTGAGCAGGCGGTGCATCGACTCCCGCTCCACGCCGGCTTCGGCGGCGGCGTGGGTGACGTTTCCGCCCGTTCGGCGGAGCAATTGCCGCAGGTAGTCGCGCCCAGCCGTCTCTGCCGCGCGTTCGCAGGCCTCCCGGTAGCTCCCGGCCGCCGCCTCGGGGACCTCGGTGCGCACGGACTCGGGCAGATGGTGGAGCTCGACGACCTCGCCGTCCGCGATCACGGCCGCATGCTCGAGCGCGTGCCGGAGCTCGCGCACGTTACCCGGCCACTGCCCGGCCTCGAGCGCCGCCAATGCCTCAGGTGCGAGGCGGCGTGCGGGGGTGCCGTAGCGCGCTCCGGCCATCTTGAGGAACAGGGCCGCGAGCAGGGACACGTCCTCGCGGCGGTCCCTCAGCGGCGGAAGCGGCACCTGCACGACCTTCAAGCGGAAGTAGAGGTCCTGTCGAAATCGGCTCTCAGCGACCATCTTTTCGAGGTCACGGTGCGTCGCGGCGACGATCCGGGCGCTGAAGCTCCGCATGTTGGTCTCGCCCACGCGGCGGAGCTCACCGTCCTCCAGCACCCGGTTCAGCTTGACCTGGAGCGGGAGCGGCATGTCGCCGATCTCGTCGAGGAACAGCGTGCCGCCGCGCGCCGACTCCAGGAGTCCCGGCCGGTCCGCAGTGGCGCCGGTGTAGGCGCCCCGGGCGACACCGAAGAGCTCGGCTTCGAGCAGGTTCTCCGGGATCGCGCCGCAGTTGATCGCGATGAACTCGCCCTTGCCGTGCACCCGGTGGATCTCCCGCGCAGCGACCTCCTTCCCGGTTCCGCTCTCCCCCACGAGCAGCACGGGCGCGGGGACCCGCCCCACGCGCTCGATCCAGCGGCGGACCTCGTTGGCCGCCGCCGACCGCCCGACAAATGCGCCGTCCCGGCCGGCGACCATCTCCTCCAGCTCCCGAGTACGCCTGAGCAGCGCGTGGCGCTCCGCCGCGCGCGTCGCGATCCGCAGGAGATCTTCAGGTTCGAAGGGCTTGGCGACATAGTCGTAGGCGCCCGCGCGCAGGGCCTCCACCGCGGCGGGCAGCTCGGCGTACGCCGTCATCAGCACCACCTCCGGGGGCGGATCCATCCCGCGCGCCGCGGCGAGGATGACGTGTCCGTCGGCGCCGGGGAGGCGTACGTCGGTGACGACGACGGAGTACCGCCCGGTGCGGAGCCGCTCGAGCGCGGCGCTCCCGTCCGCGACATCCACCACCTCGAAGCGCGCCGCGAGCGCACGTACGAGGAGCTTTCGTAGGTTGTCCCTGTCTTCGACGAGGAGGAGACGCTCAGGCATGGGCGGCTCCGGTGAGGGTCCAGCGGGCGATCGTCCCGCCATCCGGCCGGTCAAGGTGAGAGAGAGCGCCCCCCTGCGCGCGGACGATCCGCTGGCAGATCGCGAGCCCGAGCCCGGTCCCCTCCGGGCGGCCCGTGACGAAAGGCTCGTAGAGCCGAGGACGAACCGCCGGAGGAATGCCAGCACCCCGGTCGCGCACCTCGATCGTCGGCCCGGCTTGCACCTCCACCTCCACGCAGCTGCCGGGCAGCGAGGCCTCAACCGCGTTCCTGAGCAGGTTGTCGAGCACCTGCCGGATGCCGGAGGGGGAGGCGTAGAGCTTGGCCCGCGCCGACACGAGGAGGCGTAGGTCGACGTCCTTGAGCTCGGCCGCGGACGTCACGCGCTCCACCGCCAGGGAGGCCGCTTGTACAAGGTCAACTTCTTGTGGGGGCTCCTCGCCCGGACGGGCGAAACCGAGCAGCCCCTGCACGATGCGGCGCGCGTGCTCCGCCTCCGCGCGGGCCTCCGCGAGCTCGGGTCGGCGCATCGCCGGCTCCCCGAGCACGACGGTGAGCGGATTGAGGAGCTCGTGCGCGACCGCGCCGCTCATCTCACCCAGCGCGGCGAGCCGTTCGACCTGAAGCCGACGACGTTCGGCAGCCTGGACCTGGTCGACCATCCGGTTGAACGCGCGCCCGAGCTCGGTCAGCTCGTCATCGCCGCGCTCCGGCGCCACCGCCGGCTTGCCGCTCCCGAACGCCGCCGCCGCGCCCTGGAGCGCGCCGATCGGCTCGAGCACGCCGCGCGCGAGCCTCTGCGCGACCAGCAGCCCAAGCGCGGCCCCGGCGAGGGTGAGAACCGCGACCGACACCCACGCCCGCGACGTCGCGGCGGCGACGGCCTCACGTTCCCGGGTCTGCGCCGCGTCCAACGCCGTGAGCACCTCACCAAGGCGCCGGTCGAGCGCCGCCGCCTGCCCCTCCGCCTCGGCGTGCAGGCGCAGCGCCGACGCCTCGTCGAGCATGCCGGCCCGCGCCGGCGGCACCACCTGGGTCGCGAACCACAAGTTCGACTCGGCCAACGCCTCGCGGACCGAGCCCAGGCGGACGCCCGGTCCTACCGCGCGCTCAGCGGCGGCCAACCGGGCATTTACGTCTGCCGTCACCTCGGTGAGGTGGTCGAGGTGACCCGCGCCGCGCTCGATGAGGGTGTGGGCCTGGTGTACGTACACCTCGCGGCTGGCGCGCGCGAGCCCGAGCACGCTCTCCTGCGCCGCAGCGATGTCCTGCTGGGTCGTGATGGCCTGCTGAACCTGCAGCCAGCTCGCAAAACCAAGCCCGGTCCCCACGACCTGGAGCGCGATGAGGCAACCCGCGGCCCCGTAGATCCGGCGACGTAACGAGGCCATCAGCGCGCTCCACGTGCGGGGCGCCGTCCGGTTCCACCTCGACCCACCACCGGCTGCCCCGAAACCACCACCACCTCCAGGTCCCGGCACGCGCAAGAACCGTGCCGCCCCGCAGGGTATGGGATTTCAACCGGTTGGTCGACCGGCCCCCCTCGATCTGTGACCTTCGATGTCACACCCGACGGCAACCGCGGCCACACGAGCACACACTTCACGGCGCCCTGAGCGGTCGGAACACCTGTGTCCGCGCGGGCCACACTTTCGGGCAGGCGCGGGCCGATCTAAAAGGAGCGCTCACTGGAGCAACAATGTATCGCCTCACCGTGCTGCTCTTCCTCTTCGCGTGCGTCGGCAACACGGACGCCGACAACGACGAAGAAGACGCCGACAACGAGGAGAAAGACGCCGAAACCGACACCGATACCGACACCGATACCGACACCGATACCGACACCGATACCGATGCCGACGCCGACGCCGACGCCGACGCCGATACCGACGCTGACGCCGACGGCGACGCCGACGCCGATTGCGCGGCGCTGAACTCGGGCGACGACTGGTCGTGGAACGGCGAGTGCCCGCAGATGCGCACGCCTTGTGACATCGTGGTCAGCGGCTGTTCGCTCAGCATCGACTACCGGGCGGACGGCGGCATGACCATGGGAATGCCCAGCGGGGGTACGATCGCGGGCGACACGATCACCTTCGATGACAGCGGCGTGTCCGGCTGTATCGGGACGATCGAAGACGCGGACAGCGTGTCGGGCTCTTGCGATGGCGGGTGCACCTACACGCTTCGGCGCTAAACGGGGTCGCGAAGCTTCGTCGCCGTCGCGATGGCCGGATCGTCGTCCTGATCCGCCGACTATCAGGTCTCGACGCTCGAGCCCCGTTGCTTGAGATCTCGAGACACGGCAGCCGATTCTCGGCTTTCGACCCTCGGTCTCGAAGTCCGACCCTCCACATCTCACGGTCCGCAGGGTCGCTGCGGGCACGGCCCCGTCGGGCGGCGGTGTCGCGCTGCTTGACCGGGAGCTCGCGAGCGTTCGTCGGAGGGTCACGCGTGGGTAACCAGCGTTGTCACAGTGAGACCGTGGGCGTCGCTGTGTCCTTGCACCCTAGGGGGGAGGGTCGTCTCACACACGCAACCCCATAGCACACGAAATCAGCCGCTCTTTGACCGCCCAGTCCTGGCATATGTCTTGCATGACCCGGCATCATGTGGTGGATCCTCCTCGTCAGGTCGGTCATCGCCGAGGTTCCCGCGGACCTCGACGGTCTCGTCCGCCTCGCGCTCGAGCGTGATCCGGAAGCGGCGGCCACCGAGCTCGACGCGCGAGCCGCCGCCGAAGAGGCCGCCGCCGCCGGCCGCCCGATGAACCCGATGGCTATGGTCGGCGCCGACTCGCTCGGGGCGATGGCGGGCGACCCCGATCCCACGATGTTCATGGTGGGCGCGGAGCAGATGCTCAGGGGATGGGGCGAGGCGCGCGCGGCGGCGGATCTGGCGCGGGTCGCCGTGACCCGCGCCGAGGCCGACCGCGCGCGCATCGAGGCGGACCTTCAGCTCCGGCTCGCGCAGGCGGCCGCGCGGCTGCGGGCCCTCGACGCGGAACAGGAGGTGCTCACCGCTCAGATCCGGGCTGCCGAGGCCTTGTGGCAGGCCGGTGTTCGCCGCTGGGCCTCCGGCGCAGCGCGGCCCGGAATGGGCGCGATGGGCGGCGGGGAATCGATGGGTGGGTCCTTCGAGAGCGAGCTGTCGACCGCGCCGCCGACGGTACAAGCCGGGCGGACCGGGGGCGCCATGGGGATGCCCGGCATGGGCGGGGGCGGCGGCAAGATGCAGGCCCCGACCGGCGGCATGCGCGGGATGGACGGCGGCGGAATGGACAGCGGCGCGATGACGGGTGGCGCGATGGACAGCGGCGGAATGGGCGGGGGGGCGATGGGCGGGGGCACCGCGGCGGGATCGACCTTCCCCGACCTGCTCCGCGTCGAGGCCGAGGTCGCGCGGCTGAAGGCCGAAGTGGCGGCCCTCGACGCGCGCCTCGCGGGCGAGGTGGCGGTGCTCGGCAGGTTCGTCGGCGCAGAAGCGGCCGCGAGGGTGCGCGCGCAACCCGACGCCTACCTCAGAGCGGCCTCAGCGGGCGTGCCCCCAGAGATCGGGCTCGCCGACGCAGAATGTACAGCCGCAGAGGCCGATCTCCGGGTGGCGCAGGCGCGCCTTGCCCCGGATCTCGCCCTGCGAGTCAGCGTCGGCATCATGCCGGACGGCATGGTCCAGGGCGTCAATGTGATGGTGGGTACGGAGGTGCCGGTCTGGGGCGCCAACACCCGGGCCCGCGACGCCGCGACGGCGCGCGCCGCGGCGGCCGCGCGGCGCGCCGATGGGGTGGACCGGGAGCTCGCCGCGGCGACAGACGCGGCCCGAGCCGCCGAGACCGCGGCGGCGGCGCGGGGAAAGATGCTTCGCGAAGTTGCCGTACCGAGAGCCGAGGCGGCGTGGAGAGCTGCGCTCGCCCAGTATGCCGCAGCCCAGACGACCCTGGACGAGGCCCTGGGCGCTTGGGAGGGGCTCCTGGCCGCCCAGCGCGACCTCGTGGTCGCCGAACGGGACGAGGCCCTACGCGCGGCCGAGCGTGCGCGTGTGGAGGTTCGATGAAGATGATTCCCATAGCGGGCCTGGTGGCTCTGGCCGCGTGCGATCGGGGCGACGCGGGCGTTCCGACTCAAGCCGATGCGCACGCGGGCCACACGACGCCCGGCGCCAGCGAGGCTCCTGCCGACCCGCACGCCGGCCACGGCACCGCCCTGGCCGCTGCCGCACCCTCGCCGGTGACCACCCGCCCGGAGGTCGCCGCCGCGATCGGTGTACGTACGGTAGCCGCTCGTGCGGGGACCACCGCGCCGCTCTACCGCGCGCCGGCAACCGCGACGTTTGATCCCGCGGGCACCCGCCGCGTCACCGTCTCCGCCGGGGGCTTGCTCCGCGAGGACCGGGTCCCACGGATCGGAGAGGGGGTTCGTGCCGGCCAGGTGCTCGCGCGGCTGTGGCTCCCCGAGGTGAGCGCGGCGTTCGAAGAGCTCTATGTTGCGCGCCCCCTCGGCGAGCCCTGGGCAAGCGCCTCGCGCAACCGATTGCTCGCGCTCGGCGTGCCCGCTGCCGACATCGACGCGGCCGGCCAGACCGTCCCCGAGACGTGGACCGTCCGTGCGCCCGTCTCGGGGGTGGTGGTGTCGCGGCCCGCACGCGTGGGTGGCTGGCTCGGCCCCGGTGGTGTCATCGCCGAGATCGCGCCGGGCGACGCGAGGGTCGTCGAGATGGTCACCGCCCACCCACCGGCGACGGGCACGCCCGTCACCCTCACGGACGGCGCCGAAACCTGGGCAGCTACGGTGTCCGAGGTGCTCCCTACCGCGGGGCCCGCGGGGCGGAGCGCCCGGCTCCTACCGAGGGGAAACATCGCGGTTGGTCGTCCGCTTATCGCGACCTGGCACGGACCCGAGAGCGCGGGGATCTGGGTGCCGCGAGGCGCGGTCGTCGACACCGGTGCCCGCCAGCTTGTGTTCGTCGCGGGAGGCGACACCTACACCCCCCGGTCGGTGACGCTGGGCGTCCGCACCTCCGACGAGGTGCAGATCCTGGGTGGCCTCGACGCGGGCGAGCACGTCGTCGCCGCGGGCACCTTCCTCTTCGACTCCGAGACGCAGATGCATGGCGGCGGTGGCGGGCACGCCGGCCATGGGGGCTGAATGCTCGCCCGGTTGATCGACTGGAGCGGACGCAACCGGTTCTTCGTCTTCTTCGCCTCGCTCCTGGCGACCGCGCTGGGCGTCATCGCGGCGCTCAAGAGCCCGCTCGACGCCATCCCCGATCTCTCCGATCCCCAGGTCATCGTGTACGCCGACTGGATGGGCCGGTCGCCCCAGCTGGTGGAGGACCAGGTCACCTACCCGTTGGTGACCGGGCTCCAAGCGCTGCCCGGGGTACACGCGGTGCGCGGCTTCACCATGTTCGGGATGTCGTTCACCTACGTGTTGCTTCAGGAGGGGATCGACCCGTACTGGGCGCGCACGCGGGTGAGCGAACGGCTCGCGGTGCTCGAGACACGTCTCCCTCCCGACGTTGAGCTCTCCCTTGGCCCAGACGCCTCCGCCGTCGGCTGGGTCTACCAGTACGCCCTTGTCGACCGCACCGGCCGCTTGTCCATCGCCGACCTCCGGTCCCTCCAGGACTGGACCCTCCGTTTCGTGCTCGAAGGCGTAGACGGCGTCGCCGAGGTCGCCACCGTAGGGGGCTTCGAGAAGCAGGTCCAGGCCGTGCTCGACCCCGAGCGGATGCGGGCCGCGGGTGTCACGGTCGCCGACGTCACCAGCGCCCTCGCGCGCAACAACCGGGATGTCGGCGGCCGGGTGATTGAAGAGGCGGGGCGCGAGCTCTACGTTCAGGGCCGGGGCCTCGTCGACGAGCTCTCCGACCTCGACCGAGCCTCCGTCGGCATCGGGCCCGACGGCACGCCCATCCCGCTGTCCAGCGTCGCCAGCGTGGAGATCGGCCCGGACATCCGGCGTGGTATCGCCGATCTCGACGGCACCGGTGAATCCGTAGGCGGGCTCGTGGTCGCGCGGCAGGGCGCCAACGCGCTCGCCGTCATCGACGCGGTCAAAGCGCGGCTCGCCGAGACGCCGCTCCCCGACGGTGTCGAGATCGTACCCGTCTACGACCGGTCCGAGCTCATCCGCGGCTCGGTCGAGACCCTGTTCGAGTCCATCGTCGAGGAGGGGCTGATCATCGCCCTCCTCCTCGGCTTCTTCCTGTTGCACGGACGCTCGGTGCTCGTGCCGCTCCTCGTGCTCCCGTGCGCGATCGCCGTCGGTTTCATCCCGATGTACTTCATGGGGCTGACCATCAACATCATGTCCCTCGCGGGCATCATCATCGCCATCGGCGACATGGTCGACGCCGTGGTGTTGTTGGTGGAGAACGCTGCCCGCCGCATCGAGGAGAAGCCCGATGAGGACCGGACCGAGGTGGTGCTCGCCGCCTCCCGCGAGCTTGGCGGCCCGCTGGTCTCCTCGCTCCTCCTCATCGCCGTCAGCTTCTTGCCGATCTTCGTATTGGAAGCCCAGGAAGGCCGCCTCTTCACGCCGCTGGCGTGGACGAAGACCTTCGCAATGCTCGCCGCAGCGCTCTTCACCCTCACGCTGGCCCCTGCGCTCGCCGTCACCCTGCTCCGCGGAAAAATCCCGCGTGAAGCCGCAAATCCTGTGAACCGGGCGCTTCGGGCGCTGTACCGCCCGTTGGTCGGCCTCGCGACGCGGCACCCCTGGCCCTTCGTGTTGGTCGCCGCGGTCGCCACCGCCGCGACGGTGCCGGTCTACCGCAGCCTCGGCCGCGAGTTCATGCCCCCGCTGTACGAGGGATCACTCTTGTACATGCCGATCACGGTGCCCGGCATCTCGGCGGAGCAGGCCCGCACCCTGCTTCAAGCCCAGGACACGTTCCTCGCGAGCATCCCCGAGGTGGCGCGCGTCATCGGGAAGGCGGGCCGCGCGGAGACCGCCACCGACCCGGCGCCGCTCTCGATGTTCGAGACGATCATCACCCTGAAGCCACGCGAAGCGTGGCGGCCCGGCGTCACCATCGACGACCTCGTCGCCGAGATGGAGGCGGGTATGGACTACCCCGGCGTCCAGAACGCTTTCACCATGCCGATCAAGGCGCGCGTCGACATGCTGACGACCGGCATCCGTACGCCCGTCGGCGTGAAGGTGCTGGGCGACGATCTCCACGCCATCGCCGAGGCGAGCGAGCGTATCGAGGCGGCCCTGCGCGACGTGGAAGGCACCCGGAGCGTCTACGCCGAACGCCAGCTCGCCGCCGTGTTTGTCGAGGTGGTGCCCCGCCGCGACGACCTGCTCCGTTACGGCGCCTCGACCGACGATGTGCTCGACGTGGTCGAGATGGGCCTCGGCGGCATGCCCGTCGGGCGCGTGTTCGAAGGCCGGGAGCGCTACTCGCTGATCGTACGCTTCGGCCGCGACTTTCGCGCCGACGAGGACGGCATCCGCAGCCTCCCCGTGGCGACCGCCCTCGGCGTGGTGCCCCTCGGCGCGCTCGCGGACGTCAAGCGTGCACCCGGACCGGCGATGCTCATAGACGAAGGCGGAAAACTCGCCGGATACATCTACGTCGACCCGGGCCGGCGGGACCTCGGCGGCTATGTGGACGAGGCGCGTGGTGTGGTGGAGCGGCTCAACCTGGACCCTTCGCTCCGTATCCAGTGGACCGGCCAGTACGAGTTCCTCGAGCGCGCCCAGGAGCGGCTCGCGGTCATGGCGCCCATCACGGTGATGTTGGTGTTCCTGCTCGTGTACCTCTCTTTTCGGACGATCGGGGAGACCAGCATCGTGCTGGCTACGCTCCCGTTCTCGGTGCTCGGCAGCATCTGGTTCCTCGCTGTCGCGGGTTACGACCTCTCAATCGCGTCCTGGGTCGCCATGATCGCGCTCATCGGCGTAGGCGCCGAGGTGGGTATGGTGCTCGCGGTCTACCTGGACCTCGGGGTGAAACGTGCCTTGGACGCCGGGGAGGTCCTCACACCGGCGCGCCTCGCCGAGGTGGCCGCGGAGAGCGCAGCCGGCCGTATGCGCGGCATGGTGCTCGCCATCTCGATGAACCTCTTCGGGCTCCTGCCCGTCCTCTTCAGTCAGGGGGTCGGCTCGGACATGGCCCGGCGTATGGCCGGCCCCATGTTCGGCGGGCTCCTGACGCTCACCTTCATGACCGCGCTCGTGCTCCCCGCGATGTGGGTGCTCTGGCGCACGCGGCAGCTTCGGCACGGGACGTTGTCGCGGTCGTTAGCACGCTCCGAGGCCGAAGCGTGATCGGGCGCGCCCGGGCGACCGGAGCGCGGCGTCAGCCGGTCCCGAGCGCCGAGCCGAAGGCGAGGCGCGAGGACCGAGGCCGCCCCGGAGGGGTACGCCGACCGGAGGGAGGCGGGCCCCGGAGGCTGAGGCGGCCGAGCGCGAAGGGGACCCTTGGGCGCCCAGCACGCGGCGAGATCAACGGCTGCCGTTCGGCGCCGGGTGCGGGTGAAACGCAGGCCCGCTTCAGACCGGCAATCGCCGGTAATTCAGCGTCCACTCCCCGCGGACGTCGGTCAGGCGCAGCGCGACCCGTGACCCGTAGGTGAACTGCTCGATCAGGCCATCGTCGGTGAACGCCCGTCGGGTGCCGGGGCAGACCCAACGTAGGGCGAGCTCGTCGTACCAACACAGCTCGACCTGGCACAGCGGGATGCCGTCGTCTCGCCGACCATGTAAGAACCACACGACCCGGGGCACACCCGGCTCGATGCCGTCGTTGGAGACCGTAGGGAGGGGGTCGTCTTCGTGGACCACCCGCCATCGTTGGGCAGTGCTCATTCCGGGTCGCAAGCTCCGTCGCAGTAGTGGTGGACCTCGCCGGTCGTGAGGAAGCCCCAGAGTTGGTCCTGGGCCGGGAGATTTCGGCGGGTGTCCTCGTGAGTGTCGAAGTCGGCGTCAGGGGGCAGGTTGGTGAAGGGCACCTCGGGCGCCCCGAACTCGAACTCGGTGAGGGCGGAGCCCGTGCTGCCCGACGGCGCTACTTCCAGGCCCCAGACCTCATTGACCGGCGTCTCGATCAGGTGTGCGCCATAAGCCCGCGCCATGATGTGCGCGCCCAGCGTGGTGACCTGTGCGTCGCCGATCGCGTCCTGGATCAGGATGTCCTTCGCCGGCGTGTCGGCGAGCGGCTCCTCGTTCATCAGCCGGCCAAAACCAGCGGGATCCGCCTCGTCCCACAACATCTGCATCGCCGCGATCAAGAACATGATGTCCCGCTGATCGTCGTAAACTGACTGGAAGATCCAGAAGAAGGGCTCAAAATCCGCCGAACGGGGCAACAGTAGGGCGTAGGGCATTCCCGGAACGCCGAGCACCCCGCGCTGGATGTCCTTGGACAAGGCCATGTACGTGCCGCCGTAGATGCCGCCTTGCGAATTCCCGTAGTAGTACAAGGTCTCCGGGTCGACCACCGGAACGGCCTCGCCGCTCACGGGGTCGGCGAAGGCAAGCGCGGCGTCTTTGGACATGTTGCCGGTCATCATGCGCGCGGCCGCCTGGAACTCGGCAAATCCCTGCTGCATCCGCTCCGGGATGAAGCCGAAGCTCCCGAGGTCTTCGAGGAGCATCAGCGTGATCGCGTCGGAGTCCTCGCCCTTCATTCCCGTCCAGTCCACCGCGAACACGACGAAGCCATAACGGTTGGCCATTTCCCCGAGATAGCTGCCCTCGACCTCGTCCTGGCTGCCCAACAAGCCGTGGCCGTATTGGAGCAACGGCAGGGCGCGCGGATCGGTCACCGCCGTGTGCGGCACGAGGATGGTGAAAGGCACCGTCGTTTCGCCGTTTGCGTAGGGCATTCCGTCCCCGTCGCGCGTCAGCAACGTGCCCGGACCGTCAAACTCGGTGTACAGCGGGACGGTCATCGTGCCGAGGATACGCCGGAAGATGTGTTCGTTGAACCCGGTACCCGCGTCGCCGTCGTTGATCTCGGTGATGGTGTAGGACGGGCCATCTTCGCCGATCGTCGCGAGCAGGTCCTCGCGGATCGCCACCGCGCGACCCGCCACCGCGTCGACGCTCGACACGGTGAAGTCCCACGCGAGCTGTGTCTCGGCCCGAGCCCAACCATAGCCCTCCAGCACGCCGTAGATCTCCTCGTAAAGCTGCCGCCGACCTTCGATATCCCAGTTGTCGGTGGGAGTTCCGTCCCGTAAGCTCAGGTAGCCCGCGGAGGGGGCGATCGCCTGGCCCCCAGCGTCCACCAGGTTGCGGATGGCGACCACGTAACGGTGACCGTAACGAAGTGGCGTAGCCGGGTAGATGAGCAGGAACTTCCCCGGGCTTGGCACGCCGGTCTCGTCGAACTCGGCGAAGTGGGGCATCACCTCGCCGGTGTCGGCGTCGAGGATCACGATCGGCGCATCGGGCAGGAGCGAGTCCCCGATGTGGCCGTGGTCAGGCAACCCGGTGAGCGCGAGGTTGGGGAATTCGACGAGGAGCGGCGACAGCGGAGAGAAGCCATCCCGGGCGTTCCACAAGGCCGGATCGGGCTGGTAAGCGAGGGCGTCCTGGTCGGTGTAGGGCAGCGTGGTCGGCCCGAGGTGCACACGAACTCCGGTCGCCGTGCTCGGGTCGTCCCGGAGGTAGAACGAGGATGGAAAGGGTACGGAGCAGTAGCCGTAAGAGATCGGGTCGCAGTCCGAATAGGGGCGTTCGACCAGCTTGTTGGGCGGCGTGGCCTCATCCCTGCCGCACGCCACCAAGCCCAGCAACAGCACCCGCGCGAAACTCCCGCTCATCGTCACTCCAACAGGGGCGCCATGATAGCCGATCTCACCCCCCAAATGCACGGCGGGAAAGCGGCGGCGTATGAAGTTCCGGCTGGTGTCGGCGCGCTCTACAGGGCGCCGCACGGATGTGTTAGCATGAGGGCGCCGAGGTGAACCATGCCGAACCAGGGCCGCGTGACTGACCTGGCCTTTGTGCCCGCCGATGCCCACGGCTGCCCCGCCTGCCCGCACCCCTGTACCGGCCCGGCGATGATGGGCAGCCCCAACGTCAACGTCAATGGGCTCAGCGCCCTGCGCATCGGCGATCCCGGCATCCACGCCGCGTGTTGTGGGCCCAACATGTGGGTCGCGGCGATGGGATCCGGCACCGTGTACATCAACAACATCGCCGCCCACCGACTGTTCGACCTCACGGTGCACTGCGGCGGGGTGGGCGCGTTGATCACGGGCAGCTCCAACGTGATCGTCGGCGGTTGAAGGGCCTTGTCTGTGTACGCTGCCGACGCCTCGTCGCCGGCGAGGTGACGGTCGCGTACCTGGTGCCGGACGGGCCGCTCCTCCGCTGCGGCTGCGGCGCGGTGTACCCGGTGCTCGACGGTATTCCCCTGGTCCTACGGGATCTGGCCGGCTGGATGCGGAGCGAAGCGACTGAGGCGCTGGCGCGGCAGGACCTGCCCGAGCCGGTCGCCGCGGTGCTCGCCGAAGCCGAAGGGGGCGCCTGGCGGAGAAACCGCCAACTCCGGGAGGTCTACCTTCGGTCAACCGAAGGGCCCCTGCAATCGCGGCTCCGAGAGCTGGGCGCGGGCCTGACGGGCGAGGTGCTTGAGTTGGGCGCGGGCCGGGGCAGCCTGGGGCGCGTCGACGTGACGGCGCTGGACGGCAACCTCGGGCTCCTTCGTGATCATCCGGGCCGAAAGGTGTGCGCGGACGCGGCGGATCCGCCGTTTGTCGGCGGGAGTTTCGACGCGGTGGTGCTCGCCAACGTGCTCGACTCTTGCGCCGACCCCGGCGTGATCCTCGCCCAGGCGGCGGGCCTGCTGCGCCCGGGCGGCACGCTGGTGGTGAGCTGCGCGTTCAGCTTCCAGGACACGATCACTCCGGCGGAGCGGCGTTTCGGTGAGCCCACCCTCGACGCGGCGCTGGAGGGAGGCAGCTTTTTCGGGCATCCGATTCGGACGCGGGTGCTCGCGCGAGAGGAGCACGACTGGCCGCTCCAGATCGGGCCTCGAAGCACCCATCTTCATCGCGTACGCCTCTGGATCGCAGAGAAGCTCCCGCCCTACTCCACCTCGGCGCCATCCACGTAGCCGAGCTCCTCTAGTGCCCGCATCGTCTCCGCGGACACGTCCGCAGCGGCTGTCGCGGTCGGCGCGCTTGGCGCCCATCGTTCACCCGACCGCGCGGCCGCCTCCCAGTCCACGTCCTGCACCCTGCGCTTTTCGCGAACGGCGCGCTCATACGCGACCATCAGCCCCTCCAGCTCGGCCACCTTCTCCGGCATGGTCGGGGCGAGGTTCGTCAGCTCGTGCGGATCCTGAAGCACATGGTAGAGATGCGGCTCGGCGAGGACCGGCGTTGCACGCTTGATATGCTCCGGCGTGGCATCGGGCCCGGGGAGCTCCAGGAGGAGCTTCCAGCCGTGCCACCACACGGCCACCCGTTGGACCTTGCTCGCTCGTTCCTCGGCGAATCCGGGTAGATCCTTTATCTTTTCGCCACGCACGAGGGGCTGGAGGTCCCGGCCGTAGGCCTCGGGCGGGAGGTTGAGGCCCGCGGCGGCGAACAGCGTCGGCATCACATCCGTCAGCATCACCGGGTCGTCGATGACGAGGCCTTCCGTGCCACCGGGAGGCCGGATGAGCAGCGGCACCCGCAAGAGCACGTCCCAGGGCGTGCTGACGTGTTCGATCGCGCCGTGCTCGCCGAACGCTTCACCATGGTCGGCGGTCAGGACCAGCCAGGCCTCGTCCAGCGTGCCGTCCCGCTCCCAGGCTCGCAGCTGTTTCCCGAGCTCGGCGTCGAGCTCGCGCATCTCGGCGTCATACTGCCCCCGGAGAAAGGCCCAGTCCCCCGCGCTGACCGCGAGACGCCCGTGGCGGATGTCACGGATCGCGTCGCGCCATTTGGAGCCCGGACGGAGAGGGATTCGGCTTTGGGGGAGACCCTTCGCGAGCCAACGCTTTTCGGGGGTGTAGGGCCCGTGAATGTCCATGTAGTGAAGGTAGAGGAACCGCGGCCCCCCGCGAAAGAATCGGTTCCACAACCCCGCGACGCGGTGCAGCGCGCGGGCGTCGCCAACGTGGGGGTCGTAGAGCTGGAAACCGCGCCCGTATCCGAACACGCGCTCGAGCTGCGCCTGCTCGGCAAACCCTGCCGTCGCCCAGCCCGCTTCGTCGAAAACCTGGGAGATCATCACGATCTCCGGCCGGATCTTATCGGGTGGGGTCGTGCGGTAGAGGCCGTGTTCCGCCGGGAGGCGGCTCGACAGCAGCGACGGCATCGAGCTGCGGGTCCAAGACGAATGCGCCCGGGCCTCGCGAAAGGTCCAGCTCGTTGCGGCGAGCTTCGTGAGCTGAGGGGCAGTGTCGCCGTTGAGCAGGTCGGCGCGCATACAATCGACGACGAGCAAGATGACCATCGGGGCGGGAGGCGCAAAACGTTGGTGCGCCCCCACCGCGATCACGAGCGTCAGGGCCACGGCGAGCTCGACCCAGTGCGGGAGAGCGTCGCGGCGACGCCGCCACAGGAGGCGCCCGATCGACATGAGCACCCACAGGACGAGCGCTCCAGCGGCGGCCCCGTAGAAATAGGCGATGAAGGCGGAGCTCGGCGCTGATAACTGCGTGCCCACCGCCAACGCGCCCGCCAACGCCCCGGCGATCAGGTGCCTCATCGAGCGTCCCCCGTAGCCGGCTCGGAAGGGACCGGCGCCGCGAGCACCTCGCCCGAGTACACCACCACCCCGTCGATCACCAGACCGCCATCGTCCCTCAAGGCCGACGCGACCCCCGTGACGCCGCCAACCGTGACCCGGCGCCCGAGCGTGTGCGCGCGCTCACGCCAGATTCCGAGCCGATCCGCCCGATCTCCACCGCGTAAGCTCGTGATCACCACGTCGTGGAGCTCTTCCGCCGTGACCGTTCGCCCCCAGACGCGGCTCACGCTGGTAGCCATCGGCAGCTCCGCCGGAAAGGTGTCGGTGCTGACGTTGAGGCCGAGCCCGATGAGCACGTAGCGGAGCTCGGCGCCGCGGGTCTCCATCTCGGAGAGGAGGCCACCCAGCTTACGACCCTCGGAATCTACGAGATCGTTGGGCCATTTCACCCATACGCCCAGGCGTTCAGCGAGGCACGCAGCCACCCCCAGTCCCAGGAGCGGCGCGAGCGACGCGGGGCCCTCAGGGCGAAGGATCACGGTCGCATAAAGGTTTCCGCGTGGAGACCACCAGCTTCGGCCCCGTGTGCCCCGTCCCGCCGTCTGGGTTCGTGCCAACACCACCGTGCCGGCTTCGGCGCCCGCTTCGGCCAGGCCACGCGCCACCGACTGGGTGGAGTCCACCTCGTCATGGATCAGGACCGGAGGCAGCTTCTCCTCGGCCACCCGCCTCAGAGCCTCTCGGCCGCGGTCTCGGCGAGCGCGCTCCGTTCGCCCTTCCGCAACGTGATGTGACCGGCCATCACCGATGTGCGCATACGCTCGGCTACGTAAGAGAGACCGTTGGAGGTGGCATCTACGTAGGGGTTGTCGATCTGCTGGCGATCGCCCGTGAACACCACCTTGGTGCCGTCTCCCGCGCGGGTGACGATGGTCTTGGCCTCGTGGGGCGTGAGGTTCTGGGCCTCGTCCACCACCACGAACTGTTTGGGCAAGGATCGGCCACGGATGTAGGTGAGCGGCTCGATTTCGATGAGGCCCTGGTCCAGCAGGTACTTGTAGGGCGGCCCGCCTCGATGACGCTCCTTCTCGTGTCCCTGCGCGGTGATGAGGAGCTCCAATGCGTCAAAGATCGGCTTCATCCACGGGTTGAGCTTCTCTTCGGCGGTGCCGGGTAAGAAGCCGATGTCCTTCCCCAGGGGGAACACCGGCCGGGCCACCACCAACCGACGAAAAGCCTTGTCGTCCGTTACCTTTCGGAGGCCCGCGGCGATCGCCAGTAGCGTCTTGCCTGTGCCTGCCATCCCGTCGATGGTGACCAGGGGCAGGCTGTCATCGAGCAGGAGGTCGAGGGCAAAAAGCTGCTCCCGGTTACGCGGGAAGACGCCCCATGCCCCCTCTTTGTGCCGGCCCACGAGCTGAAGCCGGCTCTGGGTGGCGATGAACCGGGTCATCGCGGTCTGGGTGGGCTGCTCCCGGTTCCGCAAGACCACGAACTGGTGCGGGCAGAGCCCCTCACCTTCGTCGGCCAGGCCGCCGCGCGCGTAGACCTCGGTGACGACCTCGGGAGCGACCTCACGCTCCACGATGCCGGTATAGTCCTCGTCAATCTCTACGTGGGCGTGCTCGTAGTCCTCTACCAGCACGCCCAGCGCGTCGGCCTTCAGGCGCATGTTGACGTCACGCGTCACGAACACCACGGGTCCGTTGCCGCGGTCCGCGTTGATCCGCTTGACCATCCGCAAGATGACGTTGTCGGCGCTGTCGGAAGCACCCGCGAAAAGCGCCCGATTATCCGATGGATCGCCGAGCTCCACCCGGAGACGACCACCGCCGGAGACCGGCACACCGGCCGCGAGGCTGCCGTTCGCCCGCAACGCGTCGAGCGCCCGCGAGACCGCACGAGCCGCCCGCCCGCGCTCGGTGAGCTCACGTTTGAACCGGTCTATCTCTTCGATCACCACGATCGGCAGCACGAGATCGTGCTCGTGGAACACGTGGATGGCGTTCGGATCGTAGATCAGGACGTTGGTATCGAGGACGTAGGTACGTTTTCCGTCAGGACTGGTCGGGTGCGCCGTGCTCAAGCTGGCTCCGGTTCACGCGCAACTCCCGGCACCGTTGCCGGGGCGCGCTCAAGGAATGTTGAGGGTCAGCACACGCTGCCCGCTGATGAGGCCGGCTGAGGCGCTGCGCTGATAGCGGACAGGCGGGCTCTCCAGCCGCACCACCCCGTCCTGACCCGCGCTGCCGTTGCCGACGTAGATCGTAAGATTTCCGCCGGCGATCGCCGCGTCCGACGCGGCGGTGAATCGAAGCTCGTTGTTCCCGCGCCGAATATGCGCGCTCAAGTCGACAAGCACCTGGGTGTCGCCCGAACGTACCGTGCGTACCAAGGTGCCATTGACCTCCACCTGGACGGTCTGGCCCGTAGAACCGTCGTCTTCGGTGACCAGCCACCAGGTGTCCTCCACAGGCGGAGCCGCAGCTGACGGCACGAACGGGGCGCCGCTGGTCGGAAGCGGAGCCACCGCCGCAGTCGGCAGCGACTCCACCTGCACCTTGTAGCCGGGGGCCTCGATCCAGACCGCGCCCTGGGCGTCAAACTTCACGGTACAACCCTTCATCTCGATCACGGGCAGCCGGTCGACCTTCACGCCGTTGACGTAGATGGCGCTCGGCGCCGCGACCGCCAGACCGAGGAGCAGCGCCGCGATCATCGGGCCTTCTCCGGGAGGTCGACGAGCTCCCGCAGTTCTTTGCCTGGACGAAACACCGGAAGCCGCTTGGGCGCCACCTCGACCTCCTCACCTGTGCGTGGGTTCCGGCCCCGATAACCCGGGTACGACTTGCTCTGCAGGCTGCCGAAACCCCGAAGCTCCACGCGGTCACCCGTCACCAACGCCTCGCTGATCCGATCAAAGACGGCGTCCACCGCCCGGGCAGCCCCCTCGAGGGTGAGCCGACGGCGCGCCGCCAGGATCTCCACGAGCTGGGTGCGCGTCATGACGCCTTCACCGTCTCCTTCTTGGAGCCCATGCCGAAGAGGTCGAGGATCCGGTCCTGGTTCTCCTTGAGCATGAGCATGATCGGGCTCGCGACATAGATCGTGGAGTAACTGCCGACCAGGATGCCAAACAGCATGGCGATGGCGAAATTCCGGAGCACGGGCTCGCCAAGCAGGAAGGGGATCATCGCCAGGCCAGTCGCGCCGTTGGTGATGATCGAGCGCGAGAGGGTCTGGTTCACGCTGTCGTTGATGAGCTGGGCAAGGTCCTTCCGCCGGTACTTCTCCATGTTCTCACGGATCCGGTCGTAGATGACGATCGTGTCGTTGAGCGAGTAGCCCACGAGCGTGAGGATCGCGGCCAGCGTGTTGAGGTCGAACTCCAGCCATGACCGGCACACGACCCACAAGCCGCACACCAGCGCCGCATCGTGGAAGAGGCAGAGGATCGCGCCCGGAGCGAAGGCAAAGTCAAACCGAACGCCGACGATCACCAGGAGCATCAGCAGGGTGACGGCGACCGACAAGATGCCCGCCGTCTTGAGCGATGCACCGACCTTGGGGCCGATCGAGCTCGCGGCCTCGATCTCCACGCCGCGACCGATGCTGTCGCCCAGGGCGTCCTCGATCTCCTCGGCAGTACCCGGGAGACGCACGTAGATCGTGTTGTCCTCGGGCGAACCCTGCACGCTCAGGCCCTCGATCGACGAGAGCGCGGCTTGCACCTTTTCCACGGAAACCGGCTCTCCGCGGTAGAGGATCGAGACGCGCGAGCCGACCTCGCTGTCCGGACGCCACTCTTCGATCCACTGCGCGCCGAAGGCGGCCGCGAGGGACTCCTTCACTGCGTTGACCGCACCTTCGTTGGCGCCGGAGCTGCCCTTGATACGGACCGCGAAACGGTTGTCGAACTCCGGGCCCTGCTGCTGGATCGCGCCGTCCTCCACGTCGATCTTCTCGAGCGCGGTCACCACCTCCTCTCGGGTGGTCGGCGCCTGGAAGCGGAACTGCACCTCGGTACCGCCGGTGAAGTCGATACCCCAGCTCGGACCGACGAAAATGAAGAGGAGGATGCTGAGGGTGACCATCACCGTTGACACCATCGCCCAGCGTTTCCGGGTGGCGATGAAGTCGTAGTAGAAGGTCTTCGGGATCAGCTCGTTGAACTTGAAATCCTGGCTCATCGGGCCCTCAGATGCTCATCGAACGACGGTTACGGTTGGCGAGCTCCAACAGAGTCCGGCTGACAAAAACCCCGGAGTAGAGCGTCGTGAAGATGCCGAGCATGAGCGTGACCGCGAAGCCGCGAATGGGCCCGGTTCCATAGGTGTAAAGCACAATGCCGGCAATCAAGGTCGTCAGGTTGGAGTCGAACACCGCCATCCACGCCCGGTCAAAGCCGACGTCGATCGCCTGCCGGATCGCCTTCCCCTCACGGAGCTCCTCACGGATACGCTCGAACACCAGGATGTTGCAGTCCACCGCCATGCCGATAGTGAGCGCGATGCCGCAGATGCCCGGGAGCGTGAGCGTAGCGCCCACCACCGCGAGCAGAGCTACGACAAAGAGTCCGTTGAACGCCAAGACAACGTTGCCCACGAGGCCCGACCTCCGATAGTAGACCCCCGAGAACAAGAGCACGAGGAAGATCCCACCGAGCGCCGCCGCGACGCCTTCGCGGATCGCGGTCTCGCCCAGCGAAGCTTTCACCAGGCGCGACTCGCCCACCGAGACCGGCGCCGGCAGGGCGCCTGACCGGAGCACGAGCGCCAGATTGGCGGCCTGCTTGAACTGGTCGTCCAAACTGGAGGACCCCATGGAGATGCTCGCGACGCCGTCGATACGCTGGCGGATGACAGGCGCGGAGCGGATGTGGGCGTCCAGCACGATCGCGAAGCGTTTGTTGACGTTGGCGCCGGTGACGTCGGCGAAGATCGCGGCGCCCCGAGGCTTGAACTCGAGCTGCACGTAGTAGCTGCCGTCCTGCCCCGAAGTGGACACCTGGGCGTCGTTGACGTCGTCCCCGGTGAGGATCGCGACGTCCTTCAGGGCCAGCGGGCTCTGCTGGTAGTCCTCGATCCTGACCTCTTTTCCGTCTTCGTCCTTCTCGTACTCCCAGAAGAGGTGCTGCTGCAGGGTGAGGTAGTTCTTGTCCTGAAGCCACTCGGACACCCGGCGATCGTCCGCAAACTCCTCCGGCGAAAGCTCCGCCTTCGCCGCTTTCACCCCGGATTCGAGCTTCTGTACGTCGGCCTCCTCGTCCACCAGAATGAACTCGAGCCGCGCCGTGGTGCCGATCGCGGCCACCGCCGTGCCGATGTCGCTCTCGCCGGGGAGCTGCACGTCGATGCCCGTCTCGCCCTTACGGGCGATGTTCGGCTCCTTTACGCCCGTTCCATCGATACGATTCCGGATGGTCTCGAGCGCCTGCTCAACCGACTGCGCGCGGATGCGAGCGGCCTCATCCTCCGACATTTCGAAAAGAAAATATGTTCTACCCTCTACATCTTCGGAGTGGACATAGGCGTAGTAGCGAAAGCTGCTGCTCAGCAGGGTGCGTACCTGTTCGAGCGTGACGTTGGGCCCAGGCGCCACCAGTAGCGCCGCACGGCCGCGCTCCCGTCGGACGTCGGCCAGCGCGACCCCTTGCCGCGCCGCGGCCTGCTTGAGCGGCGTGATGTCCCGCTGGACGGTGGCGAGCACCGCCTCCTGCGTCTGCACCTCGAGGGTGAGGTCGATACCCCCTTGGAGATCCAGGCCGCGGTTGACCTTGGCGTTGGGCAGCACACGCACGTACCATGGAGTGGCCTCCGCAGGGGCCTCGTCCTCGGCATCCCGGGCGGCGTAGGCCTCAATCTCTGCCTGAACCTGCTCCCCCGCGAAGGTGGGGATGAGGATCCACACCGCGAGCACCACCGACGCCGCCACGATCACGAGGCGCGCGATCAGACCCGACTCCATCAGGCCACCTTCTCGGGCTCGGTGAGCCGCTTCTTGATGGTGTCCCGGTCGACCGTCATGAACGCGTTGGGCGAGAGCTCGAGCACCAACGTGGTGCCTTTCGCCTCGTGGATCCGCGCGTGGATGCCCCCGCTGGTGACCACCTGGTCGCCCTTCTGCAGCGCGGCGACCACCTTCCGCATCTCCTCCGCCTCCTTGTTCTGGGGACGGATGACCATGAAGTAGAAGATGCCGACCATCAGCAGGAGCGGCACAAAGAAAGAGTCGAGGATCGACGGCGCGGCGGCATCGGCAGCGATGAACAGCGCGGGATCAGGCATCGGCATCGGTCGGGGCTCCTGAGTTGGCCGTCGGCTCCACGTAGGGGGCCGTCCAGGCCACCGCGCGTTCACGCAGCGCGGCGAGGGCGTCGGGTCCAGCCTCGATCGCCTTGCGGATGCCGGCGACCAGGCCTTGGTAGAAGGTGACGTTGTGGAGGGTCAAAAGGCGGGGGGCGAGGACCTCACCGGAGGTGAAGAGGTGCCGGAGATAAGCACGGCTGAAACGGGCGCAGGTGTAACACACACATTTCTCATCCAACGGTCTCGGATCGTCTCGGAAACGGGCGTTCTTGATGTGGATCCTTCCCGCGGAGGTGAAGAGCCCGCCAAAACGGGCGCTCCGCGTCGGGATCACACAATCAAAGAGGTCCACCCCCGCGATCACGGCCTCAACGATGTCGATGGGGTAGCCGACCCCCATCAGGTACCGCGGGCGATCTTCGGGAAGGAGCGGCGCGGTGTAGCGCGCCATCTCAAACAACTCCGCCTTGGACTCCCCGACTGACAGGCCGCCGATCGCGTAGCCGTCGAGGTCCAGCGCGGTCAGCTCGGCGGCGTGGGCGGCGCGGAGCTCTGGGTAGACGCCGCCCTGCACGATGCCGAAAAGTGCGGTCTGTTCCGGACGTTTACGCGCGGCGATGCAGCGGTGTAACCATCGGGTGGTGCGCGCCACCGACGTTCGCACCCGCTCGAAACTGGCCGGGTGCTCGACACATTCGTCGAAGGCCATCGCGATGTCGACCCCGAGCGCCTCCTGGATCTCGACCGCGAGCTCGGGGGTGAGGAGCCGCCACTGACCGTCCACCGGCGATCGAAAGCGTACACCCTCCTCTTTCACCTTGGCGAACGCAGCGAGGGAGAAGACCTGGTAGCCGCCCGAGTCGGTGAGGATCGGCCCACTCCAACCCATGAACCGATGAAGGCCGCCAAGAGAGCGGATCAGCTCATGCCCCGGGCGAACCCACAGGTGGTAGGTGTTGGCGAGCACGATCTGCGCGCCGCTCTCCTGGAGATCGTCGGGGGTCAGCCCCTTGACGGTACCTTGGGTCCCCACCGGCATGAATGCAGGTGTTTCAAAGCTTCCATGTGGGGTTTCGACACGGCCGCGCCTCGCCGCGCCGGCGCTCGCGAGGCGGGTATACTGGATGGTACGCGGCATTCGCGGCGCGGCGCTAACACGTTTGTGGGGTGGCGGCGCGGTCCGTGCTGTCGCTCACCTCGGCCTCGGGCGTGAGCAGCATCGCATCACCGTAAGAAAAGAACCGATACCCCTCATCGATCGCGCGCCGATACGCCGCCATCACCCGGTCGTGGCCGCCAAAGGCGCTCACCAGCATCAGCAGGCTCGAGCGCGGGAGGTGGAAGTTGGTGAACAGCAGATCCACGTGGCGGAACCGGTGGGGACCCCGGATGAACAGCTCGGTGCGGCCGAGCCCCGGCCCCGCGGCAGACTCCAGCGCGCGGAGCGTCGTCGTACCGACCGCGACGATCCGACCACCGCCCCGGCGGGCGTCGGCCACCGCCGCCCAGGTCTCCGGCGGGATCCAGAAGGTCTCCGAATGAAGCTTGCCTTCTTCGAGCTGTTTGGCGCGGAGTGGTAGGAAGGTCCCCGCGCCGACCGCGAGCGTGAGCCCCGCTCGCGCCACCCCACGGAGCGCCAGTCGCTCCAACAAGGCTCTGCTGAAGTGTAAGCCGGCGGTGGGCGCGGCGGCCGCAGCGAGCGCTCCGCGGCGAGCGTACACGGTCTGGTAACGCTCTTCGTCCTCCGGACCGGCGTCGCGCCCCAGGTACGGAGGGAGCGGCAACGTGCCCGCCTCCTCGCACAAGGTCGCCGCGTCGGGCGCCGGGCGTACCCGCCACAGGGTCTCGTCGAGCCGCGCGCCGAGCTCGACGGTGCCGCGCCCGCAACGCAGCACCTCGCCCGAACGCAGGCGCCGCGCTGGGCGCAAGAGCGCGGCCCACCAGCCTTCTTCGAGCGGCGACGCCAGCATGACCTCAACATGGCCGCCGACCCGACCCGGCTCGGTCGGTTGGCGTCGCGCCGAGAGTCGGGCTTTCTGCACGAAAACGTCGTTGTATACGAGCAGATCGCCGGGTCGGAGCAGCTCGGGCAGCGCGAGCACCGGGTGATCTTCTCCGAGGCCCGGACCGAGGTACAACAGCCGCCCGCCGTGTCGTTCCGGAGGCGGAAAGCGCGCGATCTGCTCATCCGGCAGCGCGAAGTCGTATGGGGCGAGAGGATCCTCCATCCGGTGCGCCGGTCAGGCCCTCGCCGGCACCGGACGCTCTACGCCGTAGAGCTTCCCCTGCCGGCGCCAGAGGTGCGCCACCAGGTCTTCGACCGGATCACGGTCGCCAACGGCGTCGCGGAAGAGCTCTGGGGCGTCCTTGAGGTGGCCCCGCGAATGCACCCGCTCGCGTAACCACTCCAAGATCGTGCCAAAACGTCCCTGATCCACGTCCGCCCACAAGCCCGGGATGTCACGTTCCACACACACGGCGTAGCTCGCGGCGTAGAGGTTCCCCACGGTGTAGCTTGGGAAATAGCCGAAGTAGCCACTGGACCAGTGCACATCCTGGAGCACCCCCGTCCGGAGATCCGGCGGGGTGACCCCCACCCGGCGCGTGTAGGCGCTCCGCCACGCTTCGGGCAGATCCCGTGCCTGGAGCTTACCCTCCAGGAGCGCGACCTCCAGTTCGTAGCGCACGATGATGTGAAGGTTGTACGTCGCTTCGTCCGAGGAGACCCGGATCAACGACCGCCGAACCCGGTTGCTCGCCGCGTAGAGCTGCTCGGCGGTGATCGGCAGGTCGGGCCAGATCCCCTGCATCCGGGGCACGAGGTACTTGCAGAAGGACAAGGACCGACCGATAAAATTCTCCCAGAAGCGCGACTGGGACTCGTGAATGCCACAGCCAGCGGCGTGGTTGAGGCCGGTACCGTCCCAGTCGGCCCGGAGGCCCTGCTCGTAGAGTCCGTGCCCGCATTCATGTACGGTTGAACCCAGGGTGTTGAGGAGATCTCCGGCGTGCAGGTGGGTCGTGAGCCGGACATCCTGGGGGTGGATGCCGCAGGTGAAGGGGTGTTCGGACTCGTCGAGCCGGCCGCGCTTCAGATCGAAGCCGAGGTCACGGAGGATCCGCATCGAAAGGCGCTTCTGGCCTTCGGTGTCGAGCGTAGGCAACGATGCGCCCTCGGGCTCGGGCCGGCCATCCAGCGCGTTCAGGAAGATCCCCAGCTCCGACGCCAGCCTCTCGAACATCGGCGACAGCTCGGCCACGGTCGCGCCCGGGTCGTACTCCTCCAGGAGCGCGTCGTAGGGGTGGGCCGCCGCGCCGAGCCGCTCCGCCTGCTCGCGGACCAGATCGATCAAGCGCTGGAGGGGGGCAGCGAAGGGTTCGAAATCATCCGCTTCTTTCGCCTTGATCCAGGCCGAAAATCCCTCAGCGCGCGCCAGGGCGAGCTCACCCACCAGCCGCGCGGGGAGGCGCGTAGAACGTTCGTACCGGCGCCGGGCGTTCCGTACGGCGGCCTGCTGGACCTCGTCGGAGCCCGCCTCCGGGAGCGCGCCCAGCCAGCCGCCGACCTCAGGCGCCGTCCAGCGTTCGTGCTGGAGCCGCGACAGCACCTCCGAGTGCCCCCCGCGGGGTGCCCCCCCTTCGCTGGGCATGTAGGTCTGCTGGTCCCACTCGAGCACTCCGAGCGCCCCCGCGATCGCGTCAACCTCACGAATTCGGCTTTGTAACGAGGTCCACGGCGACGACATCGAGGGGCTCCAAAAGGCAGGCCCGCTAACACCCGGTGCAGGGTGCGCCTACCCGCCCCCGCCCTCGCCCTCAAAGAAGCGCCGGAGCGCCGCGGCAGGATCGCGGGCGCGGACGGGAGCCCAGTCCTCCGGGAAAAACTCCTGGATCTCTCTTTGTAAGAAGCGCTGACAGATCAAGACCACCGCGCCCCGATCTTCGGGGCGCCGCACCACCCGCCCCGCCGCCTGCACGACCCGCGTGAGGCCCGGATGCAGCCACGCACGCCGATAACCTTCGCCGTGCTGCTCCTCCTCCCACTCCTCCTGAAGCCGCCGCTCCAACGAGGGCGGCGGTAGTCCCGGCCCCACCACGAACACCGCGCGTAAGGCGTCCCCCGCGAGGTCCACCCCCTCGCCGAAGATGCCCCCCATCACCGCGAGAAGCACCTTCGGCGGCCCGGGCGCGCGCATCGTGTCGAGGATCAGGCTCCGCTCAGCCTCGGACATGCCCGGCTCCTGGCGGAGCGCCTCTCGGCCGCCCAGATCAACCCGTAGCACGAGGTCGGCGCGCTGCTCGAAGCTCGAGAAAAACACAGCACAATTGCCTGGAACCGCCCCGATGCCCGCGCTCAGAGCCTGCGCCACCCGGTCCCGATCACGCTCCCGGTGTTTCCAGGCCGTCGAGAGCCCCGACACCACCAGGACGAGGCGGTTCTCCGGAGGGAATGTAGATAGAAATGACCTTTTCCTGAGTGTGCGCGCTCCCGGGAGCCCCACTTGATCGGCCCACACCTCCATCGGGCGGAGGGTCGCCGACATCGCGATCACGGCGCCCGGCTCCGCGAGCTGGGGACCGAGGATAGCCGAAGGATCGCGGCAGAACAGGCGAATTCCAGCGTCGCTTCCGATGAGCACCGTCTCCGGCCCACTCTCCCGCAGCACCCGGGCGAAACGGTCCACCGCCCGGGCCAGCTCGGGCCACGGATCGGGGTCCGGCGCCCGCACCCGCAGATGGTCAAGCGCAAGCTCATCAAACCGGTCGCGCAGGTCCTCCCAGCGCCGCGGCGGCACCTCCACCAGCTGCTCAGGCCCCGCCCACTCGCTCACGACCCGGAGAGGCAGCTCGTCGAGCTCCGCGACGACGTCGTCCGCGAGCCGTCGGAGCAGGTGTTGCTCGGGCGCGCGGTACGCTGCCAGGACCGCGTCCACTACGCTCCGGGTCACCGCGGGCGAACCCCACTGCCGGGCCCGCTCCACGAGCTGGTGCGCCTCGTCGATCACCACGACGTCGTCGGGCCCCCCGAGGCTCAGCAGGTGACCGTCAGGGTCAAAAAAGTAGTTCAGATCCCCGATCACGACGTCCACCGCCTCGGTGCAGTCTCTCGCCAGCGCCGCTGGACACACCTCGGCGGACAGGCTCAGGGCCGAGAGCCGCTCGGGCAGGAGCACCCCCTCGGAGGCGGCCCGTTCGACCAGATCGGAGTCAAGCAGTTTCGTGTGGTAGTTCCTAGCAAATCGACACACTTCCGGTCGGCAGTCCGGGCTCTCGCCCTCGCCCAGGGCGGTCCTGAGACACACCTTGTCGCGCGCCCGGAGCGTCACGCTTCGAATCGGCGTCCCGGCGGCCACCACCGCGCGTAATGCCGCCTCCGCCACCGCTTGTTGGGGTCCTCTGGCGGTCGCCCACAAGACCCTGCGCCCGGTCAGGGCCGCAGCGCGCAGCACACCATGGAGCGCGGCCGCGGTCTTTCCAGCGCCGGTGGGCGCCTCCAGGAGCAGTGCCCCCCCCTCCAGGACGGTGCCTTCCACCTCGTTGACCATCTCGTCCTGGCCCGCACGGAAGGCCGAGAAGGGGAAGCGCACCGGGCTCGTGCGCCGCAGCGCCAGCCGGTGTAGGCGGCGCTCCCGTGTGAGCACCACCCGACCGAGCCGCGCAGCCACCCGGTCACCGAGGAGCGGATCCGCCTCCACCGCGAGGATCTTCGAGGAGCCGTCCACC
>CANKTH010000045.1 GCA_947486185.1 Deltaproteobacteria bacterium
CCAGCACTGCGCGACAGGGGGAGGCGGGCGGCGTCCACGGAGCGCCAGGCCCCGGATATCCAGCGTACAACATAGTCAACGCGAGCGTGCGCCATAACGAGGCGCACAACACGTCGAGATTCTACTTGACGGGAGAGAGAGTATCTCCGCGGGAATCTCCACCGAGATCTTGCCAGTTCGGCGCGGGCAAGGCTGCGCCCTTACGGAGTAGTGCCTTGCTTCTCCCCCGCGCATGCACCCATCCGGGCCCATCCCGGGTCGAGGCCCGCCGGCCGCTCACGCACAGCGCCTCCGCCGGCCGAACGGTGTCCCACATGCGGTCCTCTCACGTTCGCCCTCCTTCCACCCGCCCAACTACCCCTTCTTCGCCTTCAACCCTCTCTCCAGGCGATCGAGCGCGGCCGCCGCACCCAGCTCATCCGGCCGGCCCCCAAAGCTGCCGCCCCGATGTCTCTCGACAAAGTCCCTTGCATCCTCCTCGATCCCGACGCCACCCTTTTCAGCCAGAAGCGCGAGGATCTCATCATCACTCGCGCTCGGCGCCGGCCGGACACCCAGGCTGCGTACCAACTCAAGATAACGGCGATATAACGCCCCAGGTTCCCCAACCAGCGCCGCCGCCGCCCGCCAGTCGGCGCCGCCTCCCCGTCGCGCGCTGCCCCAACGATAGAGTAGGATCAACAGCCCGATAACCGCGAGTCCCGCTGAGTACGGCGAACGGAGGGCCGCGAGGAGCACCTCCTCGGGGCGGGTCGCCAGCGCGAGGGCGAGCCGCGTGACCGCGCGTCCCAGAGCCTCCCTCAGCGCCGAAAACAGGCCTTCATCATCCGCTTCCCGAAAGGGTGTCGGGTCGAACACCACCCACTCCGCGGCTGCCGGGTCCCAGAGCTCCACCCACGCGTGCGCGTCCCGCTCCCGGACCAGGCGACGCCCGGTCAGCGGATTGGCCGGCTCCACCACGTAGCCGCCGATCAGCCGGGTGGCGTGGCCCTCTGCGCGCAAGATCGCGGCGAAGGCCGAGGCGAAATAGATACAGTAGGCCGGACGGCGCTCCTGGAGCAGGATCACCAACGGGTGCGCGTCACCCACCAGATCGGTGGTCAACGAGTACCGGAACTCGGTCTGAAACCAGGCCTCCAACGCCTCGGCACGCTCGGGAAACGTCGCCGGCAACCCGGGAGGCAGGTGACGTAGCAGCTCGACACCAAGCTCGGCCGGCAAGCGGCGGGCGTTGAGACCGGGAGCGTCGGTCGCCCGGGTCGGGCGCCAGTCGACCTGGTGGCGATCGCCCCAGCCGGCAGGCGCCAGGACCAGGCCCCCCGACGTGCGTGAGCTCGGGATCGTGTCGAGCGCCTCGGTCCCTACCGGCCCCGGGAAAACCTCCGAGAACACCTGATCAAAAAAGATCTCCATCGTCGCGTCCGGCGGAGCCACCGGAAACGTCGCCGCGACCAGGCCCTCGTCGCCGCGCCAAAGAGCGCCGTCAAACCGGGTCAAAATGCTGGTGCGTAGCCGATCGGGCGCCTGGCCTTCGACCTCCAGGACCACCCGGTCGTTCGCCGTCACGCTGGAGGCCGCGTTGAGCCCCACGAGCTTGGCGGCGCCAATGCCTGCTGCACCGAATCCTCCACGTAAAACCGCGATCATCGCCGACACCACGAGCCCCTGGCCCGCGATGCCCAGCGCGCCGATGAGCCCCGCCACCGCGAGGGCTGCCAAAGCCTGACCGACAAATCCCAGCCACTTACGCCCACGAAACCCGGACATCAAGAACGCGGTGACCATCACCACGAGACCGGCGGCGACCCAGAGCAGGTTGGCGTGGCGGCCGTCGAGCGCGTGCCCCGCGAGGACCACGAGCGTAAAAGCAAGGGTCCACGACAACACCCGCTCGCCCGTGAGCAGCATGAGCGCGAGCCCGAGGACGTTCGCGCCCTGGACCGCCGCCAGGCCCAGGGCAGGAAAAGGCCCAGTCTCAGCCGGCCCGAGCAGGGGCGGGAACGCGGCGCCCGCCACCACCAAGAGCTCGCCCATCGCCCCGTACACCGCGCCGAGCACCATCGTCCCCCGGATCTTCCAGTCGCTCATCGACCAGAACGGGGCCTCACGCCGGATCGTCACGGCCACGAGCACCAGGAGCGGGAGCACCAGCAACAGGCGCGCCGCCCCAAAGCCATAGACCAGGAGCGCCGCAATCACGGGCAAGGCCGCGATGAGCCGAGTATTCATCCGAGCCTCACCAGCTCGTCAGCGCCCAAGGCGTCCGGGGGAGCCTCGCCGGCGGCCATTACGACCCGAACCGCCAATCCCAGGCCACGTACCTGCTCGATCAAGGTCCGCCACGCCGGATCCCAGCCGGTGAGCACGAAGAACACCACTGACAGCCGGGAGGCCTCGGGCACGAGGGCTTCCGACAGCGCGACCGTATCGAGCCGATCGCCGGATTCAAGGCAGGCCAGGAGCTCCAACACGTGCTCCATGTGGTCCAGGGCCCGGCCGGTGGTGAACCGCTGGACCTTGTCGCCGGCCGCCACGAGATCGATGAGAAAGTCCTGCCGCGCGAGCACGTCGGTGAGCGCCGCCGCCACCGACAAGGCCTGTTCTACCTTCGCTTCTAACGCCGTTGCCTCGAGCGCCCTTCGCCACTCGGACAGGCCGGCGACCGCGGGGGAGAGGTCGATCACCAGGGCGAGCCTCGCGAAATACTCTTCTTGAAACTCACGAACCACGAGCCGACCCGTGCGACCGAAGCTGGGCCAGTGTACGTCGCGGACGCGGTCGCCCTCCCTCCAGGCCCTGAGGCCCAACAGCTCACTCGATTCGCCGACCTTGGCCGCAGCGGGCACGCCGCCTGGTTGGTGGGTCCGTCCCACGGGTACCTCGAAGGGCTCCATCGGCGAAAACCGCGGGTACACCAGCACCCTGTCGTCCACCGGCACCCGGGCGCCCGACTTGAGCAGGCCCGATGGGAAAGCGCTCGCCACCTGGAGCTCTGTCAGGCGGAAAGCGCCGCGCCGACGGAGCTGGAGGCGGAGCCGGACCACGACGACTGCACCCGGATCGAGGGAAGGGAGCGCCACCGCCTCACCCGCGGGCCGGAGCTCGGACGGCAACGCGCGCTCTTCGACAAAATAGCCTTCCAAGCACGTGGAACCCAGGTTCTCCACCTCCACGTCGTAGCTCCAGGTCTCCCCGGCCGAACCGGGCGGGGGCAGGCGCCGCCGGAGCCGAACCTGGGGTCGACCACCGAGGCCGCCAACCCAGGCCACCAGGATCAACGCACTGAAAAATCCGACGTGGGCGGAGACTCCCAGCGACAGGCCGCCCAACAGGAAGGTGACCGCCGCCACGGCGCCGAGCAGCACGGCCCGGCCAAAAGGGGTGAAGCGACCTCGATAGAAATCGTCGAGGATCCGGATGTGGCGATGGTCGATCGCCTCCATCCGGAAGGACCAGCGGCGTCGAGCCACGGCGCCCCGGCCCGCTAGCGAGGGACCGCGGTGGCGTCGAGCAGCTCTCGCACGATCGCCTCGCGGTCGGCGCCGGCGTAGCGCGCCCGGGTGTCCAAGACGAGGCGATGGCTGAGCACCGGGACCGCCAGCGCCTTCAGATCGTCGGGAACCACAAAGTCGCGGCCGAGGTAGAGGGCGCGCGCACGGGCAAGGCGAGCGAGCTGAAGCCCGCCGCGCGTGGAGACGCCTGTACGCAAATTCGGGTGTTTTCGGCTGGCATGTACGAGACGCACGACGTAGTCGGCCACCCGCTCGTCGATCCGAACGGTATCGACCGCCTGCTGGAGCGCCACCATCTGGGCTCCGTCGGCCACCTCGGGCACATCTGCGCCGGAGACGGGGCCCCCACCCCGCAAAAGAAGGCCTCTTTCCTCAGCTTCAGGAGGATACCCCAGGCTGATCTTGACCATGAACCGGTCAAGCGAAGCTTCGGGGAGCGGGTAGGTGCCCTGGAGATCAGTGGGGTTTTGCGTCGCGACACACAGAAAGGGCGCGTTGAGCTTCCGCGTTCGGCCCTCGACGGACACCTGCTGTTCAGAGAGCGCCTCCAGGAGCGCCGACTGGGTCCGGGGCGACGCGCGGTTGATCTCGTCGGCGATCAGCACGTGGGTGAACACCGGGCCGGGACGGAAGCGAAAACGCCCCGTCGCCTGTCGAAAAACACTGCTCCCCACGATGTCCCCCGGCAGGAGGTCGGGGGTGAACTGTACGCGCTTGAAGGTTGAGCCCATCGCGCGGGCGAGGGCCTTGGCGAGCGTCGTTTTGCCGGTACCGGGTAGGTCTTCGAGCAGGACGTGACCACCCGCTGCCGCGCACAAGAGGACGAGCTCAACCTGCTCCCGCTTCCCCCGCACCGCGGACTCGATAGAGTCCCGGAGAGCGTGCAGCAGCGAAACGGCGGTCGACATTCAGGCCCGGGTATCCCAGCCCCGGGGCCCGCGGGAGTCCCCGGACAGCTTCTGTCCGTGGAACACACGCGCCACTCTGACGGGTTAGCCGTGAGTTTCTCCTGAGGTTGGTCGTGAAGCTCCGGATCTCCGCCGCACTGGCGGCGCTGTTCATCGCGTTCTACACGCCTTTTTCGTATGCCGACGACGCCACGCGCGCCCGCGTCGTCGAGGCGCTCTCGGCGTACGAGAGCGTCCCTTCCCAGGCCGATTGGGAGAAGATGGGGGATGTCGGCCCGGAGCTGCTCGCGCTGTCCCAGGACACCGCCGGGTCGCCCAGCGTCCGGAGCCGCGCGACGCACGCGCTGGGCTACTTCCCGACGGACTCCCACCGTGACTGGCTCGTGAGCGTGCTGTCGGACACCGGCGCCCGCTCGGGTCTCCGCCGCTCCGCCTGTTATGCGCTGGCGAATGGCTGGGACGACGAAGCGTTGCCGCTGATCCGGCCCGCGCTTGTCGCGGAGGACAAGCAGCTCCGGAACGCGGCAGCCCGGGCCGTTGGCGGTATCGGCAGCCCCGCCGCTCGCGCGGTGCTCGAAGAGCGGCTGGCCACCGAGGCCGACCCCATGGTGCTCTCAACCCTCAAAAGCCTGCTTGGCCGGTGAGGAGCAGCTGATGTACCCCTACTCCATCCTGGCGCTCTTTCTCCTCGTGCTCGGCGGCTGTGGCGACGAGGGCAAAGGTGAAGAAGGCCTCGTTCGCGAGGATCTCGGCAAGGTCACCACAGACGCCGACGGCGGGGTCACCCTGCCGGTCGACGTGCCGGAAGACGCCGTCTCGGCGCTAATCACCTGCGGCCCCTACGGCTACGACGTGCTCGCCACTGCCGACCTGCTGGTCGATCCTGGTGGCGCCACGATTTTCGACGACGACGATCCCGAAGCGACCGCCATGCGGGTCAACGTCGAGGACGACTTCTTGCCGATGCTGATGCCGGTGAGCCCCGATCTGGACGTCCAAGCAGGTGAACACCAGCTGACGCTCTACGTCGACTCCGACAGCCCGGTCACCGTGAGCTGCGGCGCGGTCTACCGGGTCCAGCCGGTCGAAGAGGAGACGACGGTCGACGCGCGGCTGGTATTTGTCGGCGTGGATGGTACCGTAGACACGCTCAACGCCCAGTACGCCAAGACCGAGGCGGTGCTCACCGCCGCGCTGGCCGAGATCGAGAGCGTGTGGGCCCGGGCGGGCATCACGCTCGGCGAGGTCCTCTACGACGACTTCTCGGGCGACACCGACTCCTACACCGTGATCGACGATGACAAGGAGTTCGGGGACCTGCTGCGCACCGTCGAGACCCCCGGAGATCGGCGCGTCACCTTCTTTTTCGTCCAAGACATCACCGCGGACGACGGAGCGACCATTCTTGGCCTCTCCGCCGGTCCGCCGGGCGCGGCGGCGATGGGCGGCACCAGCAAGTCGGGCGTCGTGGTCACCACCGCTGCGTGGGACGAGGCGGACCCGGGCGGCTTTCTCGGCCGGCTGATGGCGCACGAAGGCGGGCACTTCCTGGGGCTCTACCACCCCACGGAAAAGGACGGCAGCGGGCACGATCCGCTCGGCGACACCCCCGAGTGTTCGGACGGCGACGGTGACGGCCAGGTCTCCACAAGCGAATGTGGCAGCAACGGCGCCGACAACCTCATGTGGTGGGCAGCCAGCGACGGCGCGAGCGACATGAGCGCCGACCAGGGCTGGGTCATGAAGCGGAGCGCCGCGGCGCACTGAGCGGGTAGGATGAGGCTTTATCATCGCATTCTGCTCGGCGTCTTCGCGCTGGTGACCGTCGTCGGCCTCCTGCGACTGGGAGACTGGGAGACACCTCCGGCGCCTTCGTTACGCCCGGGCATCGCGACGCGCAGCATCACCATCCAGCAGATCGACGATGCCCGTGGGATCGAGGACCCCCGGGTACTGTTTGACGCAGGCAATCACCACCGGGACGCCGGAGACGTCGAGCTGGCACGGGCCCTCTACGAACAGGCGCTGAAGTCCTCGGAGCTCAGCAGGTATTTCAGCTACGGCAAACGGGTCCGCGAGGCCCTGGTGTTGGAGCACCTCCAACAGTGGGACGAAGCCGAAGCGGCGTGGCGCGAGAACGCCAATTCAGACATCCACTACACCGTGCTCGCCCTGCGGATCGCCTCCGCCCATCCGAGCCGAGATGCCTTGGTGGCGGAGCTCATCGAGCGGGTCAGGGACATGGCGCGGCGGGTAGCCGCCGGGGAGAAGGTCGTCTTTTACGTCACCTCCAAGGGGGAGCCCCGCTACCTCGAGCACGTCCCCGACCGCGACGTGCTCAAGCGGCTGGTGGCGACCGCAGCAGGCGACGAGAGCCAACGGCTCCGCTATTGCTACATCGAAACCGTAGATCTCTCTCAGGTCCCTTCCGAGGAGCTCCCCGAGAGAATCCAGTTCTCCCAATGTATCCTCGGCCGGGTCATCCTCGCCGACCGCGATCTTGGCAAGGTCTCGTTTTCCGGCTTTGTATTAGGAAACTTCGACGTCGGAAAGACATGGGAGTCCTTCGTCGACCGTTCCGCCACCATCCCGGCGTCGCGCTTCGCGGAGCTGACTACCCGCGACACCGTCTTCCTCGGCAGGGCCAACTTCCAGGATGTCCGGGTTGATGGGCGCAAATCAGCGTTCCCCCTCACCGTTTTTGAGGGCTCGGCCGACTTCCGCGGCTTTGTCTCTGCGGGCTGGGCCGACTTCCGATTCTCGGTGTTTGGTGAAGGCGCGCAGTTCCGTGGTGCCCGCTTCGGGAAGACCGTGTACTTCGGGGGCGCTCGTTTTCGTAAAGACACAAGCTTTACCGGACTCTTTGCGGAGAGGGACATCTTCTTCAACTCCGTACGTTTCGAGGCGCCGGTGCGCTTCGACGCCTGCGAATGGCGCCGCAAGGCCACCTTCGAAGATTCCCGGTTTGACAAGGATGTCTCGTTTTCAACCTCGCAGATCTCGGGGCGGATCAACCTCTCCCGCGCGGTCTTTGCGGGCCCGCTCGAGATGCGCGAGGTGCGGGTCGGCGGCATGGACCTGTTCGGAGCGAAGCTGTTGGGGGACGCCCGGTTCAGCGACGCCACGTTCGACGGTAAGGTCCGGTTCTCCCTCGATGATGCTACACGCACCCGGTACCTCTCGGAGCCGGCCGCTCTGTTGGGGCTGTACCGCGACTACCAGGGGGACGACGACACCACCGAGCCGCTCGCGGCGGCCCGCTCCTACGGGGTGACCCACGTCGACGACCTGATCGCCCAGGTCGGCGCCAACCTCTCGTTTGCCAACTCCGTGTTCAACGGCTTCTGTATCTTCGAGAACGTGACCTTCGGGCAGCCGGGCGCGAACCACACGGCCGACTTCTTCAACACGCAGTTCGGCGGCGAGACCCACTTCGAGCGCACGACCTGGTGGGCCGACGCCGACTTCTCGACCATCTACGCGGAGGAGCTCGCACTGAACGAGGCTGCGTTTCACCGCACCCTCCTCCTGGACGACGCCAACATCCCGGGCCGGGTCACCCTCACCGACGCCCGCTTCGAAGGGGACGCCAGCCTGTCCTTTTATGGCGCGGAGATCCGCAGTTTTCAGATCGACCGCGGCCAGGTGGAGAATTCGAGTACCGGGCGGCACCGCCTCTGGTACGAACGTTGTGCGCTCGATGGGATGCCGGCGGATGACCTACGCATCCGTCGGCACTTCCGCGCGGAGGTGCCCGACCTGGCCGCGCGAGCCGCGTTCCAGGCGATGTGCCTCGGACGGGCCATCGACGAGTTTGTCACCCTCAAATCCACCTTCGGCGATCAGGCCCTCGCTGACGACGAGGACTGGGCCTTCTGGTGGATCAAGCACCACCAGAGCGAAGCGGCGCTGTCGACGATCGGCGGCGTGCTCGGTTGGCCAGTACGGTTCATCATCTTCGAGCTCGCGTTTGGCTGGGGCGTCCGACTCGGCAACCTCGCGATCACCAGCCTGATCGTCTGCGTGGTGTTCACCTTCTTGTACCGGCACCTCTGCCCGGACACCGAGCTGCAGTACGACGGCCGCGACACTCCGATCCGAGAGATCTCCTGGTGGGGCCTGTTCTTCGTGTCGCTGCAGTCCTTCGGCGGCTTCAACACCGGGTGGGACATGGCGGGCAACGCCAAGCTGGGCCGTCAGCTGATGACGCTCGAGCTGTTCATCGGCGTCATCGTTCTGACCTTCTTTGTTGGCGCCTACACCCGAATGATCCTGGCCTGACGCGGCTTCGGGACCCGCCTACTCGCGGGTCTCCTCGGCCTCCATCCGGTTGTTGTTGCTCTCCTTCAGCTTCTTCTTCTTCTTCTTGCCGTCGGCGGGCGCGGCAGCAGCGGTAGCGTCGGTGGCGGCCGCCGGGTCAGCCGCAGGGGCATCGGCAGGGGGGGCGTCCGCGACCGGGGCGGCGGCGGGGTCAGCCGCCGGCGCTGCGGCGGCAGGAGCCGCGGCGGCGGGAGCGGGCGTTGCGGCAGGATCAGCGGGCGCCGGGGCGGCGGCGGCCGCGTCGTTGCTTGCTACAGCCTGACTGTGGCTCTTGGCGCTCCCGTCACACGCCATCGCGATGCTGGGACCGAGGGCAAAACCGAGGAGGATAAGGCTACGCATGGAGTCTCCTGAATGTGGCGATCAGCGTCCCGAACATCGGGCTCAGCGGCGCCCTACCACGGCCGGGCGCGCGACGGTACCCCTCCAAGGTTCACGTTTCAGCGGAGTTTGTCAAGCGCCGCGTCACGCGCGGTGACGAACGGTCACTGCCGGAATCGCTTTCGTCGTGCGGGGGCTGTTGACGACAGGTGTACCGTGATAGCCGTCGGCCCGTCTCGGCCCAGTGTACGCCGAGGAGGAATTTTGCTCACCGCTCTCTTGACGCTCACCGCCGGCATCGCTCAGGCCGCCCCGTGCGACCCTCAGGTCGCCAAAATCTCATCGTTAAGCCCTGAAAGCGTCGCCGCCGGGTTCACCCTGCTCGCCGCGTGTGATCGAAAGGTCGCCGAGCTGAACTACAACCGCTTCTTGGAGAAGGCCACCGACTCCGACGCCCTGGTGGCCCTGACGCTTGCCGCGGTCGACGTCGACGTGTGGCTGCCCGCGTGGCAGTCGATCGGCAAGATCGCCTCCTACGAAGCCCAGGACGCCGTGGTGCTCGAAATTGGCGCTGCCTGTGGCCAGAACGCCCGGGTATCCGCCTTCCTGCAGAAGGCGTACACGGAGCTCAAACCCGTTGATTACGCGCGCTGGGACGACGCGATCAAGACCTGCGACGACCCGGCGCTGTGGAGCTCGCTCGAGGCCGCGGTCCAGAGCCCTCCCTCCGCCAGCTTCGACGAGAAGTACGACACCGTGCTGTCCATCTACGTCAAGAAGAAGAAGGCTGACGCCCTCCCGGCGCTCCAAGCCGCGGCGATCAAGGCGGCTTCGGGCGGCCCCTTCGACGCGCTCGTCACCAAGATGGGCGAGGCGGCCGCGGGTGAGCTCGGCGGTTCGATGTCAGCCGACAGCCAGGCCCGTTTCGAGGCGGCGATGCTCGCGGTGGCCCAGAGCGTACCCGCAGACAAGGCGAGAATCATCGCCGATCAGCTGGCAAACGCCGGCTCCAACGCGTCCGCCGCGACGTTGCTGCCTAAGATCTACGGCGACCGTAAACAGAAAGATGGCACGTGGCTCTACGGCGTCGCCGCGGTCGAGCTGGGTGAGTGTGGCGGGCAAAAAACGGCGGTGATCCACTACACCACCGCGACCGAGCCCGGCAAGCGCTGGACGATCATCGGAGACGCCGAGCCCCTGCTCCGGGCGTTCAAGCCCAAACTGAAAGATTGTACCTCGGACGCCGCCTGGGTCGTCGCTCAGAGCCCCGAGCCGGTGGCCTCCAGCTCCGACGCCGCGAGCTGGGCCGAGAGCTTCATCGGGAAGTACACCAAGGATTATCCGGCGGTCAAGGTGTCCTCCCAGAAGGAGAAGGCCATCACGCTCCCCTGACGTCTGGCGTGACGCCTGTCCGCGACTCCCCCGCGGCGGGCGCAAGCGCCAGTACGATTTTCTCCGCGAGTAAAGGTCCGAATCCGTCGAGGGACGCGACCTGGTCAACGCTCGCCGCCTTGAGCGCGGACATCGAGCCAAAGTGGCGGAGCAGGGCTTTCCGGCGCGCCGGCCCCACCCCGGGCACGTCGTCCAGCGCGCTGTGCAGGCTCGACTTGGACCGCTGCTTCCGATGAAAACCGATCGCGGTCTCGTGGGCCTGATCGCGAAGGTGCTGGAGCATCCTCAAGATCGGGTCGTCCGGTCGAAGACGGACGGGCTCAGCCTGATCGGGCAAAACGATCTTGTCGCTGGCGTCGAGCTCGCCCCGGGCGTGCTCCGTCCGGGGCTTGGAGAGCCCGATCACCGGCTGATCCAGGAGCCCGAGCTCACGAAGCACATCTCGCGCGGCGTTGAGCTGACCCGCTCCCCCGTCCACGACGATAAGGTCGGGCAGCTCACCCTCCTCGACCCCGCGCCGCAGGCGGCGACCGAGGATCTCCCGCATCGTGGCATAATCGTCGGCACCCACCACGGTTTTCACCTTGTACCGCCGATACTCGGCGCGCGCCGGCCGGCCGTCCAGAAACACCACCATCGCCGCCACCGGGTCGCCACCCATCAGGTTGGAGTTATCGAAACACTCGATGCGGTGGGGCGCGATCGGCAGGCCCAACAGCTCGGCCAGCGACCAGAGCGTCCGGGCAAAACGCTCGTCTTCCGGATGAGTGGTCAAAAACCGTGCTTTCGCGGTTCCATTCGCGATTTCCAGCACCCGCGCGCGCTCGCCCCGACGTGGCACCGACAGCCGCACGGGCCCCCCCCGCCGCTCCGCGAGGACCTCCTGTAAGGCCACCCGGTCCGGCAGCTCAACCGGCACGAGGATGTCGCGCGGAATGTGGCCACCCTCGTACCAGGCGTTCAGCGAGCTCGACAACAGCTCCCAGATCTCCCCCGGCTCGCCAGAGAACGGCGTTGCAATAGGCTCTTGCGCCATCCCGTCGCGCACCGGCACGACCACCACGACACCGCGATCCCCCTCCCGGTGCACCGCCCACACGTCGCGTTCGCCAAGCTTGATATCGACCACAGCCTGCCTATCCATCGCGCTGTTGAGGAGCCTTCCGAGATCCCGCCAGCGAGCGGCATCCTCAAAATGTTCTTCCTCTGCGGACTTCTCCATCCGCTCCCGAACGCGCTCAACCAGCTCCCGGTTCTTTCCCGACAAGAACAAGAGCGCGTCGTCCAGCACCGCCTGATAGGCCGGCGGGGTGCAACGCTCCACACAGGGGGCGAGGCAACGCCCCATCTGGTGCAGGATACAGGGCCGCGACCGGGACCGGAGCACGGCGTCTGTACAGGTACGAAGCGGAAAATTTCGCCCGATGAACTGCAACGTGCGGCGAGCGTGGGTGGCGGTGTGGTAGGGCCCGAAGTAGCGCGCACCATCGTTTCGGAGCTGGCGCACGAGGGTGAACCGGGGCCAGGCGCCGCGGGTGTCGAGGCGCATGTGCAGGAAGTTCTTGTCGTCCCGCCATTTGACGTTGTAGCGAGGGCGATGCTGCTTGATGAGCGTGCTCTCCATGAGCAGAGCCTCGCGCTCGGAGCGAACCGGGACCACGTCGATCGCCGCCGCTTCGGCGACGAGGAAGCGCACCATCGCGCGGCTGTCATGCCCCTGAAGATACTGTTTTACCCTTGATTTCAGGTTGATGGCCTTGCCGACGTAGAGCACCTCGCCGCGCGGATCCTTGAACAGGTAGACGCCCGCGCTGAGCGGCAGCGCCTCCGCCTGAGTTTCGAGGTCAGGCAGGCTCATCGTTGCCCCTCTGGGGGAACGTCCCCTTCCATATGGCTCAGACCATACCTGAGCGTTGCGCCGACGCTGAGCAGGAGCTCCGCCTGGGCCTCGACCCGCTCCACCACGACCCGGAGCACCGGACTCCCGCCGCGAGCGAAGGCGCGGCAAGCCCAGACCAGCTCGGCGGCCACGCCCAGATCAGGCGCGACGAAAGGGAATGCCCCACAAAAAAATACATCGAAGCTCGTATACCCGAGCACACGCCCATCGTCGATGACGCACACACGGCGACTGGGTATCTGGAGGTGGCGGTGCACCAGCCCGGGCCGAAGGTTGAGGCGTTCCTCGAGTTCCGTCGCTTCATCCTCCGTAACGCGCCGCACACGCGAGATCGCCGGCTCGGGTAGCAGGCACCAGGGCAACTGCAACACCCAGCCCGCGTAGACCGGTCTCAGACCGAGCTGCTGATAGAGATGTAGCGCCCGTGCATTGTGGGATCGGACGTTCAGGCACCACCGATGGACACCACTTGCGCGGAGCTCCGCGGCATAGTCCAGCATCAACCTACGCCCGAGGCCCCGGTCCCGCTGCTCGGGCGCCACCACGAGCTGCCGAACATATCCCAAGCCATCGAGCCGCTCGGTGTACCGGTAGCCCCACAGCTCTCCACCAGGGCCCTCAGCGACCGCGAGCCCGGGCAGCCAGTCGAGGATTCGCGCCAAATCGGGCGGAGGGTCCCCGGTGTTGAGCTCCACGAAGAGCCGCGCGAGGGCAACATGATCTTCAGGGCGAGCGGGGCGCAGGAGCATTCACCGGACCCGGAGACCACCACCTAACCCGCCGCGGCCTTCGCGGGCGGCGTCGCTCCCGACAAGACCCACACCCGGCGCCCAAGATGGCGGCGCGCCGGCTATCCTCGTTATGGAGGGCGGCATGATCGGGCTGATTCTGGGTGGAGGCGGAGCCCGAGGGGCCTACGAAGCCGGCGTGGTCCGCTACCTGTACACCGAGTTCACCCAGAAGACGGGCATCGTCTTCCGGCCGAAGGTCTACTGTGGCACAAGCATCGGCGCGCTCGGCGCCGCCTGGATCGCGGCGGCAGCCGAGGATTCACCTCGATATCTGTCCTATTATTGGCAGACACTCCTGCCCGGGCACGTCTACCGGTTCGGGGTCGGCGAGATGGCGCGGGCCCTGTGGGGTTTCTTACGGGCGCCGGGTACGGGACGCGGATTTGCCTTGTTCGACGCCGAGCCCCTCTACGACCTGATCGGGAACGTGCTCCCGTGGGCGCGGCTCTACGAGCGCCTGGATCGGGGCGAGGTCCACAGCGTCGTCGTTTCAGCCACCGAGGTCGCATCGGGTCGATGTGTACTTTTCCACGACGGAAACGGACGAATCCGCCGGGACACGCCAACCACCCGCGCCTGCCACACGCGCCTCAACCCCACCCACGTGCTCGCATCCGCCGCGATACCCCTGATCTTTCCCGCGATCACGGTCGACCGCCGATACTATGTCGACGGTGGCCTTCGGCAGAACACGCCCCTCTCCCCAGCGATCGAGCTGGGCGTCGACCGTGCGCTCCTGGTCACGGTCCAGCACGAAAAGGTGGCCGATACCGCACCGAACGTGCCGCCCGCCCCCGGCTTTCTCGCCGGAAAGGCTATGGAGGCCCTGCTCATCGACAACGTCGACGAGGACCTGCGGCGCGTTGAGTCCTTCAACCGGCTCCTCCGGTGGGGAACGCGGACCTACCCGGACTTCAGCGAGGCGCTCGCGACCGGCTTGCGGCCCTACAACGAGGTTCGAACGCTGGTGGTACGCCCCAGCGAGCCGCTTGGGCGGATCGCGGTGTCGGCGTGGGCGAAGGTCCGCGACGAGCTCCCCTGGGGCACTCGCGCCCTCTTCCGGGCCGCGGGCGAGCCGGGCGAAGATCTGCTGAGCATGTTGCTTTTCCATCATGCCTACACGGGGGAGATCGAGGCGCTGGGCTTCTCCGACGCGCGCTGTATGGAGGGCGCGCTGGCAGAACTCCTCGGAGAAGATGGAGCTTGACCCTACTGGCGCACCGCGAAGGTGACGCGCTCCTGCCGTAACGGACGTATTGCGTCACCCCTCGACACCCGGGCGAGAATCGGCGACGCGCCGCTACCCCCGCCGCAGCACCCCGGTCGCGCAGCCCATAGCGCCGCCCGCTTTCAGGTACTGCTTCATTTCCGTCTCACGGACCTGAACGCCTTCGGCCTCGAGCCTCCGGCGAATCTCCGGGCAACCGGTCGGCATCAGCACCGAACGCGGGCCAAGCGTCACGAAGTTCATCCCGCGTCGGATCCGCAGCTCCACCGACGGCTCCAACGAAATCCGCCCCAACTCCGCCTCGGAGAGCGCCGCGTCGAGCTCGGGCGCGACACGCTCAGCGTCCACCACGACCAGGTTGTGGTCGAGCACGTTGACCACGCCGAGCAGGTGCTGCGCGCCGTCCGGCACGGGCACGATTCGGCTTTGAACACCCATTTCCGCCAGAGTGCCGGCGACCACAGCGGCCCCCGCTGCGTTCGTACGCTTCCCGACGCCGATCGCGACCAGCCCCGGCGTGAGCCAGATAGCGTCCGCCCCTTCAAAAGTCTGATTCGCCCGGAGGCTCCGCAGAATGGGGATGCCGCGGGTGGCCAGCGCGTCGGCGCAATGGCGCTCCTCGCCGGCGCGCTGCTCGCTGCCCGGACGCGCAACGATCGCCCCTTCCGGCGTCATGAAAAACAGGTCGCGCGCGAAGATCTGGTTGGGCGGAGGCCGGGTCTTCGGTGTGTGAATCTGGACCGAGATGTGGGCCTTGGAGTAGACCACCACCATTGCCTCAAACTCTTTCTTCAACGCCTCGATTTCGGGCTTGTCGACCATGAGCCAGCGGTCGGCCGGGTCGGGATACTGGAGTTCACGTCCGGGCTGCATCAGCAGCACCATCTTGATGGGGGCGTACTCGTTTTGGGTACCACACGCGGCCCAGACGGTGCCGATATCCTCGGCGTGGCTAAGAACCCGCGGGCGAAAGCCGGGGCCGCCGTAGGTCGAGGGTTGGTCCATTCACGCTCCGGGAGGGGTGCAGCGGGCACCCCGCCACGAGGTCGCCAACAAGCGCACAATGTAGCACGCCCGGGCCCCGGACGCGGTGGCGCCGGGTCCGCTGTGCCCGACCGCGGGGGAGTGGTACAATCCGCGCGTCGTGGAGCCCACATGAGCTACGTGCCCAGCCGCTCGGATCGCCTGCTCTTTCCCATGGTTCGAGACCGGAAAGACGCGCCGCTGCGTCGGGCGTCGTGGGACGAGGCGCTGGCTCGAGCCGCGACCGGGCTGCGTGCCGCGACCGACCGCGCCGGGCACCGGGGTGTCGGCATCTTCTCGTGCTCCAAGAGCACCAACGAAATGAACTACGCCGCGCAGAAGTTCGGCCGGACCGTGCTGGGCAGCCACAACATCGACTCGTGTAACCGTACGTGACACGCGCCGAGCGTCGCCGGTCTGGCGACGGTCTTCGGGGCAGGCGGCGCGACCAGCAGCTACCGCGAGGTCGAGGAGACGGATGTCGTCCTGTTGTGGGGTTCCAACGCCCGAGAGACCCATCCGATTTTTTTTCAACACTTGCTGAAGGGCCTGACGCGGGGGGCCAAGCTTTATGCCGTAGACCCTCGGTTTACCAGCTCGGCGCAGTGGGCGGAGCTGTGGCTGGGCCTGGATGTCGGCACCGACGTCGCGCTGGCGCACGCCATGGCGCGCGAGATCATCGCAGCTGGCCTGCACAACCGGGAATTCGTGGAGCGCGCCACCACCGGCTTTGAGGCTTTTGCCGCCCACGTCGAGCCTTTCACGCTGGAGCGCGCCGCGGAGATCACCGGGGTGCCGGGCGCTGCGATCGCCGAGGTCGCGCGGGCTTACGCGCGCGCGCCACGGGCGCAGCTCTGCTGGACGCTCGGCATCACCGAGCACCACAACGCGGTGGACAACGTACTCGCCCTCATCAACCTCTCGTTGCTCACCGGCCACGTCGGACGCTGGGGCTCCGGCGTGAACCCGCTCCGCGGGCAGAACAACGTGCAGGGCGGCGGCGACATGGGCGCATTACCGGACCGTCTTCCTGGCTTCCAGCACATCGAGCTCCCGCGGCTCCGCGAGAAGTTCGAGGCTGCCTGGGGCACTCCACTGCGCCACGAACGCGGATGGCACCTCACCCAGATGTTCTCCGCGATGGAGCGCGGCGAGCTCAGCGCCCTCTACGTCATCGGCGAAAATCCGGCACAATCTGAGGCGGATGGCCATCGCACCGAGCGGCTCCTGGGCGGCCTCGACACCCTGATCGTGCAGGACATGTTCTTCACGCGAACGGCGCGTATCGCAGACGTGGTGCTCCCGGCCTCCGCCGGCTGGTGTGAGTCGGAGGGCACCTTCACCTCCTCCGAGCGTCGCGTACAGCGGGTGCGGCGGGCGAAGAGCCCTCCGGGAGAAGCCCGAGATGACCTGGACATCATCGTGGACCTCGCTCGGGTGATGGGGCACGAGCTGATCCGCGGCGTGCCTCGCCCGACCGCCGAGGACGTCTGGGATGAGCTGCGAACGGTCTCCCCCGTACACCGAGGCATGAGCTATGCCCGGCTCGAGGCGAATCATGGCCTCCACTGGCCGTGTTGGGACCTGGACCACCCTGGCGAGCCCTTCCTCCACGCCCGTCTGTGGGAATCGCCAGTCGGCGGCCCGCGAGCCCCGTTCTCCACCGTCGATCACACCCCCCCCTTTGAGGCCTTGGAGCCCGACTGGCCGCTGCGGCTCACCACCGGTCGACGCCTCTCGGAATTCAACACAGGCGTGATGAGCGGCGTGTACCAGGTGCCCAACCGCAGAGAGGAGACCCTGGATATCTCCCCTGCTGACGCAGATCTTTACGGGCTTGTCGAGGGTGAACGGGTGCGCGTACGCTCCCGGCGTGGCGCGGTCGAGGTACCCGTACACATCGACCCGGGCCTCCGCGGTGGCCTCACGTTCATGACCTTCCACTTCCCGGATGACGTCGCCAGCAACCTGCTCACGATCGACGCGGTTGATCCCAAATCGGGCACAGCGGAATTCAAAGCCGCGGCGATCCGCATCGAGCGGCTGGCCAAGGAGCCGAGCGCCGCTCCAGACGCCTCGCGGAGCGCCGTCCCCTGACCGCGGCCGATTGGCCGGCGAGGAAGTCTCTTTGGACCTGAAGATTCATGCACCACCCCCCACAACTGCCGAGCGCACGGCTGTCGACGAGCTCCTCGGTCCGCCCGCCGTCGTCGCGCACGCAGACCGGGTGCGACGGGGCGGGCCCCAGGTCACCCGCCGCGACCTCCTGCTGCCCGCCTTACATGCACTCCAGGATCGTGTTGGCTTTTTGAGCGAAGGCGGCCTGGGGTATGTGTGCGAGCGCCTCCGCGTCCCGCCGGCCGACGCCTTTGGGGTCGCGAGCTTCTATGCCTTGTGGTCAACCGTGCCCATCGCGCCTACGGTGGTCCATGTCTGCGATGACATCGCCTGCCGGCGCGGAGGCGAGGCGCTGGTGACGGAGCTGGGCGCCGCCCTCGGCCCCTCCGGAACCAACGGCGGACAAACCTGGAAACGGAGCCCATGCCTCGGGCTCTGTGAGCAGGCCCCCGCCGCGTACGTCACCCGCGCGGGGAGCCCGGTGTTCCGGACGGCGTTTGGGAACGCCACGATCACAAAGATACAAGCCGCATTTGGTGGCGAAGATCAGTCGCCCTCGCGAGAGGGGCTGTCCCACTTCGTGCCCCAGACGGGCTCGCCGGGCCTCAAGCTCTTGGGGCGTGTCGGCCGGCTCGACCCCGTGGATCTCGACGCCCACTTGGGGGACGGCGCCTTCGCCGGCCTTCAACGGGCGCTTTCTATCGGGCCTGCCGCGGTACGGACGGAGATCAGCGGTTCGGGTCTCACCGGGCGGGGCGGCGCGGCCTTCCCCACCGGACGGAAGTGGGATGCCGTCGCCGCAGCTCCGGCGCAGCCCCACTACCTGTGTTGTAACGCCGACGAGTCTGAACCCGGTACCTTCAAGGACCGGGTGTTGATGGAGTGGGACCCTTACGCCGTGCTGGAGGGCATCGCCATCGCCGCGTTCGCGACCGGCGTCGAGCACGCGTTCATCTACATACGGGGCGAGTACCCGCTCGCTGAGGCCCGCCTGACCGAGGCGATCCGGCGCGCGACGGCCCGCGGCCTCCTGGGAGCGCGGCTCGCGGGTTCCGGTCCGCCGCTGACCATCAGCGTGCGGCGTGGGGCCGGTGCCTACATCTGCGGTGAAGAAACTGCACTTTTTGAGTCCATCGAGGGCAAACGAGGCGAGCCCCGAAGCAAACCACCCTTCCCGGTGCACGTCGGCCTCTTTGGCAAACCCACGCTGGTCAACAACGTGGAGACCCTCGTCAATGTCCCGTTGATCCTACGTGAAGGTGCGGCGTCGTTCGCGGCCGTGGGCGGTGGGGCCTCCACCGGGCCGAAGCTCTTTTGTGTGTCCGGCGCCGTCGGCCGCCCGGGGCTCTACGAGCTGCCCTTCGGGGTCACGCTCCGCGAGGTCCTCGCGGTCGCGGGAGGAACGCCTCGGGGGCTACGGAGCCTGCTGTTAGGGGGCGCCGCCGGGACTTTTGTCGGCGAGGAGGCCCTGGACACGCCGCTTACCCTCGAAGGAACCCGAAAGATCGGCGCCTCATTGGGCTCCGCGGTGGTGATGGTCTTTGACCACACGAGCGAGCCGCTCGACGTGATACGCAGGATCGCGCAGTTCTTTCGCGATGAGTCCTGCGGGAAGTGTGTCCCGTGCCGGGTGGGCACGCAGCGGCTGGAGGAGCTGGTGGCCCGACGACTCCGGGGGCAGCCCCGAGAGGGCGATGAGCTGCTCCGTGAGGAGCTCGGCCAGGCGATGCGAGATGCTTCGATCTGCGGCCTTGGGCAGACCGCCCACCTCGCGATCGACTCGGGGCTCAGACGCCTCAACCCCCTTCCGGAGCTGGCGAAGTGAATCCTGACGAAATCAATGAGCCGATCTGGAAGGTCCCGCCCCCGCGCGCGAGCGTGATGCCGGCGCGGCCCCCCGACCCGGCCTGCCAGACCATCACGCTGCAGATCGACGGTCGCACCGTCACCGTGCCCGCGGGCACAACCCTGCTTCAAGCGGCAAGTCGCCTGGGCCTCCGGATTCCGACCCTGTGCTGGGCCCCGACGCTGACGCCGATCAACGCCTGCCGTATCTGCGTCGTAGAGGTAGAAGGCGCAAGAACCCTCGCGCCCGCGTGCGCTCGCCCCGCGGAGGCGGGAATGGTGGTGCAAACCGGGTCCGAGCGGGTGCGCCTGTCGCGGAAGCTGGTCCTCGAACTGCTGGCGTCGAGCGTCGCGCTCGATAGGGCGCCGGAGCTCCTTAGGTTGATCCAGGAGTACGGCGCAGATCCCGAACGATTTGGCCCCTCCGCTGCGCCCGCCGACCGACGGGACGCGCGCCACGCCGGCCACCACCACGTCGGCGACGGCGCCACCGCTGAGACCGTCGCCCAGCCCGTCAAGGTCGACAACAGCCTCTACGTTCGCGACTATGCAAGGTGCGTGCTCTGTTACAAGTGCGTCGAGGCCTGTGGTACCGACGCCCAGCACACGTTTGCGATCACCATCGCGGGCCGCGGTTTTGACGCGCGGGTGTCCACGGAGTGGGACGCGCCTCTCCCCGAAGGCGCGTGCGTCTACTGCGGCAACTGTATCAACGTCTGCCCGACGGGTGCCCTGGTGTTCCGCACAGAGCACGAGCTGCGGGAGGCGGGGAGCTGGGCGCCGGAGCGGCAGCAGGAGACCGACACTATCTGTCCCTTCTGCGGCGTCGGCTGCACGCTGCGGGTCAAGGTCCAGGACGACAAGCTCGTATCGGTGACCTCGCCGCCCGAGGTGGACGTCACCGGTGGAAACCTGTGTGTCAAAGGTCGTTTTGGCACGAGCTACGTGAACGGGTGACCCGGGCCGAGGCGCCGTGACAGAACCGTAGTCTGAACCACGCACGTCAGACCGGGCAACGCACGTCCGAGCTTCGTGGGCGAAGTCTACCAAGGCGTTGGCGATCGGCACGAATATTGCTTACGAAACCATCGGCGGCGCAGGCCAACGCCGCAACCCTGCGGCGCGGCCACACCACGCCACCCCTTGGCCACCACCACGAGGTCCCCGATGCGTCACCTGAAGGGCTTTTCTCTCGTAGAGCTCATGATCGTCGTCGCTATCATCGGGATCCTCGCGGCGATCGCGATACCCGAGTTCTTGACCATGCAGCTCAAGGCAAAACGTTCCGAGATCCCGATCAATATTGACGGCATCAAGGGAGCGCAGCTCGCCTACGAAGCGGCGTTTGACAGCTACCTCTCTGCGCCCTACAACCCGACCGCCTCACTGAACAAGAGCCGGCGCGATTTCGACTACAGCGGCGGAATCGTCGGCTGGACCGAACTTGGCTGGCAACCTGACGGCCAGGTCCGCGGCAGCTACGCCGCCGCGAGGGTCGGCACGACAGACTTCCTGGTCGAGGGCTTCTCCGACGTGGACGACAACAACGACGAAGCCCGATACAGCGCGAACAAGCTGACTAATGCAACGCTCGATGCGCTGGACACCGATGTCTACTGACGCCCACCGGCCGGCTGCTCGAGCCCGGGCACCGCTTTTCGTCAGCCGCGCGCCCGGTCGCCCCGGGCCGCCCTGGCTTGGCGTATCTGCGGAGAAACGCCGGTCCTGCGCGGGTGGCGTCCCCCATCGTCACGAGCGTGACGTTTCTCAACCAGGTTCGACAAGCCGGGTGACAAAAAGCGTCAGGGCGAAACAGACCGCATCGGACCGAGGCGCATTTCTGGCCCGCCGCACGTTGGCACGCACCTTGCAGTTAGGGTCATGCGTGGCGCAATCCTGCGTCTGTCGGCTCCGGCCGGCGCGTTCACCACCAGCTCATCTACTACTGGTCCCTGACCACCACCGCGAGGTTCAACATGCGTAATTCCAAGGGCTTCTCTCTCGTCGAGCTCATGATCGTCGTGGCCATCATCGGGATTCTGGCGGCGATCGCCATCCCGAACTTCCTCACGATGCAGCTCAAGGCCAAGCGCGCCGAGATCCCGTCCAACGTCGACGGCATCAAGACCGCCCAGCTCTCCTACGACGCGGCTTTTGACGGCTTCCTCAGCGCCGGCGTGAACCCCACCGGCTCGCTCAACAAAGTGCAGCAGGACTTCGACTACAGCGGCGGCATCGTCGGCTGGACCGAGCTCGGCTGGCAGCCCGACGGCAAGGTCCGTGGCGCCTACGACACCAACAAGACCGGCAGCACCGACTTCCACGTGCACGGCGAGTCCGACGTGGACGACGACAACACCAGCGCGGACTACACTGCCAGCAAGCTGGTCAACGCGGTCCTCGACGTCTCGGACACCGACGTTTACTAAGCGTTGGCGGCCTTTGCCGGGGGACCCCGTCTCCCGGCAAGCCTGAACGGGGCCATGTGCCCCGTTCGTCTGTTTTTGGGCTCGCCGGATCGGGGCGGAATCGAATAGCTGAACCCGCGGAGGTCCGAATGGTCCGCGTTGTGGTTCCGCTCCTGCTCTCGGCGCTGGGCGCGCTGGTTGTCGGCGCAGCGATGCCCGAGGTGGACCGCACGCGTCAGGCCCGCGCGGTCGATGAGGCGCTGGTTTTTGTGCCGAACGGGCAGATGCTCAAGGCCGCCGGCGCCGGTCAGGAGGAGGCGATCGCCGACCTCTTGTGGGTGCGCGCGGTGCTCATCTTCGGGGAGCGTTTCCGCGGGCCCGAAGATGTGCCTTGGACGCGGTGGTTACGCGCCATGCTGCTGGCGGTGACCGACCTTGACCCGGACTGGCGCGGTCCGCACTTCTGGGGCGGCATCATGCTGCGGGTGTCCGGGGACATCGACGGGAGCGACGAGATCCTGCGGCGGGGTGAGCGGGCGCGCCCGGAGGACCCCTTCTTCCCCTTCTCCCTCGCGATCAACGCCTGGATGTACCGGGAGGACAACGATCTGGCGGCGGAGTACGCCGAGCGTGCGGCCCACAAGCCGGGCGCCCCAGGCTGGTACGGGGCCGCCGCCGCGTCGTTTCGTTCACACGCCGGCGATCGCCGCGCCGCGATTCGCTTTCTGGAAGAGAGCCGGGACGCCACACAGAACGAGGCGCTCCGACGTGACGCAGAGCGTCAGCTTCGCCGGCTGTACCATGACGATATGGTTGACCGATGGGCGGCGGCGTGCGCCGAGCACTACGCACGCACCGGCACGCGCCTCCAGCGCCCGGAAGACCTGGCTCTCCTGGGTTTCACCCTGCCCGCCAACCCACGACAGGACGCCTGGGTGGTGGGAGCGGATGGTGTCGTCCGCGGCACCGAGGCGGAGGCCGAGCGGATCCGCCGAGCGAGGATCGATACTTTTGAAATCCTCCAGTAGGCGCCCGGCCCGCGCGAAACGCCCGCAACACGCCGAGGCCCTTTGACCACCAGCACCGGTTCCAGCCGATATGCCGATCCCCGGGCCTCGCTCCTGGTCCTCGGCCTCGTCGCGCTGACGTGGGCGGCCTGCCTGAACGCGGGGTTTTTCTGGGATGATCGCGCGCTGGTGCTCAGCGAGCCAAGGTCGTTGAGCCGGATCCTTTACGGCGACCTCTGGGAGGGCACCAGCCCCTACTATCGGCCGGTCACCGGGCTCTCCCTGCGACTGGACCAGGCGCTTTTTGGCAGCTCGGCCGCCGGCTATCACCTGGTCAACCTGCTCTGGCACCTCGCAGCCACCGCACTCGTGGGTCGGCTCGCGCAGCTCCGCCTGAGCCCTGAGCGGGCGCTGGCCGTGATGGCCCTGTTCGGTCTCCACCCGATCCAGGGGGAGGCGATCACCTGGATCGTCGCCCGGAACGACCCGATGGCGGCGGTCGGCGTGCTCGCGGCCCTGCTCCTCGCCGACCGCGCCAGGAAGCATCACGACGCGGGCCGACACCTCGAGGGCCGTGTCGCGCTGCTCGGGGTCGCGCTGGCGGGCCTCCTCGGCAGCTTCGCCAAAGAGACCGCTATTCTGACCCCGATTTTCCTGCTGCTGTGGCGCTGGACGGCCGGCGAGCGGGCCAAGGTGACGGAGATCGGCGCGGCGGCGTTGGGGCCGGCAGCGGCAGGAGTGGTGCGACTCCTCCTGGAGGTCCAGGATCCGATGACGGGGAGCAACCAATTCATCACGAGCTACGTCCCGGAGGCGCTGGTACACCTGCTGGCGTGGCTGAGCATCCCATGGCCGCTCACGAGCGTCGGATCGGCGCTTGGACCGCCCGATCGCATCGAGTGGGTAGCCGCGGCCATCACCGTCGGGCTGGCGTTGTGGCTCCGGCAGGCCTGGCGGTGGTGGTTCCTCGCGGCGGCCGCGGTCGCGCCCGCGCTCTTCAGCGGACTCAGTACGGGGCTGCTGGGAGAGCGATTTCTCTACCTTCCGCTGGCATTCTTGAGCATCGGGCTGGTAGGCGCCGTCCCTACACTCACGCCTACCTGGCAGCTCCGCCTCCGTGCGCCGGCGCTCGGCGTGGTGCTGGGCGCGCTCCTGATCAACCAGCTCCGCTTGCGTGAATGGCACGACGAAACCACGCTTCTTCACGCCGCGTTGCTGCGCGCTCCGAGCTCGTACGTATACTTTTCGCTCGGGAACCTCGCCGCGCGGGAGCACGACAACCGTAACGCCTATCGGTGGTGGCTCGCCGCGGTGCGGGACACGCGCCCGATGCTCAATGCCTGTGGGCGGCCCGAGCTCGAGCTCCTGAAGATCAACGCCGTCTCCGAGGCGCTCACGGTGGGAACCGAGAGCAAGGCGGGCGCCTGCGGTGCCGTCCCGAGCTTTCAACAACGCTGGTTTACCGTGCAGATCCTCGCCGCCGCCGCTGGCTTGCCGGTGAGCGCATACCCGACACGGGCGCCCGCGGACGTCGATCCGCGCGCCCTGGCCGTGTGGGGTCTCGGCCAAGGCGACCTCTTGGCGCCGATGGCGGTCGCCGCCGACCCCGGAGCCCTCGGCTGGCGAGGGCGCCCCGCCCGATTCCGTGAACACGTATGGGACTTCTCACGAGGAACCTGGCCTTCGGACTGAGCCCCGGGCGGTTGCCCCTCCGAGGTCAAAACACGTAGCCGACCTCGAGGAGCCCGATGTTGACCGTAGGCTCCACCGAAAAGCCGCTGCCCAGGTCGCTGGTGAGGCCGAGCCCAAACCGTGTCGCGACGAGGAGACCATGGCCTCGAGCGCCCGTGAAATGCAGAGAAAGACCAGGTTCAACCATAAGTACAACCGGCACACGCCGATCCAGCACAACCCCGGCGGTGGCACCCAGCCCGCCCCGTAGGCTCAGGGCGGCGCCCACGTCGTGACGGAGCGCGTCCGGCTGCCAGCGAGCACCGCCGCTCACCACCCCGAGCCAGAAGTCGTAGCCGACCCCACCCCCGAGGTGGGCGCTCCAGTTGGGGCTCCACCAGTAGCGGGCGTCCAGGTGGGCGAAGTAGGGAAACCCGAGGGTGGTTGATACCGACCAGCTAGGGTCCGGCGCGCCGAGCGCGACCGCGAACAGGCCGACCAACACACAAGCTCCAGGGGAGCGCCAGGGTAGCCCACAATCCGACGCTGCGGCGAGGCCTATCGAGGATCCGGAAACCCTCCCCCCTCGAACCCGAACTGTCGTGTGCGGAGGGCGACAGGCCTTCGGTTCTTCCTTTCGACACGCTAAACTACGGAGATGCGCGTACTGTCCCTGCTGGTCCTCCTCGGCTGCCCGCCGCTCAAACATGCTCGGCCCGACGCGGACGGCGACGGCTACAACGCGGACGAAGACTGCGACGATGCGAGCCCCGCCGCCGCGCCCAACGCCGTGGAGACCTGCGACGGCGTCGACAATGACTGTGACGGGGTGATCGACGACGGCGCGCAGGACACGGTGGTCATGTTCCCGGATTTGGACGCCGATGGTTACGGCGCCACCGCTGGGATGGCGCGGGTGTGCCCGGGGACCCCGGGCTACGCTGGCGAAGACGGCGACTGTGACGACGACAATGCGGGGATCTCGCCCACCGCCGAGGAGCTCTGCAACGGCGCCGATGATGACTGCGACGCGGAGACCGACGAAGGAGACGCCACCGACGCCGTCACCGGGTGGCTCGACGTGGACGCCGACGGTTGGGGCGACGGGCCAGCGATCACCGCATGCGGCCTCGGCGCCGAATATGTGACCATCAACGGCGACTGTGACGACAACGACGCGACCCGGTCCCCGGATGCGGCGGACATCTGCGACGGGATCAACAACGACTGTGATGACGAGACCGACGAGGACGCCGAGCTCATCACCTGGTACGGCGATGGTGATGGTGACGGCTACGGCGACAGCTACCCCGTGCTGACCGCATGTGGGGCCCCGGCAGGCTGGGTCTCGACCGCCGGCGACTGTGACGACAACAACGACCGTATCGGGCCCGCGGCGATCGAGGTGTGCGACGGCGTCGACAATGACTGTGAAGGCACGGTGGACATCGGGGCGTTGGGCACGCTCTCGGTGTGGCCTGACAGCGACGGTGACAGCTACGGGGACGCGAACGCTGCCGCGACAATCATCTGCAGCGCGAGCGCAGGGTACGTCGAGAACGATGACGACTGCGACGATGCCGAGCCCGCGATCGCGCCCGGCGTCGTCGAGGCGTGCGACGGCGTCGACAACGACTGTAACGGCCTCATCGACGATGGCGCCGCCGGTCTCCTGACCCTCTGGCCAGATGCGGACGGCGATGGCTACGGCGACGCGGCCGCAGCCGCGGTCACCTCGTGTGGACCGTTGTCCGCGATGGTGGAGAACGCCGATGACTGTGACGACACGAGCGCCCTCGCCTCACCGGTAGGCGTCGAGGAATGTGACGGTTACGACAACGATTGTGACGGTACGACGGATGTCGGCGTCACCAATCCACCCACGTGGTACGCCGACAGCGATGGCGATGGCTACGGCGACAACGGCGCCGGGACCGTGGTCTGCTCGCCGCCGCCCGGCAGCGCGACGCTCAGCGGAGATTGCGACGACGGCGACCCGGCGATCAACCCGGGGGAAGCGGAGGCGTGTGACGCCCTGGATGTAGACGAAGACTGTGACGGCTTCGCCGACGATCTCGACGACGGCCCCGCCGGATCGACCGCCTGGTACCTTGACCTCGACAGCGACGGCTATGGAGCCGGGGCCGAACGCGTCGCGTGTGACAACCAGCCCGGCGAGGTCGCGCTCTCCGGCGATTGTGACGATACCACCAGCGCCATTCACCCGGCCCAGCTGGAGACCTGCGACGGGAGCGTCGATGAGGACTGCGACGGGCTCGTCGATGACGCGGACAGCGATGTGTCGGGTACAACCAGCTATTTTGATGACAGTGATGGCGACGGATGGGGTCCCGCCTCGTCGCAGCAGCGCCTGTGTGTCGCGCCGGATGTCAGCAGCACCCGCCCCGGTGACTGCGACGACACCGATAGCCTCGTTCAACCAGGAGGAACCGAGATCTGCGGCGGCGCCGACGAAGACTGCGACGGCCTCACCGACGACGACGACCCATCGGTGGGCGGCACCACGACCTGGTACGCCGACGTTGACTCAGACGGCTACGGCGGCGACTTTTCCGCTCAAACCTGCCTCGCGCCGGCCGGCGCGGTGAGCGACAACAGCGATTGCGACGACGCGGCCGCCGCGACCAGCCCAGCGGGCACGGAGGTCTGCGGGGGCAGCGACGAAGACTGCGACGGTGCCACTGACGACGACGACCTCAGCGTGACCGGAACATCGACGTGGTACCTGGACGACGATCTCGACGGGTTCGGGAGCGGGGCCACGATCGTCAGCTGTATCCAACCCGCGGGCACGGTCACCAACACGAACGACTGTGACGACACCCGGAGCGACGTGAACCCGGCCGCGGGTGAGGTCTGTGATGGTGACACCGACGAAGATTGCGACAGCCTGGTCGACGACGCCGATAGCTCCGTCACGGGGATGGTCGCGTGGTACCCGGACGCGGACGGCGACGGGTACGGCACGGGCAGCGTCAGCTACGCCTGCTCTGTAGCCGCGGCGTCCAACCTGGATGGTGACTGTGATGACAGCGACGCCCGCACCGCGCCGGACCAACCCGAGCGTTGTAATCTGATCGACGACGACTGTGACCCTTCGGTATCGGAGGACGGCAGCGTCTCCGTCGACGGCGACGGCGCATACCCCTCGATCCAGGCGGCGATCGACGCCGCGAGCTCGGGTTCGACGGTGCAGATCTGCGCTGGCACCTACTACGAGACCCTGGAGGTCGGCGCCGACCTCACCCTCAACGGCAGCCTCGCGAGCGCGGGGGGCGCGGTGGTCGACGGCGGCGGCGCGGGCGCGACGCTGGAGGTGACGGCGGGCTCGGTCACCGTTTACGATCTGGTGTTTCAGGGCGGTATCGGCCGGGATTATGACGGCGACGGTGTGGACGAGGGCGGAAACGTGCTCCACGCTGGCAGCGCGCTCCACCTGGAGCGGGTGACGGTGTCCGGCGGCGTTGCCGCGGAAGGCGCCGGCGTCCTTGTCGCAACGGGCAGCGTGACCCTCGTGGACACGGACATCATGGACAACGACGCCAGCCTCACGGGCGGCGGCCTTTGGGTCGCGGGCGGAGTGATCTGCGCCGTGACGCGCGGCAGCCTGAGCGGGAACAACTCGGATGTCCGCGGTGGCGGCGTGTCTCTCCAGACCAGCGCGAGCTGTTCCATCTCAGACACCGAGATCGGCGACAACAGCAGCGGTACGGGCGGCGGGGCCCACGTGGAGGACAGCGGAAGCCTCCTGGTCGCCGGTGGCAGCTGGATGGGGAACACGGCGGCCATCGGCGGCGCGCTGGCCGCGGACGGCAGCGCTGTGGTCAGCGCCACGGACGTACTGTTCCAAGACAACACGGCCACCACACGCGGTGGCGCCATCTATACGTTCTATTCCTCGTTGGACCTCAGCGGCGCCAGCTTCGAGGGCAACCTGGGGTCTGACGGGGGCGCTATCTACGCGGCTGGCGGGGACAGCATCGTCGCCTCCACCACCTTCTCCACCAACGCCGGGTCGCAACGCGGAGGCGCCATCTGCGCCGATGTCGGCCACGACGCCACCTTCACCTCCTCAACTCTCACCCTCAACACCAGCTTCAGCGGCGCCGCCGTCTACGTGGGCTCCAACAGCTACGTCGTCGATGACTCCAGCACGTGGACGAACAACAGCAGCACCCTGGGCGGGGCGGTGTACGTGTCGAGCGGCAGCGACGCGGCGTTCACCAGCAGCGTCATGAGCGGCAACACGGCTTCATTCGGGGGTGCCTGGTTCATCGAATCCACCGGCGAGGTTGACATGTACGGTGGCCGACTGGACTCGAACACCGCGAGCACCTACGGCGGTGGCGCCTACCTTCGCGATTCAGCACGTTTCTACAGCTATTCGACGGACCTCGGCGGGTCGACCTACCCCAACAACAGCCCAGATGACGTCTACCTCACCGCTGGCGGCGGGAGCAGCTACGATTGGAACGGGCTCACATCGGTCTATTGCAGCAACTCCTGTTGAGGCGGGCGCCGACGGGTCACTCCCCTCCCCCGCTCCCCGGTTCGGCGCCCAGGCCCACCACGATGTCAAGCCCCGAGACCCGCCACGACAGCTCCGGTAGCTCGACGTAGAGCGAGCTTGAGCTCCCTCCATCAAAACCCATCGCGTCGCGGCAACCCAGCCCCCCCAGGACCGTAGCAAGCTCGAAAAAGGCCAGTCCGTTGGTGAGGCTGTCGGTCACCAGGAGCACGGTGTCGCCCTCCCAGGTGACACATGCCGCCGAGCGTCGGTCCACCGCGCGAACATCAAACCCTCGACCACCCACCCGAAGATAGTCGTAGGTCCGGCCCTGGCTCATGATCGCGGGAAACGCCTGGAAGGCCTGGTCCACGTCCGCCAGGGGGGCGCGCTTCTGGTTGACGATCCGTGGTCGTCCACCCGGGCGATCGACCACAAAATGGGCCGCCCAACGCCGCGCCTGCTGGTGGCGGCGCTCGCCGTCGGACACCACCAGCCCGACCGGCCCTGCCTCGGAGAAGAAGGAGGCGTTGATGGCCAAGGGTACGCCCGCTTCGGTCGCGAGGGTCTCAACGTCCGCTGGCGCGAAATCCGGGCGGTGGATGACCCGAAAACGCCATCCCGGCGCAAGCCGCAACAGCTTGATCGGCACCGTCACCGGGTTGGGCCACCGCCGCACGTCGAGCTCCGCCGCGCTCAGCCCAGCCGCAACCTCGCGCCACTCTGGTGTGAGGAAGGCCGAGGTCTGGGTCCACACCCGACGCGACTCCTCGACGCCGCTGACCTCCCGCCAGTCGGCGCCCGAGCGCCACTGCAGCGTCCCCAGTCGGTTGACCCAGGGCAGCGCCACGTAGATCGCCACCCCCAAGGCCACCAACAGGCCGGCGCCCAGCGCGCAAGCCAGGGCCAGGCGGAGCCGTCGCCCCCACGACGACGCCCGAACCGCCCCGCCGCCCGCCTGCGGGTTAGCCGGGCCGGGGTGCACGCCCGTCGCAGGCGGCCGGGTCTCCATCTCCACCTTCCTCCTCGGGCTGACGCCCCGCCCCGGTGTAATCCGTCGATGCCCAAGCAACGCCATGTTGTGCTGCTCATCGCGGACTCGTTAAGATACGACGCCGTTTATCCTTCGGTAAACCTTCCGTTTGTCACGAGCCGCGGCCAGAGCTTCCATCAGGCCCGCTCGGCTGGATGCTGGACCCTGCCATCCACCGCGTCGATGTTTACCGGCTTATACCCCCATCAACACGGCGCGGATACCGCGTCGCGTCAGCTCCGCCTCAGCGCCCCCCCCCTCGCTGCCCGGATGGTGGAGGCCGGTCTTGAGGCCCATCAGGTGACGGCGAACGCCACGACCACCCACATCTTTGGTTTGCATCAGGGATTCTCGTCGGTGAACCGGGTGTGGCGAGAGATGCGCCAACGATACCCTTCCATCCACAAGGCCCTGGTACTCGCCGGAAAACCGCGCCTCCGTCGCCGCCTCTTCACGCGGGATGCCCTGAACGGGCAGCTCGCTGCCGACCTCACGGCCAGCACCGTCTGGCTCCAGAACACCGTCGGCGAGGTGCTGGACCGCGGTCGGAGCCTGCTCGAGGCCGCCGAAAAACGTGGCCGTAGCACATTTCTCTTCCTCAACCTGATGGAGACCCACTTCCCCTACCACATCGCCGACACGGTGGAGATGTTGTCCGACGGCGCCATCGGAGCGCTCCGTGAGCTACGCCAGCTGTATCACCTCGTGAATCAGAGCTGGTTGACCGGGGGCGGCGCAGAGCCATCGGTGGAGGGACTCGCGGTGATCCGGGAACGTCAACGCCGGGCCTGGCTGCGCCTCGCCCCGATGATCGACCGGTTCGTCGAGGAGCTCGTGACCCGACACGACGCCCTCGTGGTGCTGGGCTCCGACCACGGCGACAACTTCGGGGAGCACGGGTGGGCCTACCACTTCAGCAACGTCAGCGACGCGGGCAACCGCGTTCCGTTGTTCCGCGTCGGCCCCGAGACGGTCGCGGAGCACCACCATCGACCCTTCTCCAACCTCGGAATCTTCCATGATCTCCTCGCGGCGATCGGAGCACCCGACGGGATCCCCCTGAGCGAGGCCCCCGAACACGCGCCCGCGATCCTGCAGAGCTGCTGGTACCACGGGCACGGTCGTACGCTGCCGCGATACCGACACCACCAGCTCTGTTTCATTCATGAACAACGAAGGCTTCTCCATCGCGCGGGACGTTGGCACCAATCGCCGGTCACCATCGACGGCCCCGAAGCCCCGTTCACCCGCCTCGACGCAGGCGTGGACCCGCTCGCCGAGCTGCCGTCGGGCCCACGTGAGGCCTATCGCAAAACATTCGATGACTTCCAGGCGTACACCGAACGCTTGTGAACGGCATAGCGACGCCCCGGGCAGCGCCGGCACGAACGAAACGCGACGGCGCGTGGGAGAGCGGCCGATACATTCATAAATGTATCGATACTTGTATCATTGATCAGCGATACATGAGCCACTGCTGGTTTACTCAAGTCTCGGTCGCGGCCACCCCGAAGTAGCCGACAAACCACGGGTGCTCGTGATGATCCCGCTTCTCAGGATCCGGTACAAAACCCGGCTCTGCCCGGGCCCGGAGCCGGTCCAGCGTAGCGAAATCGCGCTGACTCACCAGCGGCAGGCCGAGCTGCAGCAGGCGCGCCGCCGCAACCCCTACACCCCGCCGAAAGCGCCGCGGCGTATCGAAACGGCAGCCTTCGCTCTGGCACTGGGTACCGCAGGCCGCGCTCATGTCGGTGAGCACCGCCAGCGCCGCCCCTTCGGCCATCGCAAACGCCGCCATCGCCTCGGCGCCGGCCACCATACCGGCCGTCAGATCCGCGCCCGCGGGGTCGAGCACGCGCGCCCGACCCGCGAGGCAGTCGTGGCCGTCTCCCCGGTGCAGATCCGGCATGGTGCGCGGCGTTCCGAGGCCCACATCTTCTGGGCAGAAGGGCAGGAGCCGGATCGTCGGCAAGGTGTGGAGCCAGGGCACCGCGCCCGCCAGGCCATAGTGGGTGCCGTCCACCCCACAACCCCAACCCGCCTGGCAAGCCGAGATCAACACCCGCCACGGCGCTGCGGCGCTCGGTGTACGGAGTGCGGCCAACGCCGCGGAATCATGAGGAAGTAGTGGCATTCGATGCCCCCTCAAACAGCCAGCGCCTCGCCTCATCTGCGGTCATGACCAGCCCGTCGAGCTGGGCCTCGCGGAGCCGGGCCAACATCCGCCCCAGCTCCGGTCCCTCTTTGAACCCAAGCTTGAGCAGGTCACGCCCGATCAGGAGCGGCGGGAGCGGCCGGGTCAGCACCCCCAGCTGGATTGCGCGGAGACGCAGCTCGGGCGCGTCCAGGTACAACGAGAGCAGCTCCAGCTCACCCTGTTCGGCGAGGCGGCGGCACCGGGTCTCGGAGAAGGCGAAGGCGTCGGCGACACCCCCCGACGGCTCCACGGCATCAAGCAGGAAGAACACCTGTTTTCGGACGTCGTACCCCAGGTGGCGGAACACTCGGAGCCGATCGAGCACCGCTTCGGCCGCGTGGCGCTGCCGGCACGCGCCGCTGTACATCAGCGCGAGGCGGCGACCCGGCTCGGCGGGGGCGTCGGCCCCCAAACGATCCAGCTCCGACGCCGAATGGTGCCACTCGGGCAGCACCTGCGCCCACAAACCCGCTTTGTAGGCAAAGTTCCAGCCTACGTTCGGCCAGGGTGCCTTGAGGAACAGCTTCTCGATCTCGCCGCGGATCCGCTCAGCCGGCAGCTCGGCGAGCGGCATCGACGCGGCGAGGTGGAACAAGGCCGGATCCACGTCGAATCCAAAGCGTCCGGCGAACTGCGCCACCCGCAAGGCGCGGAGCGGGTCCTCGCCAAAAGTGTCCGCATCCACCGCACGAAGCAGGCGAGCGTCCAGGTCGCTGCGGCCGCCAAACGGGTCTTCGTACACCTCCATGAGCGGGTCGTACGCGATCGCGTTGATCGTCAGGTCGCGGCGTCGCGCCGCTTCGAGCACCCCCAGAAAAGGGTCGGCCTCGGCAGCGATCCCGCGATGCCCGGCGCCGGCCTTCCGGTCACGCCGCGGCACCGACACATCGAGATCCACCCCCTTCACCTTGAGCTTGAGGACGTGGAAGCTCCGACCTACCTCGTCCACCCGGCCGAAGCGCTGCAGCACGGCCAGCAGCTCATCGAATCCGATACCGTGAACCTCGACATCCAGGTCCTTGCCCGGCCGGCCGAGGAGGGCGTCCCGCACCGTGCCACCCACGAGGAGCGCGCGCCCGCCGGCGGAGCGGCAGGCGTCGAACAGGGGCAGCACCCGCGCGGGGAGCATGGAGGGCATCGGCGCGCCTAATCAGAACTGCGGGAGCGCGCCGCGATGCCCCCCGGCCGCCGGGTCAGAGCAGCGCTTTCTGGAATTCCTTTTGAAGCGCCGGGGCGACCTCAAAAAGGTCCGCGACGATACCGTAGCTCGCATGCTGGAAGATCGGTGCTTCAGGGTCCTTGTTGACGGCCACAATGACCCGCGAGGTCCGCATTCCGGCGAGGTGCTGGATGGCCCCGGAGATGCCGAGGGCGATGTACAGCGTGGGATTGACCACCTTGCCGGTCTGGCCAACCTGATCCCCGTGCCCCGCGTAACCCGCGTCCACCGCCGCACGGCTGGCACCCGGGGTCGCCCGAGCGGAAGCCGCAAGCGGACGTACCACAGCGTCAAACTGCTCTTTGGACTTGAGGGATCGACCGCCGGACACGATACGCTCGGCCTCGGTGAGATCGACCGTCGCCCCCGCGGGCGCCAGCACCTCCACGAGCTTGACCGTTGTGCCGGCCGACGCCGCGGGCGACACCGCAACGACGGCCGCTGCCGCGCCGCCGCTCGCGCTCAAGGGGAAGGAATTGGGCCGCGTCGTGTAGAGGGCGATCGCCGAGCGGACCTCGACGTCCGCCAGCGCCTTGCCGGCGTAGATCGGGCGACGGGCGACAACACGCCCGCCATCGACCCGCAGGTCGGTACACTCCACCACGAGCCCGGCGCCGATACGAGCCGACAGCCGAGGGAATGCGTCCCGCGCCAACGCGCTCGCGCTCGCCAGGACCACCGTGGCCCCCGAGGCGCTCACCGCGCCCTGCACCGCCGTGACCACACCTTCCGTGCTGCTGGCGTCGCCCGACACCGCGTACACGGTCGTGGCACCGTAGCTGCCGAGGGTCGTCGCGTCGGCCGCGCCGATGACCATTGCCGACAACGAGGCGCCAAGCGCGGCGGCGAGCTCACGGCCCTTGCTCAGGAGCTCCAACGCGCTCTTCCGCGGCGCACCGGCTTCGGTCTCACAAAAAACGAGGATGTTCTTGCTCATGATGGATTCCTCAGATGACCTTGGCTTCGTTGCGCAGCAGGGAGACCAGCTCGGCCGCGACCGTAGCCGCGTCGCCCTGGAGAATACGACCGGCGGGGCGGCCGGGCGGCAGAGTCAGCCGGGTCTCCACGACCAACGCGGCGCCCGCGCCCACGGAGGCGGGGTCAATACCCAGCGCCGCGGCGTTCTTCACCACGATCGGCTTCTTCTTGGCCGCCATGATGTTGGGCAGGCTGGCGTAGCGCGGGGTGTTGAGCCCTTTGTCGCAGCTGACCACCGCCGGCAGGGCGCCGGTCACCACTTCACGCGCACCGCTCCCCGCAGCGCGGTTGGCGCTGAAGTTCCCGCCGTCCACGCTGAGCTTGTCGACCCAGCTCGCCTGGGCAAAACCCAGGAGCTCGGCGATCATCGCGGGCACGGACGAAGAGTCGGTGTCCACCGCCTGGCGCCCACACAATACGAGGCTGATGTCCTCCGCCTTGAGCGCTGCCGCCAGGATGCGCGCCTTGCCGAGCGAGTCACTACCCGCAAAGGCAGGATCATCAAGACGAACCGCGCGATCGGCGCCGCGGGCCAACGCGTCCCGGATGCGCGATTCGGCGCCAGCTTCCCCGAGCGTGAAGATCACCACCTCGGTGGCCTTCTTCTGCTCCTTGAGCTGAGTCGCCGCCTCAACCGCGTACTCGTCATAAGGGTTGGTCTCGAACTTCACGTCCCCCGTCTCGATGCCGGTGCCGGCTCCGTTGATGCGGATACGCGTGTCGGTCGCGGGGACCTGCTTCAGACATACTCCAACTTTCACGATTCCTCCTGGGAAAGCTTGTTATCCGGCTCGTGGCCGGGGAAGGTGGACGACGGACCGCTCGCGATCCCGTGCACGAAGACCTCGGCCACGGCCGATGCAGCGGCATCCAAGCTGAACCTTGGCTTCTTGGAGAGCACCCACTGGATCGCCAGCTCGTCCATCGCCCCGAAGAAGGCCCAGGACAAGAGCTGCGGGTCCGCTTCGGCGACCACGACGCCGCGCTCCTGACCCCGGCGCACAATATCCGCAAAGATATTGAGATACTCCCACAAGCGCCGGGGCCGGTACTCCTTCAGGAACTTGTGCGACAGGCGCAGCTCCACCTGGAGAACCTCGGCGAGCGCACGGTGATCCTCGACCTGCCGGAAGTGGTACCGCGAAAAGACACGAACCTGCTGAAGCGGATCGTCCACGCCCACGAGCTCTGCGCGTAAACCCGAGATGAGCTCCATCATCTTCTCTTCGAAGATGGTTATGAGAACCTCATCTTTATTGTGGAAGTAGTTGTAGATGGTCCCTTCGGCGACCTTCGCCCGCTCGGCGATGTCCGCGATACGGGCACGGTAGAAGCCGCGCTCCGCGAACACCTCGATCGCCGCGTCGAGGATTCTTGGACGCTTTTCGCCCGAGCTACCCCCATCGGAGCGCGCACGGCTGCGGTCCGGCGCCGTCCGGCTGGGATGGTCTTCGGGGGGAAGCTCGTCGCTCATGGGCCTGACTGAATGAGGGCTCATTCGTTACCGCGTCCGCCCCGACACGGCAAGCGAACCGAAGCGCGATCCTGGCCCTCGGCCGATCTCGCGCTACTTCTCGCCGAACTCCCAGGCCCCGCGCCACACCCGCTCTCCGCGCGCCAGCTCCGCGCTCCGTTCAGCAAAAAATCGCGCCGGTCCATCTTGAGGATTCGCGTCGGAGACCTCGCGAAAGCACCGCTCAGCCTCCGCAGGTCTGCCAGCCCCGAGACAGGTCAGCGCCTCGGCGAACGCTCCCCGACTGCGCGCCTTCGCCTCCAACACCTCGGCGCCTTCTTCGCCATAGAGCTCAAAGATCTCCATCGGCTCGTTGCGTCCCTTCACCTTCACCAGCCCCAGCGGGCGGGTGCGCGCTACCTCCTCGGCAGACAGGGGCGCGAGCGTCGCTCCGCTGAGCAGGATCGAAACGTCGAATCGACGCGTGAGCCCTTCGAGCCTGGAAGCGAAATTCACCACGTCAGAGATGACGGTGCCTTCCATCCGCAGCGGCTCGCCGATGGTGCCCACCATCACTGTGCCGGTATGAACACCAATTCCGACCGAGACCGCCGGCGCGTCGGGCGCGTGCCGCGCCTGATCGCGGACGGCCGCTACGATAGCCACCGCTGCGGCCACCGCGTCGGCTGGCCGGTTGGGGAACAGGGCCATCAGCGCGTCGCCAATGTACTTGTCCACGAATCCGCCTCGTTCCCGAATGATCGGGGCGATCTTTCCGAGACAGCCGTTCAGAAGCGCAAAGGTCTCCGCGGGACCAAGGCGTTCAGAGATGCTGGTGAATCCACGAATGTCACAGAACAGAACGGTCATCTCCCGCCGGCTCTGATCGCCGAGCTCGACGTCGATGACATCGGCGCGGCCCAACAAGCTCAGGAGCTCGCGCGGCACAAAACGTACAAGCGCCGCGTTTTTCCGGTCCAGCTCCACTGCGAGGACCTCGGAGCGCCCTCGGGCCCGCATGTTCCGGATGGCCAGCACCATGGACTGCACAAAGATAAAGGCAAAAACGCCATAATGCGAGAGAGTGACGGAACTGAAAAGGCCCCTGTTCGACAAGATGTCGTTGACCACTGTGGCGATCAGAACAAAAGTGCCGCCACCGATGAGCCAGACCAGCACCCGATCATCGCCCCGCACCATGAGCCGCCCCAATGCGACCGTCAGGTAGAGCACAACGAGGAGGGTGAGCACCTCATACGCTTGTAGAACGTGGAGGATCTGTGACATCGGCACGAGGATCACCATCACGGACGCGGCCAGCGCGATCACCGCGAAGATTCGATGTCCCGCCCGCCAAAAATGTTCAGGGAACACCGCGTCGAGGAAGGCGAGAAAGCACGGGACCGCCACGAAAAAGCCGAGGTACTCCAGCCGGTTGTGAGCGCTCCACAAGTCGACCAACGGCCAGCGAGCCTCGAGGTAGTCGAACTTCACGAACTCACGGACCGCGATTGCCAGGCAGAACATGCCAAAAAATAAAGGTGAACGCTCACTTCGTCGCAGCGCAAACAAGCAGAGATGATAGATGCCCATCACCAGGGTGACGCCAAACAGCGTGAGCGCCGCCTGGTGCTCTGCGGCGAGCCATGGCGCCACGTTGGAGACCGGGCCGAGCGTGAGACGGAACTTCTCCGGCTTCGCTCTACCAAAAAAAGCGGAGTTCTGGACCACCACCTCAATCTCGTCGCCCGCCCCGGCGCGGATCACCGCCTCGGCCCCCGCGTGGGCGTGGCGCGTCGAGGCGGCGTCGAGTCCCACCTCGCCCGCGCGGAGCGGGGCAATCAGCGGTGCCCCTCCGAGATCCCGCACCTCGAC
>CANKTH010000046.1 GCA_947486185.1 Deltaproteobacteria bacterium
CGACCTCATGGCCTCGTCCGACCGGAGCTCCGGAGGCACCGCTTCGCCATTGCGACTCCTCGCCACTGCACACCTCACGCCGCGCCATGATGTATCAGCGGGCGTTGACGCGTCAAGGATCCATGCGCTGTGATGCGATTCTGTTTAGCCGCGCGTCTCCGAAGTCCCGCCACCTCCTGCGAGGACGACCCGCCCCGTCATCCGCGCTTGGGCACCGACGAAGGGTGAGACCCAAAGGCCGGGGGACCCGAAGCGCCCGGGGAACGGAACGTTCCCCTTGGACAAGGATCATGCAGCGAGCGGCACGCTGCGACCGCGGCGTCGCGGAAGGAGAGCACCACTTCCGCGATGAGCACTATCCGGGGGTCACCACGTCGATGTCCAGGTTGGGCTGGCTCGCGCGGCCCGTGGCGGTCCGGCCGGTGCCGTTGCCGAAGGCGCCGATAGGCTCCCCCACCTCTTGAAGCGTGCCGTCCCCGTCGAGATCGACGTAGGCCCAGACGAACGCGACGGTCCCCGAAGGCGTGACGAGCACATAGCTATGCTCGCCAGACATGAAGTCGGCCACCGAAAAGACCTCGTGGTCGTAAGCGTCGTCCCCGAGGTCCGCCGCCGAGAACTCGAGCTCTGGCTTGTACTTCATCGCCGCGACGTAGATCATCGCCGTGGAGGGCCACGTGCTCACATCTTCCGCCGAGCGAACCATGCCGCTCAAGAGCACGTAGGGCACAAAGGTCGGGCTGGAATCGCCAAAGGGCACGAGCACGTCGTGGTCCACCAGGTCAGCCTCGCCCACCGTGATCGGGTTGCCGTCCGCCCCCATCGATACGTAGCTGCCCCAAGTGTCGGCAGGATCGATGAGGCCGTTCCCGTTGCTGTCCCAGGCCCCGAGGAGCTGCATCGGGCCCGAGGACATGGTCACGGACAGGCTGTAGTTAGCCTCCGCCCCGCTGGCCAACGCCGTGGGGGTCACCCGGTTCGACTCGTAGGGACCCTGGCCGTCGGTGGTGTACAGCAACGCGGCGACATCACCGTCCACCCAGGGGTCGGTGACCGAAAGGATGCCGGAGATCGTGGTGTACACGCCGCCGCCGCCGGTGTCGCCACCGCCACCGCCACCGCCACCACCACCACCACCACCACCGCTGCCGTCCGTGCAGGGGACCTGTATGGTGACATCGATGTCTTCAGCCGCTCCGCCGGCCACGAGCGGGATCGCGTCGGGCCACACCCCGCTCGGCTCGTAGGTGGCGATGATGGTATCCACGAGGGTTGCGTCGGCGGCCGCGAAAACCCGCAGCTCGGTGCCGACCAGACCGCTGACGTTGAAGCCGTAGTCGTCTCCATCATCGAGGTTGGGCGCGGCAAAGCTGGTGGAATCCAGCCAGTTCTGCGCGCCTTCGCCCTCAGAATACGCGCCGACGAACACCTGCCCGAAGGGGTAGGACGCAAAACATTCGGACCAGTCCACGGGAATGACGGTCTCACCGTCCTCCATGAAGAACTGCAGCCTGACGTTCCCGCTGATGGTCATCGCGCCGGTCTCCGGATCTACGTCGGCATCGGCGTCCGAGTCCGCATCCGAGTCGGAATCCGAGTCCGCATCGGAGTCGGTGTCCGCGTCCGTGGGCTCCGTCGTGTCCGTCGTCCCGGTCTTGGTAGTGTCGTCCCCGGTATCTACCGGGCCCCCGGTACAGCCGGCCATCAGCATGAGCATCATCAGGCGCATCTTGAACTCCCAACCATTGGTTACAGTCTATATCACGTGACAACCGCTTACAAGAGGCATCTACCGGTAATTCTGCATACCACTTCACCGCGACAAAGCCAGCGTTCACCCTCCGTCTGCTGGATCAGCCCCCGTTGCGTCAAGACCCCAGAGCACCACCTCCTGCACCTTCTGGTTCGTGGCACGGAGCCGGCCCGCCAGCGAGCGCCCCAACGCCCACGCAAATGAGGCGAACAAGGGCGCGTCTCGGTCCAGCAACTGGCGGAGCCGTTCCTGGCTGATCGCCAACACCCGGCAGGGCACCTCGGCGGTGACGGTCGCCGAAGACCCCTGGCCGTCCAACAGGTCCACCTCGCCGAAGTAGTTGGGAGGATCGAGGTGGGCGATCACGATCTCCGAATGCCCTCGGATCTTCTTGCTCACCATGACCCTCCCCTCCCACAGGACGTACATGGCGTCGTGCTGGCTCCCTTCCCAGAGCAGCACACGGTCCTTGGGGATGTCCTGAACCTCGATATAGCTCTGGATCAAGGATCTTTGTTCAGGGGTGAGGCGATCGAAGAGCGGGACCGTGGCGAGAAAGGCGTCGAGGGTCATGCGGAAACCTCTCCCTCTCCTTATCCAGCCCCCCCTGATTCCGCCGGGGCGCCGGGAGAGAGAGTTCCGGCGCCCGGCCCGCGGACTCGCCGGCGTCGTAACCACCAGGTCAGCCCGGCGGTGAGCAGCAAGAGAACCGGCGCGACCTTGACAGTCGCCTCAGTCCCGACGAGTCCAGCTTCCCAATCCCAACGGGTAAAGGGGAAAAAAAGCATGTATCCTACGCCAAAGTGGGACTGCAGGAGATCGACCGCAAGATGGAGAAAGCCTCCTGCTGTCAGGAGCCCGAAAACCCGGAAGCGCTCGGGCGGCGCAAAACCATGGGCGAGCGCGTAATTCAGGACCACCAAACCGGAAGGCAGGTGTAAGGGGCTGAACAGGTAGATGAGTGGCTCCGGGATCGCCGGCCAGGTCGCGCGTACACGGATGAGCGCGAGGCCGGGCACCTGTCCGAACAGGTCGGGCACGCAGCTCCCCGCGACCAGCACCGCGAGATCGCCGCGCTCTCGCAGGCCCGCGGCCAGGCCGGCTAGCAGAGCGACGCAGCCGTGGGTGAGCAGGTCAGCCATCGCGGCGCGCCCCGATGTAGCCGCCCTGAAGCCGGAAACAAAGCGGGCCCGCGGCGAGCGCCAGCACCACCCCAGCGTAACCCAGGCGCTCCTTCCATCGACGGAGGGGATGCAGCTCACGCTCCGCCTCGATCATCGTCAGATCCGAAGCACGAAAGTGGCCTTTGAGCGAAATCGTGTCCCCCACTGCGAGCCCCGCGCTCTCCCCCACCACGGGCACGTCCCGCAGCACCTTGGACACCCTGAACCGCTGCGGCCCGTCAACTGCGGTCACGGTCCACAGCGGGAAAATCAGCGTAGCGCCGTCCGATCGGGCAGGATCTTCGAGGCAATCCCGGTAGCCGAACACCAACTCCATCGCCACATGGACGTTGTACAGGCCGAGGCCCAACATCAGGGACGCCGCGAGAGCCAGCCGCCGCCATTTGCCAGGCTCATCCAGCCATCGCGGGACCTTCACTTCTTCGTCACCCCGTACTGCAACAGGAGCGCGTTCATGTCCATCGTCCGGAGCTCTCCGCCCGACGGCAGGAACAGTATAGGTTTACCCGCCAAAGCTTCCGCGACCTTGAGCTTGACCATGTTCGTGCCGCCCGCGCCGCCCATCGCCCGCGCCTGGGCCTTGAGGCCTTCGGTGCGCGACCGCGCTTCGGCGAGGGTCGCCTCGGCCTCCTGCTGCCGCTGGAAGTAAGCAGCATCCGCGTGGAGCTGCTTACGGGTCGCCTCACCGCGCGCCTGCTCGATCAGTTGGTTCGCCTTTCCCTTGGCAACCTCCAACTTCTGCCGCATGCCCTCACGCACCGCCTCAGTCTCGGATCGGAGCCGACCGGCGTCCTGCTCGGCTACGGTCTTGTCCTTGATCACCTGCTCATACTCTGGGTTGAAGTTGTGCTCTCCCAGGATCACCTGGTCGACCACCGCCCCTTCTGGGTTGAGGAAGTGGTTACACGCTTCCCTCGCCTGATCCGCCCTGGCAAACCTCAAGGTAGCGTCATAGTATTCTTCTGACCGAAGCTCGTTGAGCACGTCCCGCAGGATCGTACGCACCACCGGGCGCACGAGCCGCTCCTCAACCGCGGCCGTATTCTCGCCGATGAACTGCAGCACATAAGGCGCCTTGGATTTGTCGATGTGCCAGGTGACGGTGACGTCAACCCAAATGTCGTTGCCGTCGAAGGTCTTGAAGCGCAGCGCGTCATCACCGGCCCCCTCCGATCCGCGCCCCGCGGCCATCACGAGGTTCTGTACACCCGCATCGAACACATACCACGACCGCAAGAACCACGGGACCAGATAGGTTGAACCTGACTCATAGACGTCGGGAAGGACCCCCGGGCTGCCCACGAGCGCCAGATTGGCGGTCTGCACGCCCACCTCCGTGCCACCAAGTGTGTGGGGCGTGCAGGCCCCGAGCATGAACGCCAGGATGAAGTTACCAACCACGGATGAGTCCTCCGAGATCGAGGGGATTGCTGCCGCTCGGCCCGTCACTTGGAAGCACGATGACCTCGGTGCCCTCGAGCGCCTCCGCCATCTTGAGGCCCACGATGTTGCTCGCCCCGACCCCGGAGAGTGCGTCGTTCTCGAGCCGTTTGGACTCGGCGCGCGCGAGCTCCACCAGCAGATCGCCCTCGGCGATACGCTTCCGGGAATAGAGGTCGGCCGTGGCTGCGATTCGGGTGACCTCCGCAGCGCCGCGCGTCTCCTCGACGTTCACCAACGCGGTCCCTTCGGCCTCCACCCGATCTCGCTCAGCCTGCTCCGCGGCCTTCACGGCCTCCGCGCGGTTGAGGAACACTCTCTGGTCCTGGATCTTGCGGTTTTCGATCGCCTCCTGGTAGCGAGGATCGTACACGTAGTGGCGCACCAGTACCGCCCAGATCTGGACGCCGTAGCGGTCATGAAGGTCGCGATCAAGGAGATCACGAGCCTCAATTGCGGCCTCTCGCCGCTTCCGCCCTCTGTAGAACTGCTCGGCGTCAAGCACACCCAGGGTCTGACGGAGCACCTGCTCGGCCCGAGGCCGAACAACCTGCTCGATGTAGGCGTCACCCAGCCCGATCTCCATGATCACCTTGACCGGATCCACCACGCGATAGGCGATGGTGACATCGACGGTGACCCGGTACCCCTCTGAGGTCTGGATGTTGATAGCTGGCGCCTGGCTGGCCGACGCCGCGTTCTCCGAATGGCTGACGTTGAACTCGAGGATCTCCAGGCTTCGCGGGAAGTGGTGGAGCCGGGTGTAGCCGGGCAGGACCAGATGATATCCCTGGCCCACGATGTCGGGACTGAAGCCTTGGCCCGGGCCGAATAATACTTGACGAACCGCCATTTCATTCGGCGGCACAAAGTCGACCAGACTGTCCCCCAACAAAAGGCACGCGGCGATCAGCAGGCCGCCTACCGAGAGGATCCGTCGCAAGCCACCCTGGAAGAAAGGTATCTTTACGCGAGCACTTTCCATTGTTCCTTCAGGTCTGCTGGGGTTCAGAGCGCGACTCACGGCGAGGCGGCACTACGGCCGGCCCCGCGACCGCCGGGCCCGAGATGGCCGGATCATCGAGGTCCGGAGAAGCGCTCAACGCCTCATCCGCGCGTTGAAGCTGCAACATATCGTCAGTCAGCTCCTGCAGCTGGGCCTGATATCGGCTCCGGCTCGACCAGGACCGGAGCTCAGGCAGGAGCGGCGCGAGCACGACGAACACATAGAGCACCGCCACCCAGGGGCGGCGCACGAGTTCGACGCTCGCCGTCACCAAGAATCCTGAAAGCACCAGGGCCAGGGCGCGGTTGAACAGGCCCGGGCGAAGCAACCAGGGGGTCGCTGCCTCGTACAGATTCTGCTCGAGCGCCAGCCGGGTGTACCGGGGCAAAAACGTGCCGACGGCCTCGCGCTCGATCCGCCGCGCATGCGCGGCATCACCCAAAGTGGAAAGACATTCCTGCGCAACCGCGCGACTGGCCTCCGCCACGATCTGCGCGAACGCCTCGCGGGCAGCTAGGGCATCACCCACGTGGGCCCGGCGCACCGGCTCCAGGCGCTCCACGAGCTGCACGGAAAAGCTGTCCAGCCGAAAAGAGCCGGTCGTCACAGGCGCCTCCCGACCCCAGGTAGCGTGTCCCGCGCGCGCCGTCCTGAAATTCCCGAGCCTGCCCAGTCAGATCGGCCCACGGCGGGAGTGCGCAGCCCAAAAGCTTGACAGAAAAGCGGCTGATGTCCGCGGTGTTGATGCTGATGTGGGCGGCGGGCGTCGCGCAAGCCGCCGACTCCCCACGCGAGGTACGCGCCTCCGCAGTCCCGGGGTCCCAACAGCGCGGCGGACCGGGTCCGAGGGCGACTCTTTGGCGCCGGTGCCTGGGGGAGTATGGGTCGCGGGCGACGGTGTACTCACGCGGCTCAGCCTTGGCCCGACGGGGCTGTCCGTGACCCGCTCGGTGCTCCCGACCAGTCGGGCCTCCGGCACGTCGGGCACCACGACCACCGCCCTCGCTGTCGAGACCGCGGCGGCGGAGATCGTGTGGTACGCCACCGTGAACGGGCTCTTTCGCCATTCGGTGGCGAAGGGCACCACCCTCGCCCTCGGCCGCGGGCGGGCTCCCGATCCGCCAGAAGGCACGGTGGCGGCGCCCCGGCCCATCGAGCCGCTGAGCGTCGGCGATGACGGCTGACTTTACGTGATCTCGACCGGATCGCCCTTCGATCTGGCGCTGGAAGGCTGAAGCGTCACCTGCGTGAGGCCGAGCTCCATGGCGCGGCGGTAGGTCGATGCGACATGTTCCTCGTTCAACCTGTACCAATTCACCCCCGCGCAGCCCACGCACGGCCCTTCGAACTTTCCCTGGAGCTGCGCCAGCCTGAGCTCGGTGGCGCGACGCCCCTGCCACAGCGCCCCGAATCCGTGTTCTTGCACGGATCCGAGGCCGAGCTGCCCCTGCAGATCGGCGCAGCACATCTGCAGCCTGCCATCGTGGCGAACGACCGGCGTCATCCACAACGCCGCGCACGGGCCGCGGGCCCCCGCCGCCTGCCAGGGCGGGTCCTCCCACACCCGGACGGCAAATCCTCCATGGTCTTCCGGGAAGATAGCCTGCTCCTCCAGGGTCGTGCGGTAGAGCCGGTCCGACTCCGCCTGCCCGGCCGCACCCCCATCCACCGAGAGCGGCTTGAACAAGACCTCGAAAAATCCACCTTCACGGCCATGACAAGCCCATGCGTCCCGCCAGTAGCTCAAGAAGGCCCCGGCCTCGTGGGCGTTCTCGCGCTGCACGACAAACTGTACTTGAAGGTGCAGATTGGCGCTGTGCCGCCGGCGCCGCAGCAGATGGCGCACGTGCCGACGCACCCGGAGGAGCCCGTCTCGCCCCTTGACGCGTCGATAGGTATCGGGACTGGCGGCGTCGAGCGTGAACACCAGCAGCAGCGGAACATCAGGATTTCGGCCTGCCACGAGGCGATCGAGGCGCTGCTCCCCGAAGAGAATGCCGTTGGTATCTGCGCGCAGATAGCCCACCCGCCCCGCCAGCCGCTGACTCGCCCCAATGAGCAAATCCTCCAGCGCCGGGTGCAGGGACGGGTCACCCAGCCACTGATAAATTACATGGTCAAAATAGCAGTCTTCCTCGACAAGCCGCTCCAGGAGCCGGTCGTGCACCTCGTTGGACAGGGTGCCCTTGGCCACGCCATGCACCTGGTCCCAGCGATCCCGATGCGGCGGGCACATCCGGCAGGCGAGGTTGCAATGGTCGGTGGGCTCGATCTGGAGCACGCCGAGGCCGGAGGGGGTGGTGGACACGTCAAGAATCTACTGCGCCGCACCCAATCTGCACGTCGATGTGGTAGAAGCCTGGGCCGGGGGTTCCGTGGCCCGCACGTTTTTCGATCAATTCATCCCCCGGCTCGTGGTCGGGTTTGGCGCCGTCAGCCTCCTCTCGCTCGCGGGTTGCAGCAACCCCTGCCAGCAGATCTGCAACGAGCTGGCCGCCTACGCGACCGAGTGCGATCTGGACGTCGATACCACCGGCGTCGACCAGTGTATCGACGACTATGCGTCGGCGGGAGACGCCGAGCTTGCACAGTGCGCCGAGTGGGGCGACGGCGAGCAGCTCCGCGAGTGGTGGACCTGCGACGATCTCGCCGACCGATACCAACAGGGCGGCGGCGCCCCGGAGACCGAGTGACCCCGAAGACCATGGGGGCCGCGTATGGCTGAGGGCGTGCCCGCGCCAGAGCCCACCGAGCAGCCGCCCCCGTTCGTGCCCGAGGTTTTTGGTCGTTACTACCTGATTGATCGGATCGCGGTCGGCGGCATGGCCGAGATCTTCCGGGCCAAAACCTTTGGCGCTGGCGGGTTCGAGAACACGCTGGTCATCAAGCGCATCCTGGATCATTACTCGACCAACGAGCAGTTCGTCCAGATGTTCATGGATGAAGCCAAGGTCTCGGCCCTGCTGCACCAGTCCAACATCGTGCGGATCTACGATTTTGGTAAGTTGCAAAGCAACTTCTTCATCGCGATGGAGTACATCGAGGGGCGAGACGTCAAGCTGATCCTCCGTAAGCTCTCGGAGCGACGGAAGGTGTTGCCGCAGCCCTTCGCGGTCTACATCGCGATGGAAGCGGCCAAGGGCCTGGACTATGCCCACAAACGGACAACGCTCCAGGGGCAAGCGTTGCACATCGTGCACCGCGACGTCTCGCCCTCCAACCTGCTGGTGTCCTACACCGGCGAGGTCAAGGTCGCGGACTTCGGCATTGTCAAAGCGGCCAATTGCGCGGAGACCACCGGTGCCGGCACACTGAAGGGCAAGTTCGAGTACATGAGCCCGGAGCAGGCGGCGGGCAAGGACCTCGACTGCCGCTCCGACATCTTCGCGCTGGGCATCATCCTCCACGAAATGTTGACCGGACGCCGGCTGTTCAAGACCGACAACGAAATCAAGACCCTGGAGAAGATCAAGTCCGGGGACATCCCGCTCCCGAGCATCATCAACCCCGACGTTCCCGCCCGGCTCGACGAGATCGTCAATCGCGCCCTCTCGTTGGACCGCGAGCACCGGTACCAGGACGCGCGGCAACTCCACGCCGACCTGTTGGAGTTCCTCTACCCCGCCTCACCGGACAGCACCCAGCAGATGCTGTCTCACTTCATGCGGGAGCTTTTTGAGGAAGAAATCGCGTTTGAGCGGCACGGTATGGAGGAGGGCACGAGGCGGGCCCTCGCGCTCCACGAGGCAGGCGCCTCGGTCGAGCTCGACCCTGAATGGGAAGAGTCGGACGACGAACGTGCGGGATCGGCGCGCACCTTTGCGCCGATACAGTCGCCGAAGCTCCGCGCGTCGGTGGTTGCGGCGATGGTGTTCGGGGGTTTTGCGCTGTTGATGGCCGGCTTCGGTCTCACCTGGCTGCTCAAGGACCTGTGGTACAGCCCGACCGTGCAGGTGGTCGAAGTGCCCGCACCCGCAGACGCCCCAGCCTCGACGGGCTCGATCGACGTAAAAGGTGCCCCCGAAGGTGCGATCATCACGGTAGACGGCGCGGAGGTGGGTCGCGGCGCCGAGGTGCTGGTCAGCGCCCTCTCGCCCGACGAGCCCCATGTGCTCGTCGTGAGCGCCGAGGGCTACGTGGCGCACGAGGAGACGGTCACCGTCGGGGCGGGCGAACGAGTGCGCATTCCGCTGAGCCTCAAGAAAGTGGAGGTTGAGCGCCCCGCGACGACGCCGCCGACCCGACCCGCCGGCACGCCCGCACCCCCGACTCCGGCGGCCACCGTCGCATCGCAGGTGTCCCTCAGCCTCTCGTCCACCCCGCCGGGAGCTGACGTTTGGGTGGACGGCAAAAAAGCCGGACAAACACCGATAGATTACGAAGTCGCGAGCGGACAGCGATACACCATCGAGTATCGCCTGGACGGATACGAGACGGTCCGCTTCTCGGCCACGCCGGAGCCGGGCTCCAAGGCGGTCTATGCGCGAACGCTGAAGACCGAGACCGTCGGATCGGGCAAGGTCTCGGTCAACGTCAAGGGCGGCTGGGGCGACGTTTACATCGATGGCAAGAAGGTGGGCACCACCCCTTTTCACATGGTGGTCACCGCCGGCACCCACCAGATCCGCGTGGTCAACAAGGACGCGGGCATCGACCGCACCGAGACCGTCGAGGTGAAAGCCGGCGAAACCCGGCCGGTCTCCTTCTCCGGCGGCTAGGGTCCAAGGATCCCAGGGTCCAAGGATCCCAGGGTCCCCAGTCCGCGCGCCTCAGCCCCGTTGGGGGTTGGGCAGGAGGATGTAGCCGGTGTTCATGTCGCCGAGCACAGCGCTCGCTTCGAGCCCGTGGATGCCGAGCCATGCGGCAACATAGGCACAGAGCAAGGCTTCGAGCCGTTCTTCTACTTCTCCCAGACGCGTCCCGTTGAGGTCGGGCAGGTGCGCGGTCATGAGCCGCTCCAGCTCGGGGCCAGCGAGGAGGCGAGGCTCCGCGTTCATGAGGGCGGAGCCGATCAGGTCGCGGAGCCGGGCGACCGCCTCTTTACGCGCGCCGATCGGACCCGCTTTCAGCCGGACCGGGCGATCAACACCGAACAACATCACCTGTGCGGCTTGGGTGTGGGTCTCCACCAGACAATCCGACTCGGCGGTCGGGTCGAGGTCGAAGCCCATTCGGACCAGGCCCTTTCCGATCGTGCGCGGATGGGAAGAGGACACGATGTTGTTGGTGTATTCGTCGACCCGGAAGCGCTGGAAGTGCTCCTGCAGGAGCCGATCGCAAGGGCGAGAGCCGCCGGTGTTCTCCACGATCATCGGCGCGTTCACCGCGAGCACCGCACCCTGACGGCCACGTTGCCGGGTGATCCAGCGCAACATGTCCTCATGCGTCCGGAGCGACTCGGCGGAGGCGAGGCGAAGGTCGACGTCGCCTACGCGCTCGAGCATGACGCCCCCGGACGTGTCGCGCGGCGTGCGCCCCAGGTCTACACCAAGAAATCGAGAAAACGAGGACAAGCATCCACCTTACGCCGGCTCGGAACCGGCCAGACCCGCCGCCAGAGCGGGAGCGCTCGGTGGCCGGGGCCGGTGACCGTCGGCGAAGGAGCCATGTATCGTGCCCCGTGCCCGGGTGCCCGCGCTGCGCCGAATTGAGCCATCTTCGTACCCAAAGCGCCGACCGCGGCCCGAGGCAGGTGGCCTACGAGGTCACCGATAAGGTTCGTACCGTGCGCCCTATTTACGAAATTCCACCCAATCGCGCCAGCGGTGCTGGGGTTCGCCTACCCGCATCGCTACGACCCCCGCGATCGCCTCGGAGGGCACGGGACCCCACCAGCGCGAGTCCGTCGCCTCGTCCAAGGCGTCGGCCCCTAGAAAATACTGCTCCGGGCCTATCGCCACCGGCGCCATCTCCCAACGCGTGCCGGTGCTCCGAATCTGCACGAGGTGCCCGGACACCTGGACGATGACCTTGCCGTCCTCCCGGCCCATCTCCAGCCGCGAAGGTGCATCGTCGCCGACCACAAAACCCGCGTCCTCGAAGCGTACGGTCGCGCCGGGGCCCGCGATCACCCGTCGCAAGGTGTGCCGGGCCGGCTCCAACGGATCCGACAGCACGACGACATCCCCGACCTCCGGCGTCAGCGGCAGGAGCAGCAGCAGGTCACCCCGGAGGACCGACGGGGCCATTTCGGTGTCGGGCGCCCAGGCGAAGCGCCGAAGGCCCAGCAGCAGCACCAGGAGGCCCACCAGGACGACGGAGAGCCAGCGGCGCGGGCCACCCCACAGAAAGGTCCTTGGCGCCTCGAAGCTGTCGGATGGCTCTACTGACAGAAGGGCCCCCCGTACACGAACTCGTTGTTGGCCTCCGAGCACTCCCAGATCTCGCCGACGCCTTCGCCGTTGTCATCGACGCGGAGCACAAGCGCCTCCGCGTCGATGACATCGCTCGCCTCGACGTCGATCAAGAGCGACTCGGTGGTCTTGCCGCTCGGTGTGGCGGTTTCGGTCTTGGCCTTGCCGACCAGGACCTCCGCCCCGTCGATCCTCGCGTACAGCGCCAGGCGTATGCCCGCCGGTAGCTCATTGATGCCCGTGTTCCGCCCGCGGACCAGCACCCAGAGCTTACCCTTCTCACAATCCAGGCCGCAAATCTCAAGGATCTCGGCCTCCAGGTCGTCGCCGGCGGCGGCTCCCGCGGGCAGGGCCACCGCGGAGTGGTAGTTGTTGTAGAGGCTGAAGTTGGGCGCCTGGGTGACGGGCACCGAAAGATCGTCGTTGATGTTGGTGATCGAGTACGCGTGCTGGTTCCACAACGGGCGGACCGGCGCCCAGGAGTCGTTGACATCCCGGTAGACCTTGAGGCCGGCGTCCGAGCTGTCGGCCACGACGATGTCAGCGTGGCCGTTGTTGTCGACGTCGGCGATCACCGGGTAGTCGTACATCGTCGCGGACGAGTGGTCCCCGGACTGGAACTTCACCCGACCGTCCAGGCCATTGTAGGCGATCATCTGCACCTCATCGATGTAGACGACCTCCGGGACGCCGTCCGCGTCGAAGTCGAAGATCGAGGCGCCCGTCGCTCCCGACATGTCGGTGACCGGGGCAGACCACAACACGTTGCCCGCCCGATCGAGCGTCCAGAGTATGTTCCCGCCTGCCACCACGATCTCGGGCTCGCCGTCTCCCGTGACGTCGCCGACCGCGGGGACCGGGAAGATGTTGGCGGAACGGTTGACATGCGGCCCCCACATGAGGTCGCCGTTGGTGTCCCTCGCCTCGATCGACCAGCCGTACGATTTGATGAACTCGCCTTCAGGGTCATCATCGAGGTTCGCCACGCTCACGGCCGCGTCCCCCGAGCTCAGGTCGAGCCACAACGTGCCGCCGTCCGGGCTGTACATCGCGTTTCCGACGATCACCTCTTCGACCCCGTCGAGATCGAGGTCCGCGACGGCGGGCCAGGCGCCCTCGTCGATCCCCCCGACCGAGCCGGTGGGCGCGCCGCGGCCGTAGTAGCCGATACCCCGGGTCGTGCCGTCCGCATTGAGGATCACCCGCCCCACCACGATTTCTGGCGAACCGTCGTGGTCCATGTCGGACACCGCCGGCCCGCTCGCGTAGTCGAACTCCCCGTCGGTGAAGTGATCGCTCTCCCACAGCACCCCGCCGACCGCGGAGAACGCCACGACGAAGTACTCCCCGTTCCGGAACACGCTCCCTTGGACCTGGGCGATCGCCACGATGTCGGGCGAACCGTTGTTGTCGATGTCCGCGAGGGCAGTGGCCGAGCCATAACCTATGTTGTAATCAGTGTTTCTCCAAACCATCCCGGAGCCGTCACCCCGGTACACATGGAGGATACCCACGACCGGGAAGTCCTCCATGAAGATCGCGACCACCTCAGGCATGCCGTCGAGATCGAGGTCGCCAACGGTCGGCAAGGCGTTGGACCACTTGCCATCCACCTGCCAGGATACAACTGGATCGAAGCCGCCTATCCCGAAGCTACACTCATCGGACACGACGACGTCCCCGGGCGGGGTATCGGCGACGTTGCACGCCGGGTCCCCCGAGGGATTGGTGGCGTTCGGATCCGTGACCGATCCGGAATCAGCGCCAGGTCCCGCTTTGTCTCCCTGATTATTGAGATTGAACTCACTACATCCAAAAAGCAGCAGCAAGAGCGGGCACGTCATTCACACCTCAGGGACAGGCGACCGACGGGTCGAGCGCGACCATGCCGGGAAATCGGACAAAATCTACTCCAGAACGATGGCATCCGACACAGTCAGCGACGGAAGGTCCAGCGTCCGGATCCGAGGCCGCCCCCGCTGCGACCGCCGCACCCTCCGGATCGAATGCGCCCCAGAACCAGTCTCCGTTGTCCGGATCGATTCCTTCTACCTTACGCATCGCCAGGAGCGTGCCTTCCGTGCCCTGTTCGTCGAGCCAGACCTGTAGCACGAGCGCCGCGGTGTCCGGCAGCACCTTCGGCTCCGTCGCCATCGCCCCAAAGGCCACCTCGTTCAGCCAGATCTCGACGATGGGGGTGTGGGGATCCTCGCAGCCCGCGTGGACGTCGGGCCAGCCCGGCGCATGGTCCCACTCCTCGTACGCCTCGATGTCTTCTGCGAGGCGGGCGCTGGAATAGATGCGAGCGTTGACCTTGTCGTTACAGGCCAGCAGGGTCCAAAAACTCAGCGCCCACACCACGTGTCCCCCCAAGGGCGTCGCACGATAGCCTGCGGGCGGGCTTTGGCCAAGCATGTTGCCGCGTTCGGGGCGCGGATGCAACCCCACGGGGCTCGCGCCCGCCGGGCGCTTCGGCTACCATGCGGCCGTGCTGACCTTTCACCATCGACGCGGGCGGGTAGACCTCCGCCCGGCGTGGACGACCTCCGAAATCCACACGACAATCGCCGATCTTCTCGCCGAGTGGGAGCATCGCCTCCCGGCTTCCCGGGACGCGCGCGTCGTGATCAAGCCCAACCTGAACAACGACCTCGTGGCACTCTCGGGCAACTGCGCGGACCTGCGGGTGCTCGACGCCCTGCTCGACGGGCTGCGACGGCGCGGCTACCACGCACTCACGGTCGCAGACGGCAGCAACGTCGGCGTAGAACGCCGGAACATCAACACCTTCACCCGACTCCGGGTCGTGGCGCTCGCCGAGCGTCACGGCGCGCGCGTGGTCAATCTCAACCAGGATGAGGGCGAGCGCGTCTCGTTGCAGGCGGGTGGACAGCCGGTGGTCGGACGTACGATTCTGGAGAGCGATTTCCTGATTTCGGTGCCGAAGATCAAGACCCACGCCGAGGCCGGAATGTCGTGCGCGCTCAAGAACTGGGTCGGCATCGCGCGCGGGCAGATGAAGCGCCACATGCACTTCGACCTCGCCGCCAACATCGTGGCGATGAACGAGGTGGTGCTCCCCGACCTCATCCTGGTCGACGGCATCGTTGGCATGGAGGGCAACGGTCCGGGGGACGGAGACCCTTTTCGTTTCGGCCAGCTCCTGATGTCCGATGACGCCTTCCTCAACGACGTCGTGGTCGCCCGCCTCATCGACATGCCGCTGTCTGCAGTTGGCTATCTCCAGGTGGCCCTCGAGCGCGGCCACATCGACGAGGCGCTCGTGCAGGAGGTCGCCGCCAAGGTGCCGATCTTGCGCCCCATCCGCCGAGCCCCGCCACGGACGCGCCTGGCGGAGCTATCGGAGGCCCGGCAGCTCGAGTGGCTCAAACGTGCGGTGCGCCCCATCGTCAGCCGCCCCAGGGTCACGGAGCTCGCCTACAAGCTGAAGATCATCCAGGACGTGTACTCCTTGGACGACGACAGCTTACGCCTCGTGGGCCGCGACGTCGCACGGTGCGGCGCGTGTCGGCGCTGCGAAGACTTCTGCCCTACCGAGCTACCCCTCTCGGCGATCGGCGTGAGGACGGAGGCGCCGGACTGTGTGCAGTGCCTCTACTGCTGGTGGGTCTGCCCGCAGGACGCGCTCCGGCTCGAGGGCCAGCCAAACGCGATGAAGCGGCAGATCGAACGCTATAAACCAGCGATTGAGCAGATGTAGATCGTCGGGGCCTGCCCCAGCGCGCCCTCAGCGGTACCCCCTATCGTGCGCGCGAGGCCCATCCGTCCGCCCAGTCGAAAGCTGCCTCGTTCGTACAAAACTACCGCTCGGTCGAAAGCCGGGGGAGGTAGCCGATACGGGGCCGACTGAGTTATGAAGGCCGCCGAGATGTGAGACGCGCCATGGTGGTCCAGCCCCAGTCCTCAATCGATCCGACCCGCCCGCTCAACCTCGGGCTCAATGACGGCACCTACATGCCGCAAGCGTGCGTGGATGCACTGCGTCGATTTACCCATCGCCTGTCGCTCCGAAACTACTCCTCCGCCGACAACGACGCCTTACGAGAGGCCATCGCGCGCGTCGATGGGGTAAAACCCGCGAACATCTTCCTACACAACGGCTCGGGGCCGATCCTCAAGTTGGTCTGTCCCCAGCTCATCCGGGACCGGATCAAGTCCTCGCCGTCAAGGGTTTTCAAACACCTTACTTCAAAGAACGGTTTTCCGATCATCACGCCGAGCTTCACCTACTGCAAGGTGCCCCGCAAGGCGACTGAGATCGGCCTCAAGGTCCACTTCCTGCCGGTGAGCCCAGACGACAACTTCCAGCTGGACATGAACCTCGTCGACGACACCCTCAAGAAGGGTGACGGTCTGGTATACATCGTCAACCCCAACAACCCGACCGGCCGGGTGATGATCAGCCGCGAACAGCTGATCCCGCTGCTCGAGCGCTATCCCGAGTCGCGCTTCTGGATCGACGAGGCCTATGTACAGTACGTCGACCCCGCGACGCATCGGCCGGTGAGCGACCTCGTGCCCCGTTATCCTAATCTCCTGGTGAGCCGTACCTTTTCCTTCGCGTACGGCCTCGCGGCGGCTCGGATTGGTTATCTGCTGGCCGACTCTGAGTTCGTGCGCTCCCTGGAGAAGCAGCTCACCGATTACCGGCTCGGCGGCTTGCAGGAGGAGCTCGCCATCGCTGCGCTGGAAGACCCCGACCACCTTGGTTTTCTGCGCGAGGAGTGCAGCCGCGAGCGACAGCGGCTGACCGAGAGTATGGCCCGACTCGCCGGCGTCCAGGTGTTCCCGTCTGACACCAACTTCGTCTTCGCGCGGTTCACCGACCAACGTCTGGCGGAAGACCTGCAAAAGAAGCTCAAGGCCGAAGGCATCCTCATCAAGACCTTCGAGCCGATCCTCAAGCTCCGCTACGACGCGTACTTCCGGGTCACGCTCGGCACCGCGGCTGAAAACGAGCACTTCCTGGACCGTTTTTCGGCCGTATTGACCTGACTCGTCTCCTGCGGAGATAGCCCCTGACCGTCGCTTCACGCGGCGGAGCAGGCGGAGCCAGGGGCAAAGGGATAGGGGGCCGGCAGCCGGAGCCCCAATGAACGAGTCGAGCCCCTCGTCTCAGCCGCCAGAGACCAACCTTTCCCCTGATAAAGTCCTCGAAATGGAGGAGGAGGAATGGTACCAGCGGGTCTACCGCGGGGACTCTGAGCCCCAGCTCACCGCGCGCGCCGTGTTGATGGGCAGCATGCTCGGCTTCCTGCTGGCCTTCACCAACCTCTACGTCGGCCTCAAGACCGGTTGGGGATTGGGCGTGGCGATCACCGCCGCGATTCTTGCATATGGCATCTGGACCGTGCTGCTCCGAGCTGGCGTCGCCAAGACCCAGATGAGCATCCTGGAGACCAACTGTATGCAGTCCACGGCTTCCTCCGCGGGCTATGCTACGGTCGGCACGGTCGTTTCGGCGATTTGCGCGCTCCTGATGTTGTCGGTCACCGAGGACAATCCTCAAGGGAAACACCTGTCGTGGTGGGTGCTTGGAGCGTGGACCCTGTTCCAGGCCGCGCTCGGCACGGTGATGGCGATCCCGATGAAGCGGAACTTGATCAACCGTGAACGCCTACGCTTCCCCTCAGGCACCGCGGCGGCTGTCACCCTTCACTCGCTCTACTCCCACGGCGAGAGCGCGCTCGCCAAGGCCAAGGTGCTCCTGGTCACCGCGGTCGGCGGCGCGATCTTCCCACTCTTGATCGACGCGCAGCTCAAGAGCACGCCTGACGGAAAAACCGGCCTGATTCCTGCGGACAGTAAGATCTTCGATTGGCTCCCCGCCCGTGGTTCGCACCTCGTGGACGGCAAGACCGAAGCGTACAAACCCAGCGACTGGACGATGGTGCTCGACCACAACCCGGTGATGATCGCCGCGGGCATGATCGTCGGACTCCGGGTCACGGTGTCGATGCTGATCGCCGGCCTCGTACTTGCATATGTGATCGGGCCCTTCGGTCTGGAGGCCCTCTGGACCAGCCCGATCACCGGCAAGGAGCTCGGCGCGGCTACCGCGCCGTACAAAGCCTGGAAGGAGATCGGGCTCTGGCTCGGCGTACCCATCATGGTGTCGAGCGGGCTCCTCGCCTTCGCCCTCCAATGGCGGACCATCGTCCGCGCCTTCTCGGGGGTCGGGCAGAGCGCGGGCGGGAACAGCGCCCACGAGGCGCGGGTGGCCGCCACCGAGGTGCCCTTTTCGTGGTTTGCCATCGGCACGGCGGTCTCGGGCGCCGGCTGTGTGGCGATCGCCGCACTGGCCTTCGAGGTGCCGGTCCACTACGGCGTCCTCGCGGTCGCGATGACCTTTCTCCTTGCGCTTGTGGCCTGCCGGGCGACGGGCGAGAGCGACATCACCCCGGTCGGCGCCATGGGCAAGATCATGCAGCTCACCTACGGCGTGCTGATCCCCCAATCCACCACCGCCAACCTGATGACCGCGTCGATCACCGCCAGCGCGGCCGGCTCCGCCGCGGACCTCCTCAACGATCTGAAGAGCGGGTACCTCCTGGGCGCCAATCCCCGACGCCAGTTCCTCGCCCAGTTCGCCGGCATCTTCTCCGGCACGATCGCGACGGTCGGCGGCTTCTACCTGCTGGTCCCCGACGCCACCGTGCTCACCGGCGTGGGCGACAAGGCTCCCGCGTTCCCCGCCCCGGCGGCTCAGACCTGGCTCGCAGTCGCCCAGGTGTTCAAACACGGTTTCGGGAACATGCACCCGGTACATCAGCAGGCGATCCTGGTGGGCCTGGCGATAGGGGCGGTCCTGCTGCTGCTCGAGACCGTGGCGCCGAAGAGCGTGAAGTCCTGGCTCCCCTCCAGCACCGGCATCGGTCTCGGCTTGATCCTGCCTTTTCAGTACCCGTTGAGCATGTTCCTCGGCGCGCTCCTGGCGTGGGCCTGGACCCGGGCCTCGGCGAAGTCCGCCGATGATTACCTCGTCCCGGCCTCGGCGGGCATCATCGCAGGCGTCAGCATCATGGGAGTGCTGGTCGCGTTCCTCAACAACGTGGTGCTGGCCTCCTGAGCGGCCGTGAGAACCCCGGTATTTCATCACCCGGCTATCCAGGTCCGCAGCTGTGAGTTTGAGTACGGGGTGTTCTCCAGCGCTCGGCTGCCGGCGGGAGAGGTGATCGAACGCTCACCCTACCTCGTGCTGCCTTCGAGCCAGACCGATCATCCGCCGCTTTGCGATTATGTTTTCATGATCAGCGACGACCCGAAGGACCCCGCGCACACCTTACGCGCGATGGCCCTGGGTTGGGGAGCCCTGTTCAACCACAACAACAGCCCCAATGTTCGATACCTGAGCATTCCGAAACGGCGCATCCTCGAGTTCAGCACAACGCGGGAGATCTCGGCCGGAGAGCAACTTTTTGTGTCCTATGGGGCGCACTGGTGGTCCCAGCGGGGACGGCCGACCTAACACGAGTTTGGGGGTACCATGCCGAGTTTTTACGACGACAACGCCGACCTTCGCTGGTACCTGGAGGGCGGGATCGACCTGGAGCTGCTGATCCGGCTCACCGAGTACGATCCAGGCGGCGGGCCCGTACAGCTCGCCGCGCCAGACGCCCCAGCCTCGGTGGCCGAAGCGATCGCGGGGTACCGTGATCTCTTAGGAGCAGTGGGCACTTTTGTGGCGGAGTCGGTCGCTCCCCGATGGCGGGAGCTGGCCGAGGCCCATCCCAAACGTGTCGGCGCCGACATCGAAGACGCGCCGGTCGTACGGGAGCTCACCCAGGCATTCGGGGAAATGGGGCTTTTCGGGCTCAACGTGCCGCGCGAGCTCGGCGGCCTCAACGCGCCGATGCTGATCTTCCAACTGTCACAAGAGATGATCGCGCGCGCCGACACCAGCCTCTGCGCCCACGTCGGCTTTCACGGCGGAATCGCGATGGCCGCCCTGCTCTACAACGTGCTGGAGGGCAGCGCGACCTTCTCCGCTTCACCGCCCCGGATTGACGACCTGCGTTTCCGCGAGTTGCTCGATGAGATCGTGGCTGGGCGCGCCTGGGGCAGCATGGACATCACGGAGCCGAGCGCCGGCAGCGACATGGCGGCGATCCGTACCCGCGGTGAGCTCGGGCCTGACGGCCGGTGGACCGTGACGGGCCAGAAGCTGTTCATCACGTCGGGCCACGGTCGCTGGCATTTCGTCATCGCGCGCACGGAGGACGTGGCCGAAGGCGCTGACGCATTCGCAGGCTTGAACGGTCTCTCTCTCTTCCTCGTCAAGGCGTGGGACTGGGGGGCTGACGGCGAAAAACGATGGCTCGCGAGCTTCTCCGGCGTCGAGGAGAAGCTTGGGCACACGGCCAGCGCCACGGTGGCCCTGAGTTACGAACAGAGCCCAGCTGAGCTGGTTGGCGAGCGGGGGCGTGGTTTCCAGCAGATGCTGGTGTTGATGAACAACGCCAGGATCTCGGTGGGTTTCGAGTGTCTTGGCGTCGCCGAGGCCGCGTGGCGCGCCGCTACGGCCTACGCCGCCGAGCGCCCCAGCATGGGAAAGACCATCAACAAGCACGAGATGATCGCTGAGCTCCTCGAGAATATGGAGACCGACATCCAGGCGATCCGCGCGCTCGCGGTGACGGCCGCGGTGAACGAAGAGGTGGCGCAGAAGGTAGCGATCGCGCGAAAGCTCGTTCACGTGGACGCCCAGCGGCAGACCGAGCTGGACCGCATCGGGAGACGAGCACAACGTCGTTCCCGTATGTTGACGCCGCTACTGAAGTGGTACGCGGCCGAACGTTGTGTCGAGATCACCAGGGAGTGCGTACAGGTGCACGGGGGAAGCGGCTATATCCGAGAGACCGGCGTCGAGCGACTCCTGCGCGACGCGATGGTGTTCCCCATCTACGAAGGCACGAGTCAAATCCAGGCTCTGATGGCAATGAAGGACACCCTGTTGGATGCCGTACGAGGCCCGACACGTTTCCTGAACCGCCTCGCGAAGGCGCGATGGCGGGCCGCGACCGGCGCCGACGCAGACGAGCGTGCGGTGGGCACCTTGCGTCTTCGCGCATTACAAGCTGTCGAGTTTCTGCTGACCAAGCTGGGGGCCGCAAAGCTCAAGGAGCTGCCGCTGAGTCGCCCGGGCGCATGGTCGGCGGCGCTGCGACAGTTTGATCCCAAACGTGACTTCAGCCTCGCTATGCTGCACGCCGATCGACTGACCGGGCTCCTGACCGACGCAGTGATCGCGGAGATCCTCCTGGAGCAAGCCCAGAAAGATCCCGGCCGCCGCCCCCTGCTGCAGCGATGGTTGGAGCGGGCGGTCCCTCGCGCCGAGTACCGGTACACGGTGCTGACCACCACAGGATCACGGTTGTTGGCGCGCTTATAGCGTCAGTCCTCCCGGCTGCCACGCCGCCCTCGACAGCCCGGCGGGGTTGTGGCACCCTGTCTCGATGATCCCTGATCTCGCAATGATGCTCGCCGACGAAGGTTGGTCGCCCGCCGGTGTCCACCCCACTCCCGTCGGAGAGGTAGCGATCGCTACACGGGATTACGGAGGGACCCACTGCGCGCGTGCCGATATGGTCGCCGCCGCCCCGGTCAGCGCGCTGGTGGCCACCGTCACCGACCTCGACCGGTCGGAGCGCTGGTCCGGCGTCGCGCGCTCGGAGGTGATCAGCCGCTCGGGTCAAGCGGCAGAGTGGCTCCAGGTGCTCGAGGTGCCTTCGTGGACCCTGGCCTCGTCACGCTACTGGCTGTCGCGTGGAGGCCTCAGTTGGACAGGGGAGACCGCGATCTTTCACTGGAGCCGGGTGCCCGACGGCGAGCTCGAAGCGATTCGGGCAAGCCTCCGCGCTGAGCTGCCCAACGCGATCGAGCTGAGCGTCAACACCGGTTTCTGGCGCTTCACTCCGGGCGAGTCGGGAACCACCATTCGATATGTGAGCTGCTCCCAGGACTCTGGTTCGCTCCCACCTGCAGTATCGTCGTTCGCGCTCCGCCAGACCCTGCCGCAGATGCTGGCCCGCCTTGTCGGCGCGAGCGGTTAGGCGCGCCGGATCTGCGATTTACGGGTTCTGGCGCCGCCTTCACCGCGCGTGCTCACCCGCCTGCCTGGAGCAGAGGCATGAAGCCACCTGCACGGTCGAGGGCGCGCATTTCGTCGTAGCCGCCCACGTGATGGTCACCGACAAAAATCTGCGGCACCGACGTCCGCCCCGTTCGCACGTGGAGCGCCTCCCTCTCCTTGTCGTCGCCCGTGATGTCCCGCTCTTCGAACGGGACGTTCTTGCTCGCCAAAAAGCGCTTCGCGGCGACGCAGTAGGGACACCAACTCGTGCTGTAGATGACAACCGGGGCCATGGAACCGCCACTTGTTCGGTTAGATGTTCCCGGACCACACCTTCGGCAAGCGGTCCACACTACCCGAACGCAGGAGACGCCTACCGGCGCGCGACACGATGACCCGCTCGGTCTCCCCTCCCCTACCCGCCAGGCACGCCGCGCTCGACGCGCTCCGTGGTCTCGCCTTCCTGGCGATGCTGGTGTACCACGCCTGCTGGTTCGCCGACGATCGTGGGCTTCTGACCCTCGAGTTCTCGAGCCTTCCATGGCGCGGATTCCAGAAGCTCATCGCCGGAACGTTCTTCCTGCTCGTCGGGGTTGGGCTCTGGCTCGCGCGCGAGGTGCCGCTCCGCCGGAGCGGGTGGCGGCTGCTACGGGTGGGCGGAGGCGCGCTGATTGTCACCACCGCGAGCGTGGTGCTGGATCCGGCTCGCATCGTGAGTTTCGGCGTTTTACATGCGATCTTTGTCACCAGCGCGTTGGGACTGCTCCTCCGATCCGCTGGCGCCCGACTGCTGATCCCCGGGCTGTTGCTGCTCCTCGTCGGCGTCAACTACCACAACGCACGATTTGATCATCCGCTGCTGCAATGGACCGGACTCGGGACCGTGATCCCCGTGACTTTTGATCACCAACCCTTCGTGGTGTGGTGGGGCGTGGTGCTGTGCGGGCTCGCGCTCGCAGCTCGTTTCCCGGTGCCGGAGCTCCCGGCGCCGCGACCGCTGGTCCTGCTCCGACAACACAGCTTGTTCCTCTATCTCGCTCACGTGCCGGCGCTCCAGGTCCTCATGGAGGTCCTGGTGCGGCTCCGCTGACCCGCTCGTTCACCGGGCGGCCGCCTTTGCCACCTCAGAGTCGAAGGCGTCCACCATGTCCGGTAGGGTGTTCATCAGCACGTACTTCTGCACCGCCGAGGGGATCGCGGAGGCGGAGGTCCACCACTGGTAGCTCACCAGCGTAGCTGCGCCGGCCCGGGTCAGATCCCAACACCCATAGGTGTCACGCTCCCACTCGGCCTGGTTGTTCCACGCGGCCACCGTGCCCAGGTGGGGGGTCGGATCCACGACCTGCCAACAGCTCCGGTAACCGTTGGGACGCTCGTAGTTCTTGAACTCCGCGACCACCTGCTTCTCGATACGAAAGGCGCCCATGAGGAAGGAGAGATCGAGGCGCATGTAGAGGTGGGAGGCGTCAAAAACCTCCGTGAGCTTGTTCCCGAAGCGCTCCGATTGCCACTCGTCCTGCCGCCCCGGATCGAGCAGCACCTTCTTCCACTGGTCGATGCTGAAGCCGCTCATGGTCGCCACGCGACCGCCGACCAGCGCGACTCCGCGGTATTCGTGGCGAGCCCAACCGAATCCGCGCTCCTCGCCCTCGGGGATGGTCGGCGTCGGGATGATTGAGAAGAGCGAGAGGTCGCACGCCAAGGCGGCGGGGAGCACGGCGGTGGAAAGCACGGCGGTGACGAGCAGCATGTCCCGAGTGTAGCCCAAGAAGAACGACACCGGGGCCCTAAGGCCCCGGCTCACAGCATCCTGACCAGTCGTTCCCGACCGGAACGGCGGCTCAGCCCGCCGCGCGGCTGGTCACCCGTTTGACGGGGATGGAGCTCACCAACGACACGCCCCCCGACTCGACCCGCTCGAGCTTCAGCTCGATCCGATCGCCGTCGATATCGGCATACCGGGCGATGACCGCCATGATCTCCGCCTTCATCTTCTCCATCTGCGGCGGCGTCAGCTCGACCTGGTCGTGGACGAGGAGCACCTTGAGGCGCGACTTGGCGTCCTCCTTGGAGCCCGCGTTCGACCGACCAAAAAACCGATCCCAGAGCGCGCTCATTGGGCCACCTCCCGAGCCCCGGACAGGCCCATCCAACGCTTGAGGATCGTCCACGCGGTGTCCGGCACGTCGAGCGCCACGAAGGGCACATCGGCCTCGCCCAACACCCGCCGGGCGATCCGGCGATACTCCTCACCCACGATCGACTTCTCGTCGAACGCCGCCGGCGCGCCACGGTTGGCACTGACGATGATGTCCTCATGGTCGGGTACCAGCCCGATCAGCGGAATCGCCAGGATCTCCAATATGTCTTCGCGAGACATCATGTCACCGCGCGCGACCATCTTCGCCCGGAAGCGGTTGACGATCAGCGTCGGCTCCGGCAGCTCGGCCGCTTCGACCAGCCCGATGATCCGGTCCGCGTCGCGAATCGCGCTCACCTCGGGGGTGGTCACGATGATCGCCCGATCCGCGCCTGCTACCGAGTTCTTGAAGCCCTGCTCGATACCCGCCGGGCAGTCGATCAGCACGTAGTCGAACTCCTCCTTGAGTTGGGCGACAAGCTTACGCATGCCGTCCGGGCTCACCGCGTTCTTGTCCCGCGTCTGCGCCGCAGGCAGGAGATACAGGCCATCCAAACGCTTGTCTTTGATCAGCGCCTGACGGAGTTTACACTCGCCTTCGATGACGTGGACAAGGTCGTAGACGATCCGGTTCTCGAGGCCGAGGATGAGATCGAGGTTACGAAGGCCGATATCGGCGTCCACCACCGCGACCCTCTTCCCTTGCATCGCAAGCGCGACCCCAAGATTCGCCGTGGTCGTGGTCTTGCCCACGCCGCCCTTACCCGACGTGATGACGATACATTCACTCATGAAACCTCCCTCATGGCCATTCCGGGCGGCCGACCGCGGTAGGGCTCGATGATGATGCTGCCTGCCTGAACTGAGGCCATTTGTGGGTTGAGAGCGCGGCCACGCTCCGGAGCCGACTCCATCGTGAGGTGGATCGCCTTGCCGATGCGGAGCTGGGTGGGCCGAAGGTCAAAGGCCAGGATGAAGCTGTCCGACCGGCGAGACCCCGCGTGCGCGAAGCCTTTCAACGCGCCCAGGACCACGATGTTGCCGCCGGCGACGATCTGCGCTCCGGGGTTCACATCGCCGAAAACCGTGACGTCACCGTGGTACTCCACGACCGCTCCCGACCGGACTGTACCGTGGATGGTCATCACCCGGTCGCCCATGTCGTCTCCGCCCGGAAGCTCCTCGTGAGAGAGGATCCCGGCGTTGACCTCGGTGTTGACCTCGGTGTTGACCTCCGTCGTAGCTTCGGTTGCGCTCGTGGTGGGCGCCAGGGTGACCGTGTCAGGCGTCACCGCCGCGCTGGTGTCCTCCGCCGGGGCGGAGACATGGACCTTGAGCTTCAGCTCCTTCTCGGCGTAACGCTGCAAGGCCTCGACCGTGCAGTGCACGCCGACAACCTCGGCGCCGAATTCGTCGCGGAGTACGTGGAGTACCCGCCGAAGGTCGAAGAGCGAGATCTGGCCCTCACCCAGGTCGAGCTTGAGGGTCTGGCCGCGATAACGCTCAGGCGAGAGCGCGAGATGATCGCGTAGGACCGTCCGGATCGCCTCGAAGGTTTGGCCCGGGGGCAGGGAGAGCACGAGGCCGGAGCTCGTGTGTTTCAGGCCGAGCCGGGTCGGTCCCGAAGGGGGCGCGTTGGGAACCATGGTTTGCCGGAGGGTAAGGAGGAGGAGGGGGCTGAGCGCCGGGGAGGCGGCTCGGGGGGGTACGAACGGTCTACCATGTTGCTACACGGGAATGCAAGAAAAATCTTGCGGCGTCAAGAGATTTGTCAAGACATGGGCTCGGCGCCGGGTCAGCGGCACACCAGCGCGGGCGTAAGGCGAACACGATAGAGCCGCTGGCCGAGGTGCCGATGTCCGACCGCCTGCTCGCGCTCTCCTCAAATTCGACTGCCCGAAGTCTGGCAAAGTCCCTGGGCGTACCTCTGCCGCCGCGCCTGGAGCGCGACACCGGCCCCTGGCGCGATCTCCCGCTCGCAGGTCGCCGAATCGTCGTATGGACGGGTGAGGGCGCAGGTTCAACCGCGCTCTCGGCGGCTCTCGCGGAGAGCCTGCCTCGCCTCGGCGGCGACGTCGCGGTGGCGGCTGGGGAAGTCGCAGCGTTCGAGGCTGCAGGTCAGGCGTGGGCCAGGCCGCCCCGGCCGCTCGCCGAGAACGAGCGGCCCGCCGCCCTGGTCTTCGACGCCTCCGGGATCACCGATGTCGCCGCCTTGCAGCAGCTCTGGTCCGCGCTCTCACCCCAGGTGCGCGGGCTGCTGGCCTCGGGTCGGGTGCTTGTGTTGTCACGCCCGCCGCGAGGACTGCCGCTGCGCGCCGCGGCCGCGCAGCGTAGCCTAGAGGGCTTCGTACGTTCGTTGGCCAAGGAGCTCGGACGCACCGGCGCCACGGCGCAGCTCGTCGAGGTGCCGCACGGAGCCGAAGACCGGATCGGCGCGGTGCTCGCTTTCCTATTGTCGCCCCGCTCCACCTATGTCAGCGGACAGGCCTGGCGAATCTCAACCCTTCTCCCAGCGGCATTCACGCCGTCGCGGCCGCTCGACGGTCGGCGCGCGCTGGTCACCGGCGCGGCGAGGGGCATTGGCGCCGCCACCGCCCGCGCGCTCGCCCGGGAGGGAGCCCGGGTGATCGTGCACGATCATCCGGGCGCCGAAGCCGAGGCCAGGGAGGTCGCGGCGGAGCTGCACGGAGACGTCCTGCTCGCCGACCTCGGCGACGAGGAGGGTCTACAACGGCTCGTCGGCGATCCGCGGCTGGAGGCGCTCGATGTGCTCGTCCAGAACGCCGGAATCACCCGGGACCGGACGCTGGCGCGGATGAGCGCCGAAGAGTGGGATCTGTTGATGCGGGTCAACCTCGAAGCGCCGCTTCGGCTCGCCGAAACCCTTGGTGAACGGCTCCGTTCGGGCGGAGCGATGGTCTGCCTGTCGAGCATCGGCGGCATCGCGGGCAACATGGGGCAGACCAACTACGCGGCCAGCAAGGCGGGAATCATCGGCATGGTTGAGTCGGCGGCGGAGGGCTACGCGTCGCGGGGAGTCGCGGTAAGCGCTATTGCGCCGGGCTTTATCGAGACAAGGATGAGCGCGGCCATCCCCTTCGCGACGCGCGAGGTGGCCCGCCGCATCGCAAACCTCTCTCAGGGCGGACTCCCCGAAGACGTCGCGGAGGTGGTCACCTTCCTCGCCAGCCCCTCCGGCCGCGCGCTCTCCGGCAGCGTACTCCGCGTCTGCGGCGGTAATCTCATCGGCGCCTGATCCGGATTCCGCCGCAGGCCCTCCTCACCCACGCCCCCTTCCTCGGAGCCCACTTGCCCAACTCCAACGGACGCGCCCTCATCTGCGGTGGAAGCCGGACTCCTTTTGTCCGCGCCTTCGCCGAGTATGTGGAGATCGACACCATCGCGCTCGCCGCCATGGCGGTGCGCGGCACCCTCGAACGGAGCCGCGTGCCGTGGGACGCGGTCGATGCGGTGGTGTGGGGCGGCGTCATCCTGCCGCCTACGTCACCGAACGTCGGGCGAGAGCTGGTGCTCGACCTCAAGCTCCCTTCGCGGGTCGAGGCGCGGACCGTCACGCGTGCGTGCGCGAGCGGCCTTCAGGCGATCACCGACGCCGTTGCCGCCGTAGAACGGGGCGACGCCGACGTCGTGATCGCCGGCGGCAGCGACTCGACCTCCAACGCCCCCATCCCGATGCCCGAGAGCTTCATCCGAAAGGTCGGGCCGGTGGTCATGGGGCGAAAATCAGGGTTCACCGACTATCTCGGCCTCCTCGCCCGCCTCTCGCCCACCCGGGATCTCCTGCCACGCCAACCGCGGGTCGCCGAGCGCAGCACAGGCGAGCTCATGGGGGAAGCCGCCGAGTCGATGGCGAAGCGCCACCAGATCAGCCGGGAGGCCCAGGACGCGTGGACGGTGCGGAGCCACCAACGTGCGGAAGCCGCGTGGACCTCCGGGCGCTTCGCCGACGAGGTCGTGCCCGTGAAGCTACCCGACGGACAGGTGCTCGCCCGCGACACCCTGGTGCGCGCCGATACCGACATGGAGAAGCTCGCTAAGCTTCGGCCTGTATTTTCCAAGGATGGCACGCTGACGGCCGCCAACAGCACCGCGCTGACCGACGGCGCCGGTGCGGTGATCGTCGCGAGCGAACGAGCGGCCGAACGCCTGGGCCTCACCCCGCTCGCCTGCCTGCGATCCTCCGCCTATATCGGGGTAGATCCCGCGGACCAGCTCCTGATCGGCCCGGCATTGGCGATGCCCCGAGCCCTCGCGCGCGCCGGCCTCAGCCTCGAAGAGGTCGATCTGGTCGATCTCCACGAGGCCTTTGCCGCCGTCGTCCTGGTGGTGCGGGCGGTGCTTGAGAACGACGCATTCGCCCGGGAGCGCCTGGGAATGGACCGCGCCCCAGGACACATCGCCGACGAAAAACTCAATGTCCACGGGGGCAGTGTGGCGCTGGGCCATCCTTTTGGCGCGACCGGCGCTCGGATGGTGCTCACCATGGCCAACGAGCTGCACCGCACCGGAAAGTCTACCGCGCTCCTGGGGATCTGCGCGGCCGGCGGTCTTGGCGCTGCGGCGGTGCTCGGCCGGGTGTGAGACACCTCAGCGCGCCGCTACCTCCACCTCCAGCTCGACCGGCGCCCCGGCCCGCCAGACCTGCGCACGCACCCGCCGACCGCCGAGCTCTTCGAGAAGCGCGATGAGTCCTGGAATATCCTGAACCCCGCGCCCGTCGAGAGAGAGCACCACGTCGCCCACCATCAGCCCGGCGCGATCGGCCGGCCCGCCCTCCTCCACCGACACCAACACCAGGCCGCGCGCCTGACCCGCGCGCGCCGTGGCCGCGGCGCCCAACACGGCCGGCCACGCCCCCACACCGAGGAATCCGCGGCCCCCCGCCCGGCGAGCCTGCGCCTCCGCGAGTCGGGTCAAGGACCGCGTGGTGACGGTCCAACCTGGCATCCGGCCGGGTCCCCGCGTGTTGACCCCCAGCGCCCTCCCTTCGCCGTCGATGAGTAGCCCACCCGAAAATCCGGTTGGTAAGCTCGCATCCACCTCGAGGTAACGCTCCAGCTTGGCGCCGGCGGGGGTCCGCCACTCATCACCCAGACCTCCGATGATGCCCATGGTCGAGCGCAGCACCCCGGGCCGCGCGAGGGTGAGCACCACCTGACCCACCGCGAGGCCCTCGCCCGCGCTCCAGTCGGCCGGAGTCAACACCGGCTCAGGAACGCGTAGAAGTGCCAGGTCGCTGCCGGGATGACGGCCGATCACGGTCGCCTCGACACGACGCCCGTCGGGGAGCGCCAGCACGGCGCTGTCGCCGTCGTCGAGGGTATGGGCGGCGGCCCACGCGAGCTCGGGTGTCCACGCGCTCGCGCTCGTGTTGGGCCGACCGACGACGCCGAGCACGCTGGGAGCGGCCCGCTGTACGGCAGCGGCGAGCGAATTGGACAGTTGGTTGAGATAGCTCATGATGACTCCGTGGCGCTATTCCTAGCCCCCCCGCGCCGGGTCGCACATCGCCCGCAAGGCGGGGCGGAGCCTACCCATTCGGGGGGGAAGGGCCGGAAGTGGACCTTGGCGGCCTCACTTCAGACGCCGGTGGACCAGGCCAGGAGCTGGGTCGCCCCGTAATAGAGGGGCAGGCCGAGGGTCCGGTTCCAAGGGCTAGGGGATACGAATCGTTCAAGCGCGACAAAGACGTCGGACACATAGAAGGCGACCACCGCAGGCGCTACCACCGTCGGGAGCTTCTCCGCGCCAGCCGCGGTGGCGACCATCGTGGTGATCACCACCATGTACGCAAACACTGGGGCGCGAAGGCTGCTCCGCACTCTCGGCAACAACCACCGTGCGATGACGATCAACGGGATCAGGAGCACTGTCGCCACCCCACCCGCCCGGGCGGGTGACACCCCTACCAGGACAAACGCCCACACCAGGCCGAGGTGCCCAAACAGGAAGGCGACCAGACCTGCGATGAAGCTCCTTTTTGCGCCCTTGGGGATGAGGAGCACGTCACCCAACGCGCAGAGGAGGAGCGCCCAACCGATCGCCAGAGCATAGGGCGAGTCGTCGCGGCGGAGCATCCAGGTGACCAGAAAGCCCGCTGAGGCAACGGGTTTCGCGATCACCGCCAACCACGGTGTCGGCCGCCAGGATGCCAGGATCAACCCGATAGCGCCCGCGACGGTCATGCCGATGCCGATCATCGGCCGATCACTCCGGTCCCGAGCACGCCAGACTTTCCGACCGACTCCACCTCTGACCCGTTGAAAGGCACTACAAACCTCTCGATCTGGTAGCGTACGAGCGTCACCGTCACGAGCGAGCCCCGGGGGTAGCCCCCGAGATAGCCGCCCGGTACGTACATGGAGCCCGTATCCCCGTCCTGACACATCACCGAGCCGTAGTACGTGACTCCGTCGGACGAGTAGACCGAGATCAAGATGACAAAAGTGCCGGATCCACCATAGGGGTCCCAGGTAAAGGTCTGGCCGGATTGGGAGATGGACGCGGAGAACGCTGAGGCCGGGTTGGTATACAGCATCTCGAACGGCTGGATATCCGAGAATCCATCGGGCGCGAGGACGGCGTTAGGGACCGAGAAGCTGCCAAACACGCCGCCGTCAGGCACCTCGAGGGTGTAGGACGCGTTGGAGATGTAGTCGTCCACCGACAAGGCGCCCGCGTCATAGGTGGTGCCGGTGTCGTTCTGGCTGCGGAGCCCCAGGGACTCGCTGCCTACGGTCAGGTAGATCCAACTTCCCAGATCGTAGCCGAGCTCCCCCGGGGTGACGGGCGCCGGGTCGTTCTGACAGGAGCCGTTGTAGGGCATCCAGTCGGTCCACGAGCCGTTGCTGGGCTCATGGATCCGGGCCATCGCGTAGACATCAAACTCTGAGGCGGCGCCGATACAGGCGGGGCAGGCGATCTGTGTGCGCGAAAACTCAATCACGCCGCCGATCATCCCGACGCCGGTGCCGGGGGTCGTCGTATCGGTGTCCGTGTCCGCGTCACTGTCTGCGTCACTGTCGGAGTCGCTGTCCGTGTCGCTGTCGCTGTCCCAGGTGGTCGTGGTGGTGCCGCTGTCGTCCTCGCCGTCCGTATACAAAAAACCGTTGGGCCACTCTGCCTCTCCCAGCGCACCGCGCACCTCGAGTGACACGGTGGCCTCGATGCCCAGGGCCGGCGAAACCGCCACGATGTGTGTCTCGTCCAGCCGCGTCGCGTCGACGTCCAGCTCACCGAAGTAGACCTCGGCGTCGTCGGTGAACCCCTCCCCCTCAATGACGACCGCGGTCCCGCCCTCGGGCGGCCCCCGATCCGGCTCCACCGAGAGGATGACCACGGCGCCGTCATCGGCCTTGGAGGACTGAAGTCCGCTGCACGCGACAAACAGAAGCCACATTCCGAGAACATAGCCTCAACGCAGCGACCTCGTCACCCCTCGCGCCACCCTGGAGCGCCCCGGGTCGGGCCACGCGGCAATTCCGCGCCTGACCCGTTATGCGCGCGGCCCGATGCCGCCTGCCACCGCGATTCGCCTCGCCGATCAGCTCCAGGAGCTGGGCGCCCACCCGCGCGCCATCCCGTGGACGATCCGGTTTCATGCTGGTCATTCGGCGGCCGCTCCCCGACGCGACTACACGATTTTCGCGCCGGCGAACCGGGTCGGGATCCGCGCGGTGCTCTCGCGGCTCCACAACGGGGTGCTGATGCTCAACCCTGCGGCGGTCGAACTCGACGCCGAGGTGGAGGACCTCGGGCCGCTTTGGGACGACCTCCGGAAGATCCATCGGATCAACCTTGTGCGTCGCGGCGAGCCGGTGGTCTGGCGCGCGCGTGATGTGCCGGCGATCGACGACCCCGATCTCCCGCCGCCCGAGCCCGGGCTCGCCGTGGGCCTCGACATCGGCGGTACCAGCATGAAGGCAGTGGCGCTCCGCGTGCGGGCGGAGGCGACAAGCCCCAGCCGGCGGGGCGACGTGGTGGTCGCTACGGCGGGCTCGCCGACGTGGCCCGAAGGAGAGCGCGGCGTAGAAGGCTTGATCGCACGGGCGCAGGCCCTCGCGCGCGAAGTGGCGCAGGGCGAGCCGATCGGCTCCTTGGGCATCGGCCTTGCGGCTCCGATGGGGGTCGGCGGTCGGGTCGCCGAGCTGTCCACGGTGCTTCGGGATCGTGTAGGGGATACCCGCGCATTTGACCGGTTCGCCCAGCGGGTGGCTGAGGGGCTCTGCCGAGGACCGGTGGCGATGTTCAACGACCTGTCCAACCTGGGGCGCTATCTCTCGGCCACCGGGAGCCGGCGGATGGTGCGCTTTCAGATCGGCACCTCTTTCGGGGGCTGCTGGATCGACAGCGACGGTATGGTGTACGCCACAGAAATGGGCCGATTGATCGTGGATGTGTCGGACGACGCGCCCGCGCATCCCTATCTGCCGATCCGCGGAACCACCCGCACCAGCTTGTCCAACCTGGGGCTGGTGAGCGCGCTCGAGGCAGAGACGGGGGAGCGCGTGAGTCGGGAGAACGCGGGTCGCCGCCTGAGAGCGCTCCTCGAAGCTGGAGAAGCGGCAGGAGATCGGAGCCTCGCGCGACTCGGCCACGCGCTCCGCGCCGCCGTGCTCGAGGTCCACGCCCTGATGCCGGGTGTGACCCAGGTGGAGTGTGGCGGCTCGATGTTGTCGGGCCCGGCCGGTCGGGAGCTCCCGGCAGCAGTGGGGCCGGACCTACCCGTCAATTTCGTGGTGGCCCGCCAACCCGCCCACGATGGGGCGATCGCCGCCGCGCTTGCTCCGCGTCTCGAGGCGCCCCTCAAGGGGATGCGGCAGGTGGACTCGTGAAGGGCCCCCTCGCGATTCGTCGGCCGGGCGGCTGACCCATGCGGGTGTACCGTTGGGATCTCGACAAGACCTACCTCGAAACGGAATTCGACACGGTACGCGGGGTGGTGAGGACGGCGCTGGAGCGTGCCCACCACAAACGTGCGGTGCCCGGAGCGACCGCGCTCTTGAAGGCCCTCGCGCGACCTCACGACGGCCGGGCGCGCCGGATCGTCATTGTGTCCGGCTCGCCGGAGCAGATGCGCCGGGTGCTCGAAAAGAAGCTTCGGCTGGACGGCGTCAGCTTCGACGAGCTGAGCCTCAAGGACAACCTCGGTAATCTCCGGCGCGGGCGTTTCAGGGCGCTCCGTTCCCAGCTCGCGTACAAGGTGCCGGCGCTGCTGCGCGGGCGGGTCGGCCTGGGCGCCGACGTCACCGAGTCTTTGTTCGGCGACGACGCCGAGATCGACACGGTTGCCTACACCCTCTACGCGGATGCGGTCGCGGGCCGCGTGTCGCCTGACCAGCTCGCGACCGTGCTCGAGCACGGCGGAGGTTACCCGGACGAAATCGTGGCGGCGCTCTCCGCGCTCGCCAACGTGACCCCGAGCGATCCGGTAGAACGTATTTTCATCCGACGCGCGAGGGGCCGCGAGGTCGCGGCATACGCGGGCCTCGGCGCCCGGGTGGTTCCGGTGAGCTCCTGGCTTCAGGCAGGCCTGCTCCTGTACCAGTCCGGCGAGATTTCGGCGGCCGACGTAGAGGCCGTGCGAGCCGAGTGCCGCCTTGAGGCCCCGGAAACGCGGGTGGAGGTCCATGACGTGCTCGACCGAGGCCTGATCTCGCCAGCGGCCATGGAGCGGCTGGTCGGTGGCCTGGGTCCCGGTGAGCTGGTGGAGAGCCTCGAACACCGGCTTCGGGCGGGAGATTTTGAGCTGCGCTCCGAGCCGCGGGCGGAGATGGTGGACTACGTGGCGCTTTTTCGCCGCTTTGCCCGGCGCTGAAGTGTTAGACGGGCCGCCATGGCCCCCGAAGCCCCCTCCCGCGTGTTCGGCATCGATCCCGGCAGCCGCAGCACCGGCTGGGCCGTAGTCGAGCGCTCGGGCGGACGCTACCGCGCGCTCGCCGCTGGGGCGATCCGCACGCACGCCGAGCTCCCGATGGGTCAACGCCTGCTGGAGATCCACGCCGGGCTGACGGCCCTGCTCACCACCTGGGCGCCGAGCGCGGCCGCGTTGGAGCAGATCTTCGCCTACCGCTCCGCCACCTCGGCCCTCGTGCTCGGGCAGGCCCGAGGGGTCGCGCTGTTGGCGGTGGCGGAACACGGCGTTCCCCTCTATGAATACAACGCCTCAACCATCAAGAAGTCCGTCACCGGATCAGGCCGCGCCGAAAAGGACCAGATGACGCGTATGGTCGCCCTCTTGCTCGGGGCTCCCCTATCTCCCCACGATGCCGCTGACGCCGCCGCGATCGCCATCACCCACTATGCACATGCGGCCAGCTTCCGCCTCGTGGCGTCGCGGTGATCGCGCGCCTCCGTGGCACCGTCGCCGAGGTGGTGGGCGACCACCTGGTCCTGGATGTACAGGGGGTGGGCTACGACGTGCTGGTACCCCAGCGCACAGCAGAAGCTGCGCGGCGCGACGGCAGCCTCACTCTTCACGTCCACACCGCCGTGCGCGAGGACGCCATCACCCTCTACGGCTTCGCGACGCTGTCGGACAAGGAGCTCTTCGAGCGGCTCATCAGCGTGAGTCAGGTGGGGCCCAAGATGGCGCTGGGTGCGCTTTCTGCCCTGACGGCTGACGCCCTCGCACTGGCGATCAACCAGAACGACCTCAGGACCCTGAGCTCCGTGCCCGGCATCGGCAAAAAGACTGCAGAACGCCTGGTATTGGAGCTTCGTGGCAAACTCGCGATCGTGCTCCCTACCACACTGCCGCCCGACGATCCGCTGCCGAGCGCCCTCGCGCGGCTGGGCTACCGGGCCGGAGAGATTGAGGGCGCCCTCGCGAAGCTGCAGGAGCGCGGTCTCGGGGAAGCGCCCCTTCAAACCCGCCTCTCTGAGTGCCTTCGTATCCTCTCCGGGAGCCACTAATGAGTCGGGTACTCGATCCGCGTGAGATGGAGCCCGTAGATCCTGCGCTTCGCCCGCGCCGGCTCGAAGAGTACGTCGGGCAGGACCGCATCCGCGAGAACCTCCGGGTGTACATCCGCGCGGCGCTTGGGCGTGGCGAAGCCCTCGACCATGTGTTGCTGTCGGGACCGCCGGGGCTCGGCAAGACCTCGCTGGCGCAGATCATCGCCGCTGAGCTCGGAGTCAACCTCCGCACCGCCTCCGGCCCGACGTTGGAGCGGAGCGGAGATCTC